>NZ_JBICYB010000001.1:86121-556412 GCF_043200575.1 Streptomyces sp. NPDC048392
TGCTCGTCGTCGTGCCACGCGTGGTGTGGCTTCGGCCGCTGAGCCGGCTGTCGCCGAGTCTGCGGCCAGGGCCTCGGAGTCGGTCGAGGAGGCCGTGCCCGTCGAGGCAGAGGCCGTCACATCCGAGCCGGCCGCCGAGGATGCCGCTCCGCGGCGTGCTCGTCGTCGTGCCACGCGTGGTGTGGCTTCGGCCGCTGAGCCGGCTGTCGCCGAGTCTGCGGCCAGGGCCTCGGAGTCGGTCGAGGAGGCCGCGCCCGTCGAGGCAGAGGCCGTCACATCCGAGCCGGCCGCTGAGGATGTCGCTCCGCGGCCGCGGCGTGCTCGTCGTCGTGCCACGCGTGGTGTGGCTTCGGCCGCTGAGCCGGCTGTCGCCGAGTCTGCCGCCAGGGCCTCGGAGTCGGCCGAGGAGGCCGTGCCCGTCGAGGCAGAGGCCGAGGCCGCCGCGCCCAAGGGCCGTACCCGCCGTCGTGCCACGCGCCGCGTGTCCGCCCCGAGCGAGGCGCCCGCCGAGGCCGCCGCCGAAGCGAGCGAGCCGGTGCCCGAGGCCGCCCCGGCATCCGAGGCCGCGAACACGCCCGAGCCCGCGAAGACCACCGAGCCCGTCGAGTCCGGTGAGGACGCCGCTCCGCGCCGTGCGCGCCGCCGGTCCACCCGTAAGGCCGCCACCGGGTTCGCCGCCCCGGCGCAGAGCGCCGCCGCGGAGTCCGACGAGGCGGATGCGCCCAAGCGCCCGTCGCGTCCCGCGGTCGCCGTGTTCCGGGCGCCCGTGTTCGCGGAGCCCCAGTTCCAGACGCCCGAGCGGGCCGCGGCCGAGGCCGCCGCGGAGGCGGCCGATGCCGAGCCGGCGAAGCCGGTCGAGGAGAGCGCGGAGTCCCCGGAGGAGCAGCCCTCCGGGTCGCGCCGCCGTCGCAAGCGCCGGGGGGCCGCCGCCGAGGAGGCCGCCGAGGAGCGGGCCACCGCCGGCACCCGGGGCGGGCCCGAGGCCGGGACGGATTCCGACGCCGACGCCGACGCCGACGCCGACGCCGAGGACGAAGTGGAGGCCGACTCCGACGGGTCGGGCGAGGACCACGACGACGCCGAGGGCTACGAGGAGTCCGGTTCGCGCCGTCGCCGTCGCCGGGGCGGCCGTCGCCGCCGCAGGGGCGACTCCGCCGACGGCGACCTGACGGACGGCGAGACCGAGCACGCCGCCGCCGAGGAGGGCGAGGACACCGCCGAGCAGTCGGAGGAGGACGCCGAGGAGGGCGAGGACGCCTCCGGCGAGAGCGGTGGCTCCAGCAGCAGCCGTCGCCGCCGTCGCCGTCGCCGCCGCGCCGGGGACGGCTCCGGTGAGGCCGAGTCCTCCGACGACGACCCCGAGCGCACCGTCGTCAAGGTCCGCGAGCCGCGGCCTGCGCGGGAGAAGAACTACGAGCCGTCCGACGAGGTGCAGTCCATCAAGGGCTCCACCCGCCTGGAGGCCAAGAAGCAGCGCCGCCGGGAGGGCCGCGAGCAGGGCCGCCGGCGTGTGCCGATCATCACCGAGGCCGAGTTCCTGGCCCGCCGCGAGGCCGTCGAGCGCGTCATGGTCGTCCGCCAGCACGGCGAGCGCACCCAGATCGGCGTCCTGGAGGACGGGGTGCTCGTCGAGCACTACGTCAACAAGGAGCAGGCCACCTCGTACGTCGGCAACGTCTACCTCGGCAAGGTGCAGAACGTACTGCCGTCGATGGAGGCCGCCTTCATCGACATCGGCAAGGGCCGCAACGCCGTCCTGTACGCCGGTGAGGTCAACTTCGAGGCGCTGGGCATGGCGAACGGCCCGCGGCGCATCGAGTCCGCCCTCAAGTCAGGCCAGTCGGTCCTCGTGCAGGTCACCAAGGACCCGATCGGTCACAAGGGTGCCCGCCTGACCAGCCAGGTCTCGCTGCCCGGCCGCTACCTGGTCTACGTGCCCGAGGGCTCGATGACCGGCATCAGCCGCAAGCTGCCCGACACCGAGCGCTCCCGGCTGAAGACGATCCTGAAGAAGATCGTCCCCGAGGACGCGGGCGTCATCGTGCGCACCGCCGCCGAGGGCGCCAGCGAGGACGAGCTGCGCCGTGACGTCGAACGGCTCCAGGGGCAGTGGGAGGACATCCAGAAGAAGGCGAAGAGCGGCGGCAGCTCCAACGCGCCCACGCTGCTCTACGGCGAGCCGGACATGACCGTCCGGGTCGTGCGCGACATCTTCAACGAGGACTTCTCCAAGGTCGTCGTCAGCGGTGACGAGGCCTGGCAGACCATCCACGGCTACGTGGCCCACGTGGCGCCCGACCTCGCCGACCGGCTGTCCAGGTGGAGCAGCGAGGTCGACGTCTTCGCCACGTACCGGATCGACGAGCAGCTCGCCAAGGCGCTGGACCGCAAGGTGTGGCTGCCGAGTGGCGGTTCGCTGGTGATCGACCGGACCGAGGCGATGGTCGTCATCGACGTCAACACCGGCAAGTTCACCGGTCAGGGCGGCAACCTCGAGGAGACGGTCACCAGGAACAACCTGGAGGCGGCCGAGGAGATCGTGCGCCAGCTCAGGCTGCGCGACCTCGGCGGCATCATCGTCATCGACTTCATCGACATGGTGCTGGAGTCCAACCGCGACCTGGTGCTGCGGCGCCTGCTGGAGTGCCTGGGCCGGGACCGGACCAAGCACCAGGTCGCCGAGGTGACCTCGCTGGGCCTGGTCCAGATGACCCGCAAGCGGGTCGGCCAGGGCCTGCTGGAGTCGTTCTCGGAGACCTGCGTCCACTGCAACGGGCGCGGTGTCATCGTCCACCTCGACCAGCCGGCGTCGGCCGGTGGCGGCGGCGGTGGCGGCGGCAAGCGCCGCAAGCGGGCGCGGGCCGGGGCCGAACAGCCACACGAGCACGAGCACGAGGCCGTCGCCGGGGTCGAGACCGGTCCGACGGCGGAGCAGGAGGCGGACACCGAGTCCGAGTCCGAGGTGGCCGCCGAGGTGGCCGAGCCGGTCGCGCTCCCGGCGCCCGACTTCAGCGCGGACGAGGAGCTGTACAGCAGCGCCGCCGAGGCCGAGGCCGCCGCCACGCGTGGTCGTGGCCGGCGTCGCGCCAGTCGGCGGGCATCGGCCCCGGCCGGTGCACCCAAGGCCGCGAAGGGCGAGGCCGCGAAGGGCGAGGCCCCGACCGCGCAGGACGTCACGGCGGAGGAAGAGGTCGAGCGTCCCGTGCGGCGCGAGCCCGCCGCCGAGGTGCTGGCCGAGCCCGCGGCCGCCGAGGACGCGGTCTCCGGCGCCCCGGCCCCGGCGCCCGTGTCGGATGAGGCCGCGCCCAAGGGCCGTACCCGTCGTCGGGCCACCCGGAAGGTGTCCGCACCGGCCGGTTCCCCCACGGGAACCGAGGCCGCCGTGCTGACGGTCCCGGAGACCACGGCGTCCCAGCAGCCCGAGCAGACCGAGCAGGCACCTGAGGTCCCGGCCGCCGCCGAGGCGTCCGCGGAGCCGTCGGATACGGCCGCCGAGAGCGCCGCCCCGGCCCGTCCGCGGCGCCGTGCGGTGCGCAAGCCCACCACGTCCACCGCGTCCGAGGAGGCGGCCGTCGTGGTCGTCCCGTCGGCCGCGGCTCAGGACCCGGCCGGGCAGGCCGCGACGGTGGCGGCACCGGACGCGCAGGCCGACGGGCGGACCGACGCCGAGGAGGCCGCCCCGACCAAGAAGGCGGCGGCCCGCAAGACGGCCAAGAAGGCGACGGCGAAGAAGGCCGCCACCAAGAAGACCGCGGCCAAGAAGACGACGACCGCGAAGAAGGCCACGGCCAAGAAGGCGGCCAAGACGACGACCGCCAAGAAGGCCACGGCCAAGAAGACGGCGTCGAAGAAGACCGCGGCGGCCGCCCAGCAGGCACCGTCGTCGGTCACGGCCGACACCGAGAGCTGACGACGGCACACACAAGAAGCACA
The DNA here is from genome assembly GCF_043200575.1 of Streptomyces sp. NPDC048392. Lineage (NCBI taxonomy): Bacteria > Bacillati > Actinomycetota > Actinomycetes > Kitasatosporales > Streptomycetaceae > Streptomyces > Streptomyces sp. NPDC048392. The sequence goes on from NZ_JBICYB010000001.1 coordinate 90,055, forward strand.
GGCACGGCGCGGGTCCCGGTATCCACCGGAACCCGCGCCGTGTCGTCGTGGGCCGCGCGATCGCCTGTCGTGCAGGTTGCCCGGAGGTGACAGGGAGGGGAACGCATGTGCACCTCCTGCTAATCTGATCGGCGGATCGGCTGCTGATCGCGGGTAGGTCGACGACGCCGGCCGATGAACACCCCGAAGCGTGTGGTGCTCGTGGCCGCCCCCGTCCCGCAAGGCATCCGGGGGCCTCCTGGGGGGAGCCGTTCGCCGTCTGCGCGCTCGGGCGATCCGAGGGGAACGTGAACGCGTCACACCGGGACGACTTCCGTTCTCCGATCCGTACAGAGTCAGTGCCGACCGGCCGCTGAAGAGGAGGATGTCGATGACCGACGCCCCTGAGTCCATCCCGGCCGCCCGGCCGGTGATCGACGAAGAGGAGATCGAGGCCGCTGTGCGTGTGCTGCGCAGCGGCAGGGTCGTGCAGGGGCCGGAGGTCGCCGCCTTCGAGGAGGAGTTCTCCCGGCTGGTGGACGGACGCCACAGCGTGGCGGTGAACTCCGGCACGTCCGCGCTGCACCTGACGCTCATGGCTCTCGGTCTCGGCCCGGGCGACGAGGTCATCGTGCCCTCCTTCTCCTTCGCCGCCTCCGCCAACGCCGTGCGGCTGGTCGGGGCCGACGTGGTCTTCGCCGACATCGAACCCGGCAGCTTCTGCCTGGACCCGGCGGCGGTCGAGGCCGCCGTCACGCCGCGGACCGCCGCCATCATGCCGGTCCACCTGTACGGGCACCCGGCCGCGATGGACCGCCTGACGCCGATCGCCGAGAAGCACGGCCTCGCCGTCGTCGAAGACGCCTGCCAGGCACACGCCGCCGAGCTGAACGGCACTCCGGTCGGCGCGTTCGGGACCGCGGGAACGTTCAGCTTCTACCCGACGAAGAACATGCACGCCCTCGAAGGCGGCATGATCACCACCGCCGACGCCCAACTGGCGCGCACCCTGCGGCTGCTGCGCAACCAGGGCATGGAGCAGCGCTACGCGAACGAGATCGTCGGCGCCAACATGCGCATGACGGACGTGGCCGCCGCCATCGGCCGGGTCCAGCTCGGCCGGCTGGCGGGATGGACGGACCGCCGCCGCGCCAACGCCGCCCACTTCGACGAGCGTCTCACCGCTCTGGCCACCCCTCCGGTCGCCGAGGGCGCGCGTCACGTCTACCACCAGTACACCGTGCGGGTCCCGGAGGGCATGGACCGGGACGCGGTGCAGGAGCGGCTCACGGCCGCCGGGGTGGGCAACGCCGTCTATTACCCCACCCCCATCCACCGGCTCAAGCCGTACTGGGAGCCGGACCAGAAGGCCGGCCGTACCTGGGACCTGCCGGAGACCGAGCGGGCCGCCGCCCAGGTGGTCTCCCTGCCGGTCCACCCCTCGCTGACCGACGCGGACCTGGCCCGCATCGTGGACGCGGTGAACACCCTGGGAGAAGCGCTGTGAGCAAGGCGAAACTGCGGGCCGGCCTGGTCGGCCTCGGATCGATGGGCCGCCACCACTGCAGAGTCCTGTCGGAACTGGACGGCGTGGAACTGGTCGCCGTGGTCGACCCGATGGGCGACAAGTTCGGCGTCGCGCGCGGCATACCGGTACTGGAGTCCGTGGAGCAGCTCATCGCGCAGGGCGTCGACTACACCGTGGTGGCCTGCCCGACCGCGCTCCACGAGGAGGTCGGCCTGCGGCTGGCCGAGGCGGGGGTGCACGCGCTGGTCGAGAAGCCGGTGGCGGACACCGTCGACGGCGCGCGGCGCCTGGTCGAGGCCTTCGAGAGCCGGGGCCTGGTGGCCGGCGTCGGGCACATCGAGCGGTACAACCCGGCGCTGCAGAACCTGCGGGCCCGCCTGGAAGCCGGCGAACTGGGCGAGGTCTTCCAGGTCGTGACCCGGCGTCAGGGCCCCTTCCCGCACCGCATAGCCGACGTCGGTGTCGTCAAGGACCTGGCCACGCACGACATCGACCTGACCGCATGGGTCACCGGCACTCCGTACGTGTCGATCTCCGCGCACACCGTCTCCAAGAGCGGCCGCCCGCACGAGGACATGGTCGCCGCCGTCGGGCAGCTCTCCGACGGCACCATGGTCAGCCACCTGGTCAACTGGCTGAGCCCGCTCAAGGAGCGGTTCACCTCGGTCACCGGCGAGCGCGGCTGCTTCATCGCCGACACGCTCACCGCGGACCTGACCTTCCACTCCAACGCGGCCGTCGCCACCGAGTGGGAGGCCCTGCAGGCGTTTCGCGGGGTCGCCCAGGGCGACATGATCCGCTACGCGATCCCCAAGCGGGAGCCGCTCCTGGTCGAGCACGAGTTCTTCCGGGACGCCGTGCTCGGCGTCTCGCACGAGATCTCCACGCTGCGGGAGGGCCTGCGGACCGTCGAGGTGGCCGCGGCCGTGCTGCAGTCCGCCGCGAGCGGTGCCACCGTGCGGCTGGACACGGCCGTCGACGCCGTGCCGTCCGGCGCCTGATCCGCAGACATCGTTACCGTCCGGGTCTCGTGTCCCGGCCCCGCAGACCGCCCCGAGAAAGAAGCACCCCCGTCCATGAACATCTGCGTAGTCGCCCTCGGGAAGATCGGCCTGCCGCTCGCCGTGCAGTTCGCCACCAAGGGCCACCGGGTGATCGGCGCCGACGTCAACGAGAAGGTCGTCGACCTGGTCAACGCCGGCACCGAGCCGTTTCCCGGCGAGCACGACCTCGACGTCCGCCTCAAGAACGCCGTCGACCAGGGGCTGCTCTCCGCTACCACCGACACCGCCGACGCGGTGGCACGGTCCGAGGCCGTCGTCGTGGTCGTACCGCTGTTCGTGGACGCCGAGGGCGTCCCCGACTTCGGCTGGATGGACGCGGCGACCAAGGCCATCGCGCAGGGCTTGAAGCCGGGCACGCTGGTGTCGTACGAGACCACGCTCCCCGTCGGCACGACCCGGGATCGCTGGGCACCGATGCTGGCCGAGGGCTCGGGTCTGACCGCGGGCGAGGACTTCCACCTGGTGTTCTCCCCGGAGCGGGTCCTCACCGGCCGCGTCTTCGCCGACCTGCGGCGCTACCCGAAACTGGTCGGTGGCATCGACGAGGCGTCCACGCGTCGGGGCGTGGACTTCTACCGGCAGGTCCTGGACTTCGACGAGCGTGACGACCTGCCGCGGCCCAACGGCGTGTGGGACCTGGGCACCTCGGAGGCGTCCGAGATGGCCAAGCTCGCCGAGACCACGTACCGGGACGTCAACATCGGCCTGGCCAACCAGTTCGCGCGCTTCGCGGACACCGCGGGCATCGACGTCAAGAAGGTCATCGAGGCCTGCAACAGCCAGCCGTACAGCCACATCCACCAGCCGGGCATCGCCGTCGGCGGCCACTGCATCCCGATCTACCCGCGGATGTACCTGTGGAACGACCCGCAGGCCACCGTGGTCAGCGCCGCGCGCGAGGCCAACGCCGCGATGCCGGCGTACGCCGTCGACCTCCTCGCGGCCGCCCACGGTGACCTGACCGGTGTCAACGTCCTGGTACTGGGCGCCGCCTACCGCGGCGGTGTGAAGGAGACCGCGTTCTCCGGCGTCTACGGGACGGTGGAGGCACTGCGTGAGCGCGGTGCGGTGCCCTACGTCTCCGACCCGATGTACACCGCCGAGGAACTGGCGGCGCACGGCCTGCCCCCGCACGAGGGCCAGACCGTGACCGCCGCGATCCTCCAGGCCGACCACGCCGAGTACCGCGAGCTGTCCGCAACCGACCTGCCCGACGTGCGCGTCCTCGTGGACGGCCGCCGCACCACGGACCCGGCCCGCTGGGAGGGCGTGCGGCGGGTCGTCATCGGGGGCTGACACCAAGCGGCACGGTCAGCCGCCCCACGCGTCACATCTCCAGCCGAGGAAGCTCTCTTGTCAACCGCTGAACCTGCACCAAAGGCGGCCGACGACCGCCCCCACCTGCTGTATTTCGCCATCGGTTTCCCGCCTGCGGCCAAGAGCTGCGTGTTCCGCATGCGGGAGACGGCCAATCAGTTCGCCTCGCTGGGATGGCGTGTCACCGTCGTCACCATCGAGGACGAGGGATGGCTGGGCGACTGCGGCATCGACCAGACGCTCACCGCGTCCGTCGACCCCCGGATCGACATCCTGAAGCTGCCACTGTCCCGGGACGACCTGGAGACCGACCTGCGCCAGTTCTCGCGGGAGCGGGCCATCGACCCGCAGCAGTGGCACACCACCATGCGGGATCAGGCGTCCGCGGTCTTCCCCGATCCCGTCTTCGGCGGTTGGCGATACCACCTCGAAGAGGCTGCGCTGCGCATCCATCGAGAGAACCCGGTGACGCTGTCCCTGGCCAGCTGCGTTCCCTATGTCCAACTGGCCGCAGTCCGGCGCCTGTACGAGGAATGCGAAGTTCCCTACGCGGTGGATTTCCGGGACGGCTGGTCCATCGACGTGGTGGACGATGTGGAGGCCTTCCCCCGGGACTCCGAGGCGGGCAAGTGGGAAGAGCGGGTGATCGCCGACGCGGTGTCCTTCTGGTGCGTCAACGATCCCATCGCCGAGCACTACCGAAACCGCTATCCCGAGCACCGCGCGCGCATACACGTCGTCCGCAACGGCTACGACGCCGACAGCGTGGATCTGCCGGCCCGGCAGCGGTCCGGTGATGAACCTCTGGTCTTCGGTCACCTGGGCACGATCAGCTTCTCGGTACGGTTGCTGGAGAAGGTCCTGGAGGCGTGGCGCGCCGCACGGGCCCGTGATCCGCTCGTCGCCTCCGCCAGGCTGGAGGTGCGCGGACACATCGGTGTCGGCGCCAACCGCGGAGCCAACAAGCACATGGAGCTGCTGCGCGAGGCCGCAGACGACGGGGTCGTGGTCGACGGGCCGGTACCCAAGGCCGAGGTGGCCAAGGTCTACGGCGGCTGGGACGCCCTGGTGCTCGTCATCCTGGGTGGCCGGCACATGACCTCCGGCAAGGTCTACGAGTACATGAGCACCGGCCTCCCGATCGTGTCCATGCATGAACGGGAGCACGACGCGTCCCATCTCCTGGACGGTCACCCCCTGTGGACCGGAGCGCACGGTCTCGACGTCGAGAAGCTGACTGAGTCCTTCTGTCGCGCCGCCCACCTCGCTGCGTCGGCCACCGACGGACAGCGCCGCGCGGCACGTGCGCACGGCGAGGCCTATGAACGTGGAGCTCTCATGAGGCCCGCGGTGCAGGCTCTTACGGAACTGGTCACGGGAGCGGCTTCCGGGGCCGGGGAGAAGGAGGAATCGTGATGGACGTGCTTGTCGTGGTGGGGCGCACGCCCAACACCGACACCCTCTCCGCGTTCGTCGCCGAGCTGAAGGAGATCGACGCACGCGTTCATGTCGTCGGTACCTTCTCCGAGCGCGCCATCGACCCCGACTGGGGGCTGGGCAGTGTGCTACGGGTGGCGACAGACGGCGCCAACCTGCACTGGCGTGCCAGGGCTCACGCGCTGGAGGCCCACCCGCACGAGCGCTTCTGGGCCTACGTGGGCGCTGACCAGAACGTACTGCGCCTGGCCAAGACCGCCGACGTGATCGTCGCTGTCGACACCAAGGCCTACTACAGCGCCTGGGAACTCGCCCGGCTCAACCCGGGGGCGCATGCGTGCGTGGGCTTTGCCGCGGCGCAGCGAACGGCGCATGCGCTGCGTGAGGGTACGGCCGAGCCGCCCCTCACCGAGCGGCGAAGCGAGCCGGACGGGGGGCGGGAGGAGCGTGCTTCGGACCTCGCCCTTCTCCTGGGCAACGAGAAGCTGCTGGGGAGCAAGGTCGGTGCGGCCCTCGCCCGGCGTGTGCCGCTTCTTCCGCTCAGCGAGAAGACCCGTATCGACATGACCCGCAACCTGGTGCTCGGTCTGTTCGCCACCAAGCGGAACCAGGCGGCGCTGGCGACCGCGTCCGCGACGGCAAGCAGGTTGCGCGATACTCGGGCACGCTCCGAGGTACTGCGCGCAGCGACCCGGCGCGCGCTGGTGCAGGGGTCCACGCCGGACACTCTGCTGGCGTCGGCCGAGGCGGACCTCGCCCACGCCGATCACTTGTACGAGGCGCAGGACCCGGCCGGCGCGGCGGAGTTCGTCAACCATGCTCTGACCACGGCCTTCCACCGGGTGGCTCACATCGATCAGCGCAAGAGCCCGCTGACCACTCGGGCGGAGGAGTTCGCCCGGCTGACCTCTGCGTCGACGGCCGCGTCCGCCGTGGCGGGGGAACGCGGCCGGGCGCGTCCGGCGGCGGAGCCGGAGCCCGGCAGGCCGCGCCGACTGCTGGTCGTGACGGACGGCAACGACAACTTCCTCGGTCTGATCAGGGACCACTACGAGTCGAATCCGGATGTCGAGCTGAGATTCCTCGACATCGCCGACCATCCCGGCATCAAACGACTCGCCGGCAACCGCCGTCGGCTCATGGAGTACCGCCTGGGTGGCGACGCGATGTACGGCTTCACAGCCGAGCAGCACCTGCGCCCCCACCTCGACTGGGCCGATACGGTCTTCATCGACTGGTGTGCCGCCGCGGCGGCGCTGTTCACCTCTGTGGACCCGGGTACCGCACGCATCGTGGTGCGGCTGCACAGCTACGAGGCGTTCTCCCACTGGCCCCGGCTGACGGACTTCTCCCGCGTCGATGACCTGGTCTTCGTCGCGGACCACATCCGTGACCTCGCTCTGGGCTCCGTCCCGGCCCTGGCCGGGCCGCGTGCGCCGCGCACGCACATCGTCGACAACGGCATGGACCTCGCGGGTTTCGCTCTCCCGAAAAGCGCCGACGCCCGCTTCACCGTGGGCATGGTGGGCATCGGGCAGGTCGCCAAGGACCCTCTGTGGGCCCTGCGTGTCATCCGGGAGCTCCGCCGCCGCGACGAGCGCTACCGGCTGGTGCTCATCGGCGGCGACATGAACACCAAGGCCAGCCGGGCGGTGGCCGCCTACGAGCGCTCCTTCCGGCGCAAGCTGACCCCGTTGGTACAGGAGGGCGCCGTCGAGCGCCGGGGGGCCACCACCGACGTGCCCGGCAGCCTGCGGGACGTCGGCGTCATCCTCAGCAGCTCCGTGCGGGAGGGCTGCCACGTCGGTGTGATGGAGGGTGCCGCCAGCGGAGCGGTCCCCGTCGTCCGCGACTGGCCCTTCTTCGCCGGGCAGAAGCACGGCGCCTCGACCCTGTATCCGGCGGACTGGGTGGTGAGCACTCCGGAGGCGGCCGCAGACCGGATCCTGGCCGTCACCGCCGACGAGGAGACGTGGTCGCAGCACTGCCGGGCGAGTGAGAAGCATGCCCTGGCCTCGTGGGACTGGCCGGTGGTGCGGGGTGAGTTCGACCGGCTCTTCGGGATCGGCTGACACCGGCGGACGCCGGTCGCCCGGAGGGCGACGCGGAGCGGCCCGTGGCCCGCAGGAGGACTCTGCGGGCCACGGGCCGCTCGCGTACGGGTGCGCGCCCGTCAGGCGCCCGTCAGGCGTCGCGCTCGGTGAGAACACCGTCCTGCTCGTCGTACAGCGCACCCGACTCCGGGCACTGCCACACTCCGGACTCCTTCTGCACGAGCTTGTGCCCGGCGCGCCCCACCCACCCGGTCTGCCGCGCCGGCACGCCCATCACCAGGGCGAAGTCGGGCACGTCCTTGGTGACGACCGCCCCGGCGGCGACCATGGCCCAGCGGCCCACGCGGACCGGGGCGACGCACACCGACCGGGCCCCGACGGAAGCTCCCTCGGCCACCGTGACGCCCACGGCCTCCCAGTCGCCGCCCCGCTTCTGCCGGCCCTCCGGGTCGACGGAACGGGGATTGTGGTCGTTGGTGAACACGGCGGCGGGGCCGACGAAGACGCCGTCGCCCAGCTCGGCCGGCTCGTAGACGAGGGCGTAGTTCTGCACCTTGACGTTGTCGCCCATACGCACACCCGTGCCGATGTAGGCACCGCGTCCGACGACGCAGCCCTCGCCGAGGCGGGCCTGCTCGCGGATCTGCGCGAGGTCCCAGACGCTGCTGCCCGCACCTATCTCGGCACTCGCGTCCACCTGCGCGCTGGGCTGGACCCTGTAGTTCACTCTTGTTCGCCTTCCGCTGTCCGGCTACGGCTGCCGAGCATACGGGGACTGGGCAGGCCGCCCCCCTCCAGCCGGTGTCGTGCACGGCGGCCTCGGCCGCCTCCCCCTCAGCCGGTCACGAGGTGATCCGTCGTCCAGAACGCGGGGACGTCCGACCAGTACCTCAGCAAGGGAAGAGTGATCTTCGAGTCTCAGCTCGGGGGTGACGTCTGGTGCGCACCCACCAACCTCGCGGAGGGGAGAACCGCGGGGTGTTACGCGCCGACGGTGCAGGTGGGCAACTGTTGGCGCACCACCAGCGCCACGGTGGAGCTCACGCTCACCAGGATGACCGCCGCGACGGCCAACGGTCAGTACGTTCCCTGCGACTGAGCTGCCCCGCGATGCCCGATGCCCGATGCCCGATGCCCGCTGATCGAAGCGGGCGGGACGCCGGCTCCGGCGTACGGCCGCGGCGTCCCCGCAGAACGCGGGTTGCGCATGGGCACGCGGAGAGGCGGGTCCCGCTTGGCACACGCGCGGAGAGCGACGAGAAGCTGCTCACGTTCCGCAGGGACGCCGTCGGTCGCACGGGGCCCGGTTTGACCCCCCTGGTCGAGACCCGTAACCTTGACCGTCGGCGTGTCGACTGACGCGTCACATCCCCGTAAACCTCTTTCCTTCCGGGTGCGGGCCCTCGCGGGCCCCGGCCGGGAGAGGCTGTCCGTGTGTCACCGGGTGGCTGGACTGCGGGGGTGCCGTTCCCGAGCGAGAGAGTGAGATCCGCGTGTACGCCATCGTGCGCAGCGGTGGTCGCCAGCACAAGGTTGCTGTCGGCGACATCGTTGAGGTTGACAAGATTTCCACCGCCCAGGTAGGCGACACGGTCGAGCTCTCGACCCTGCTCGTTGTCGACGGCGACGCTGTGACCAGCGACCCGTGGGTGCTGGCCGGCATCAAGGTCCAGGCCGAGGTCGTGGACCACCACAAGGGCCAGAAGATCGACATTCTGCGCTACAAGAACAAGACCGGCTACCGCCGTCGTCAGGGCCACCGCCAGCAGTACACGGCGATCAAGGTCACTGAGATCCCCGCGGCCGCGAAGTAAGGGACTGAGGAGACATGGCACACAAGAAGGGCGCATCGTCCACCCGGAACGGTCGCGACTCGAATGCCCAGCGGCTCGGCGTGAAGCGCTTCGGCGGTCAGGTCGTCAACGCGGGTGAGATCCTGGTCCGCCAGCGCGGCACCCACTTCCACCCGGGCGCCGGTGTCGGCCGCGGTGGCGACGACACGCTGTTCGCGCTGCAGCCCGGCTCGGTGCAGTTCGGCACCAACCGTGGCCGCAAGGTCGTGAACATCGTTCCGGTCGCCTGACCGGAAACTTTCGCGAGGCGGGCCTCACTTCCCCGAAGGGAAGCGGGTCCGCCTTTCGCGTGTTACCCAAGAGACATTCCCGGCAGTGAGCAGTAACTGGAGGCACATCCCATGACCACCTTCGTGGACCGCGTCGAACTGCACGTCGCCGCGGGTAACGGAGGCCACGGCTGTGCCTCCGTCCACCGGGAGAAGTTCAAGCCGCTCGGCGGCCCGGACGGCGGCAACGGCGGCCGGGGCGGCGACGTGATCCTCACCGTCGACCAGTCCGTGACCACGCTCCTCGAGTACCACCACTCCCCGCACCGCAAGGCCACCAACGGCAAGCCCGGCGAGGGCGGCAACCGTTCCGGCAAGGACGGCCAGGACCTGGTCCTGCCCGTGCCCGACGGCACCGTGGTCCTCGACGGCGCGGGCAACGTGCTGGCCGACCTGGTCGGCCACGGCACCTCCTATGTCGCCGCGCAGGGCGGCCGGGGCGGCCTCGGCAACGCGGCGCTGGCCTCCGCGCGGCGCAAGGCCCCCGGTTTCGCGCTGCTCGGGGTGCCCGGAGATGTCCAGGACATCCACCTGGAGCTGAAGACCGTCGCCGACGTGGCGCTGGTCGGCTACCCGAGCGCCGGCAAGTCCTCGCTGATCTCCGTACTGAGTGCGGCCAAGCCGAAGATCGCCGACTACCCCTTCACGACCCTCGTCCCGAACCTGGGCGTGGTGACCGCCGGCGAGACCGTGTACACCGTCGCGGACGTCCCCGGTCTCATCCCCGGCGCCAGCCAGGGCAAGGGCCTGGGCCTGGAGTTCCTGCGGCACGTGGAGCGGTGCAGCGTGCTGGTGCACGTCCTGGACACGGCGACGCTGGAGTCCGAGCGCGACCCGGTCTCCGACCTGGACGTCATCGAGGCCGAGCTGAGCGAGTACGGCGGCCTGGACAACCGGCCCCGGATCGTGGTCCTGAACAAGATCGACGTGCCGGACGGCAAGGACCTCGCCGAGATGGTCCGCCCGGACCTTCAGGCGCGCGGCTACCGGGTCTTCGAGGTGTCCGCGGTGGCCCACATGGGCCTCAAGGAGCTGTCCTTCGCGCTGGCCGAGCTGGTCGCCGCGGCACGTGCCGCCCGGCCGAAGGAGGAGGCCACGCGGATCGTCATCCGGCCCCAGGCCGTGGACGACGCGGGCTTCACCGTCACCCGCGAGGAGGACGGCCTGTTCCGGGTGCGCGGCGAGAAGCCCGAACGCTGGGTGCGGCAGACCGACTTCAGCAACGACGAGGCCGTCGGCTACCTCGCCGACCGGCTCAACCGCCTCGGTGTGGAGGAGCGGTTGATGAAGGCGGGCGCCCGCAACGGCGACGGCGTCGCCATCGGTCCCGAGGACAACGCGGTCGTCTTCGACTGGGAGCCCTCCGTGTCGGCCGGCGCCGAGATGCTCGGCCGCCGCGGCGAGGACCACCGCTTCGAGGCGCCCCGCCCGGCCGCCCAGCGACGCCGGGACCGCCAGGCCGAGAAGGACGAGGCGGACGGGGAGTACGAAGGGTTCGACCCCTTCGCCTCGTAGGAGACCGGCTCGCGGCGTCGTGGCCGGTCAGCCGGCGGGTACCGGCTCCGGCAGCGGCCACGTCATCGCCGACAGGTCGACCCAGCCCGGCAGCACCTCCATGCGCGGCAGCGACAGCGTCAGCACGCCGCCCTCGGAGATCTGCAGTGTGGCCACGTTGAGAGTGGACGCCGGCAGCGTCTGGAGCAGCGCGACACCGCGATGCGTGCGGGCCGGGCTCACCGCGGTGTCCAGTACGGCGCTGATGGGCGTCGTACTGGAGGTCCAACGGGACCCGAACCCGCGGCCGTCGACTGTGGCGACCGTACCGCCGAGTTCGACGCGGTCGCCGTCCAGCCGGTAGCGGGGCGGGAGGCCCTGGGCGGTGACGGCGGGGTTGAGCGGCAGTTCCCGCCACTCGCCGTCGGCCGGCCGGCTCCCCTCCAGCGGCAGCGGCCGGGGAGCGGCGAGCCGGTCGCCGAGGGAGCCCGCCTTCGCCGCCGTCTGCAGTGCGGCGTCCCGGCGGCTCGTGACGAACTCCCGCAGGACGTCGTCGCGGATGCCCTGGTAGAGCCTGTGCACGTCGGGCAGGAGCGCCGCGACATCCAGGTCGGGCGGCGCCTCGGGCAGCCTCCTGAGGAAGCCGAGATAGGTGAGGGCCGCGTAGCGCTCCATCAGCCGTCGCACCTCGGGGCCGTGCCGCGTGCCCAGGTCGAGCAGGTGCAGGTTGAGATCGAGGTGGTCGCGGTAGTTGCCCGCGTTCCGTCGCAGCGAGTCCATGATCGAGGAGCCGTCGCCGCGCTGCCGGTACACGTAGACGGGGCGGTCGAGCAGGTTCACGCGACGGGCCGACAGCAGGGCCGGGACGCTGAACCAGGCGTCCTCGAAGAGCACACCCTCCGGGAAGGCGGCCTTGGTGCGCCGCAGGAACGGCACGGAGAACAGCTTGTTCCACACGCTCGCGGAGAACACCAGGTCCGGGTGGTCGGTGATGCTCCCGACACACCGGTCACCGGCGCCGAAACAGCGCTTCCAGCGGCCGTACGGCCGCAGCGGCACATTGGTGAAATCCGCCACGACCAGGTCGGCGTCGTTGCGCCGGGCGGAGGCCAGCATGGCGGAGAGCCCGTCGGGCACCAGCACGTCGTCGGCGTCGGCGAAGGCGACATGGCCGGCACGGACCTCGCGCAGACCGCGGTTGCGGGCGGCCCCGGGACCCTTGTTCGGCTGGGTGATCAGCTGCACGTGCGGATGCCGGCCGGCGAACCCGGCGAGCAGCTCGTGGGTGCCGTCCGTCGACCCGTCGTCGACGAGGATCACCTGAGTCCGGTCGAAGCCGTCGAGGGCGGCGACCGACGCCAGGAAGGACGGCAGGTGCTCCGCCACGTTGAAACATGGCACGACGAGTGCGGCGTCGTGCGGGCGCTGGTCCGTCACCGGGGGCTCCAGTACTGGAAGTGCGGGGGAGGGCCGGCCCTTGTCGGCCGCCGGTCGCGGCCGGGTCCGGAAACACGCCGACGCCGGTCTCCGGGGTGCTGGGAGACCGGCGCGGCGGCGTACTGGTACGAGGGGGCGTCAGGCGTCGGCCGGTGCCCTCACCGCGACCTGCTCCGGCACGGTGGGCGCGGGGTCGGCCAGGATGCGGTTGTAGGAGGCCATCGCGCGCTCGAAGTCGCGGGTCGACAGCATCAGCTTGTAGATGATGGCCAGCTCGAACAGCACCAGCAGCGCGCCGGCCACGATGGTCACACCCATGATCGCGCCCACGAGCGGGCCGATGATGAACACCGCCATCTGAAATTCGATGCCGCTGACCAGGTGGGTGCGGATGCGGTGGTTGATCAGGAAGTCCCGGATCTTCGCGTAGTGCGTGAACCGGCGGAGGAACGACTGCTGCGTGACGACGCCCAGCGCGGGGGCGTCGGCCTTGCCTGCGGACGAGCCGCCCTCGGCCTTGTCCTCCTCGACGGCCTCGAAGCCCGCGGGCTCGTCCCTGGCCTCGGCGGCGATGCGCTCGGCCAGACCCTGCTGGGGCGCGGGAACCTGGGTCACCTCGGCGACCTCTTCGGCAGCCTGCCGGAGCTTGGCCCGCATACCCTGGCGCACCTTGAAGATCTGCAGCGCGTCGATGTAGCGGAGCGCGTCCAGGAACACGACGACCAGGGCCAGCCAGACGTAGGCCACCTCACCGGTACGCTCGTACTGGCCGCTCATGAGGGCGATGGCGCAGATGAGGACCCGGATGCGGTCGAAGACGTAGTCGAGCCACGCGCCGAACTCGGAGCCGTTGCCGGTGAGGCGGGCCAGCTTCCCGTCCATGCAGTCCAGGATGAAGCTGACGTGGTACACGGCCGCGCCGACGACCAGCCACAGCCACTCACCCTGGGCGAAGCAGGCCGCCGCACCTATGCCGAGCACGAGCGCCGCCCACGTTATCTGGTTCGGCGTGACCCTGGTCCACTTGGCCGTCCAGCGCACCAGCGGCGTAGCCACCGGATCGACGAGGAGGACGGTCCACCAGGCGTCCCGCTTCTTCTCAGTGCGGCGGCGCACTTCGGCGAGCGGAGGTATGTCCATGGTTGGGGGGAAGCCCTTTCGAGGGGGTCCTCGGCGAGGCACCGAGGAGCGCGCGGAGGTGGTCGGTCGTGCCGCGAGATGTCACCGCTGGGCGGGTTGGGCGCGGCCAACGATACGCCGTTCTCTCAGACTTAAGACAATGGTCTGCCGCGGATGGTTGCGGTGCTCACACAGCCCTGTGTGGTGAATCACATGTGACTGGATGATAAGCGGACTTGTGTCCGTCTTGGGGGCAAATTTTGGAGGGCTTGACACGCCCGGTGAGTTAATCTGCTCAACAGTCGGTCGCTGCCCCGCGATGCTCGGCCTTTGCCGCCCGACACGGCCTCGTGGCATGGTCCCCCGGGAGTCTCCGTGCCGCGCTGGCCGAGGTTCGAGTGGCCTCCACGGCGCGGGAGGTGTGATCTCCGACTTTCATCCCTGGTAATGGAGGCGTGATGTCCCCGCGCGTGGATGCTGTACCGAGCATCACCGTCGTCGTCCCCGCGTACAATGCCGCGGCCACTCTTGGCCGGGCCCTCGACTCCCTGGTCGTGCAGACGTGTCAGGATCTCGAGGTCCTGGTCGTCGACGACGCGTCCCAGGACAGCAGCCGGGTGGTCGCGGAGAGTTACGCGGACCGGATCCCACGCCTGAGGCTCATACCCAGGCAGACGAACAGCGGAGGCGTGGGCGCCCCCCGAAACGACGGAATCCGTGCCGCACAGGGCGAATACGTCATGTTCCTCGACTCCGACGACGAACTGCCCGTCAAGGCATGCGAGCTGCTGCTGGAATCGGCCCGGAACACCGGGGCGGACATCACCGCCGGCCGCGCCCACCGGATCAACCCGCAGCGCGGCACCACCCAGGTGTGGCAGCCCCTGCTCTACGGCGCCGACCGGAGCGTGGACGGCATCCGGAACTGGCCCGAGCTGATCAACGACCCCATCGCCGCGGCGAAGCTCTACCGGCGGGACTTCCTGCTCGGCAACGAGATCTTCTTCCCCGAGGGCCTCTTCTACGAGGACACCTTCTTCTCGGCCAAGTCCTACACGCTCGCTTCCGGGATCACCGTCCTCGCCGAGCCGGTCTACCGGTGGTATTGGGAGGACGCACAGGACGGCTCCGCCTCGATCACCAACCGGCGTGCGGAGATACGCAGCATCTCCGACCGGGTCGAGGTGCACCGGCGGGCGGACGCGTTCCTGCGCGACGCCGGTGCCGAGGAGGTCAAGACCTACAAGGACGCCCGCTTCATCAGCCATGACGTGAGGCTCTACGGCAAGGAGCTCCGCTCCGGCGACGAGCGGTACCGCACAGCCTTCCTCGACATCGTCTCGGAGTACCTGACCGAGATCGACGAGCGGGCCTACGCGCTGTGCGGGCCGCTGGACCGGGTGCGCGCCTTCTACCTCCGGCACCGGCTGGCCGACGCCGCCCTCACGGTCAGCGACTTCGAACAGCGGCGCGGCGTCATCTCCACCGACCTGGTGCGCCGGGGGGACCGCGTGTACTGGTCGGCCCGGCACGCCGATCTCCCCGGCGCGGACGAGTACCTGGACGTGACCGAACTCGGCCTGCAGGACGAGAAGTTCGAGACCTCCAAGCTGTTCAACCAGGTCACCTCCCTCGCCGCCGACGGCGGGACGGTCACGTTCGAGGGCCGGATCCTCAACCAGTTCCAGCGCATCAGGCCCGACGACGACCTGCGGCTGGCACTGCACGTGCGCGCCAAGGACACGGGCGAGCGGATCGTCGTGGACGTGCCGGACGTGCGGGTCGACGAGTCCCACATCACCTACCGGGTCTCCCTCGACAGCGGTGCGGCCGCGGCGGTTCTCTCCTCGCCCAGCCTCGTCAACCTGAACGTGCAGGTGCTGTGGGAGGGACGCAAGCACACCACGGCTATGTGCGTGCACGGCGTCGACCTCGCGCCGCTCGACCACGTGCTGAAATCCGCCGGCCTGTGGGCGGACGTCACGGGCAGCGGCAACATCGTCTGGCGCCCCGTCGGCCAGAACGTCGCCAAGACGGCCGCACGCGAGGCGCCGAGTCCGGAGCACTGGCAGTGGTGGCGTACGGGCGAGCTGCCGGCGAAGGTTCCCGCGCCCGCCGCGCCCGCCGTGAGCGTCGTGGTCTTCTGCACCGGATACGGCGACGACGCGCTGCGGGCCGCCCTGACCTCCCTCGCCTGCCAGAAGGAGTTCGGCCGGACGCAGGTGCTCCTGGTCACGGCAGGTGCCGACCCGGACACGCCGGTCGCCGTCGAGTTCGCCGACCGCTACGGCAACACGAGTGTCGTCCGTGTCGAGGACACCCGTGCCGGCCAGGACGTGCGGCACCTGGTACTCGACCGGCTGGCCGGACCGTACACGGCCTTCATGGACGGATCCGGAGTGCTTGCCGAGGGCGCGCTGACCAGGCTCCTCGCCGGGGCGGCCACGGACGACCCCGACGTCGTCGTGGCCGACACCTGGCAGGACTCGGAGGTGCTGGTCGAGGCCGACACGTTCCTACGCGGGTGCTTCACATCCGGCGACCGGACCGTCGACGGCCTCACCGACGCCCCCGAGCTGCTTTTCGCCGCCTCGCCCGGCGGCAAGTTGTTCCGCTCCGACCTGCTGCGCGAACACGGCTTCCACGTCGGGGACGGCTGGGACCTCGAACACATCACCTTCGTCGCCACCCTCCTGCTGGCCGCGCGCCGCATCCGGGTGACCGACGCGCTCGTGTACGGCGTCACCGCCGAGGCCAGGGCCGGGTTCGCCACCCGCAACCGCCTCGAGACCGCCCGGGACCTGCTGGCCCTGCACCAGTCGCTGCTGGACGCCCACGCGGCCTCGGGGCGCGAACAGCGGGCGGCGCTTCAGCGCTTCGTGGCCGGAAGCTTCCACCCGTACCTGGCGAGCCTGCCCAAGGCGGGGGTCGTCGAAGAGCTGGAGGCGCTCTTCCCGCGGCTGCGGACCCTCTACCGGGACATCCCGGACGACGTGGTCCTGGAGTACGCCGGCCCGAACGCCTCCCTGCTCCCGCACCACGCCGTGAAGGCCGGCAACATCAGGCTCTTCGCCCGGCCGTTCGAGGAGCCCCGCTTCCTGCCCGAACTGGCCGTCGCCGATCCCGTGGTCTTCCGCCGAACCGAGGGCGACGTGGACGATTCCACGCTGCTGCGCGTCGAAACCCCGTCGGCGCAGGCGGAGTCCGTCCGGGTCGTCGACGACGTGTTGCGCGTAGAGGGTTTCCTCGCGCTCGACCAGGTCGACATCGACGAGGACTTCGGCAACCGTCTGGAACTCGTGTTCACCGCGCCCGGTGGCCGGGAACGCGCCGTGCGGGCGCGGCAGGTGTACCGGCGCGACCGCTGGCACATCCGCAAGCAGCGGGACCTGTACAGCGGCTGGCGGGCCGACCTCGGCCCCGACGAGCTGTCGGCGCTGCACGGCGGCGCGTACTCCCTCTCGGTGCGACTGCACGGACCGGGCGGTTTCGTCGACATCCCGGTGACGAGCCGGCCGGCGTTCCACCGTTTCAAGGGCGTCGACCGCATCGGTGCCTTCCGCTACGAGGTGTCGGCGGACCCGGAGGGCAGGGCACACGTGAGGGTGGCCCGCGGGCGCTCGGCCGCGGGCGTCGCCGACAGGCTGCGCCGCCTGGGCCGTGAGGCCGGCCGGATCGCCGCGCGCAGGCCCGGCTGGCTGCTGCGGCTGCTCTACTGGCTCACCCGGCCCGTCCTCGCCCGCCGGAACATCTGGATCGTCGGCGAGCGCCATGACACCGCGCAGGACAACGGCCACCACTTCTTCCGCTGGGTGCGCCAGAACCAGCCCCGGCGCAACGTCTACTACGTCATCGACGCGAAGGCGGCCGACCGTGCGAAGGTCCAGGACTGCGGCAACGTCCTCGCCCTCGGTTCGCTCAAGCACCGGCTCTACCTGCTCAACGCCACGCGGCTGATATCGCCGTACGACCTGGAGGCGTATCTCGCGCCGCCCAGCATGAGCAAGGTCAACTACCTGCGCATCTTCGGCGACCTGCTGAACTACCGCCGGGTCTTCCTCCAGCACGGCGTGACCTACAACGACGTGTCGCAGTCCGCACACCGGCAGGCCACGAGCGTCGACCTGTTCGTGGCCGCGTCCGAGGACGAGGCCGCCTACATCCGCGAGGAGATGGGCTACGCGCCCGACGAGGTGCAGGCCCTTGGCTTCCCCCGGTTCGACAAGCTGCAGCCGATCGAGGGACCGCGCACCGTGCTGCTCATGCCGACGTGGCGCCGCGACATCGTGGTGCCGTCGTACAACCGCAGACTGCGGCCGCGGGTCCAGTTCGCGGCCTCGGAGTACTTCCGGTTCTTCTCGCAGCTGCTGGAGGACGAGAGGCTGCGGGCCGCGCTGGAACGCGCCGACGTCAAGCTGGAGTTCTACCCGCACTACGAGATCCGCCCGCACCTGCGCCACTTCAAGGTCGACCACCCCAGCATCACCGTCGCCGACCAGACCAAGCGTGGTGTGCAGGAGGCGATGAGGCAGTGCTCGCTTCTCGTCACCGACTACTCGTCCGTCTTCTTCGACGTGGCCTACATGGGCAAGCCCCTCGTCTACGTGCCCTTCGACGAGGACGACTTCTACGGCCGGCACTACCGCCGCGGCTACTACGACCTGACCCGTGACGGGTTCGGACCGGTGTGCCGGTCGGTGGAGGGGGCCGTCGACGAGATCGTCGCGGCGATAGACCGCGGGTTCTCGGTCGGTGAGCCGTACGCCCAGCGCGTCGAGCACTTCTTCGGCCAGCGCGACACGGAGAACTGCGCGCGCGTCTTCAGGGCCGTCGACGGGCTGGACACACGGCGCCACGGGAAGGGATGACTCAGGCATGTGGATGATCACGGGCGGTGCCGGCTTCATCGGAGCGCACGTCGTGCGCGCGATGACCGAGGGCGGCCGGCAGGTCGTGGTGTACGACGACCTCTCGACCGGCAGCCGGGCCCGGGTGCCCGAAGGTGTGCCCCTGGTGGTCGGCAGCGTGCTCGACGGGTCCCGGCTGGACGCCGCGATCCGTGAGCACGGCGTGCGGGGCGTCGTGCACGTCGCCGGCAAGAAGCAGGTCGGCGAGTCCGTGCAGCGCCCCTTCTACTACTACCGGGAGAACGTCACCGGCCTGCAGACACTGCTGGAGACGATGACCGCGAACGGAGTCGACCGGCTGGTCTTCTCCTCGTCGGCCGCCGTGTACGGCATGCCGGACGTCGACCTGGTCACCGAGGAGACCGACTGCCGGCCGCTGAGCCCGTACGGCGAGAGCAAGCTCGTGGGCGAGTGGCTCATCAACGCCGCCGCCCGTGCGCACGGCCTGCGCAGCGCCTCCCTGCGGTACTTCAACGTCGCCGGTTGTGCCGGTCCCGAACTGGCCGACACCGGCGTGTTCAACCTCGTCCCCATGGTCTTCGAACGCCTGGAGGCCGGCGCGGCACCACGGATCTTCGGGGACGACTACGCCACCCCCGACGGCACGTGCGTACGCGACTACATCCACGTCGAGGACATCGCCTCCGCCCACCTGGCGGCCGCCGTCCGGCTGGAGTCGGCGGCGGAGGGCACCGCCCTCACGCTCAACGTCGGCCGGGGTGAGGGCAGCTCCGTGAGCGAGATGGTGGACCGCATCCTCAAGGTCGCCGACAAGCGGGGCGTCGACCCCGAGGTCACCGACCGCAGGCCGGGCGACGCCGCCCGCGTCGTCGCTTCGGCCGACCGCATCCGCGCGGAACTCGGCTGGTCGGCCCGGTACGGCCTGGACGACATGATCGAGTCGGCCTGGCAGGGCTGGTGCCGCCGGCATGCGTGACTCGGCCGGCGCGTGACGGGCTCGGCGTACGGCCCGGGTCCCGGACGGGCTTCGTGACGGTCGTCCGCCCCCGCGACAACCGCAGCCGGGTCCGGCGCGGTGCCGGATCCGGCTGCCTCATAGACGACGACGCGCGGGGGAAGCCGCTCCGGGCGAGCGGTCCTCAGACCTCCCGCGCCTGCTCCAGCATCAGGTCCACGACGCGCGCCGCGGCCCTGCCGTCATCGAGTTCGCAGAACAGCCGCTGGAAACGCCGGTAGCGGTCCGCGTACTCGGCCGACACCTTGTCCAGGTCGCCCAGAGCGCTCACCAGGTCCTCCGAGGTACGAATCAGGGGGCCCGGGGCGTCGTTCTCGAAATCGAAGTAGAAGCCGCGCAGTCTGTCCCGGTAGTGCTCCAGGTCGTACGTGAAGAACAGCATGGGCCGCTTCAGGTGCGCGTAGTCGAACATCACCGAGGAGTAGTCGGTCACCAGCACGTCGGCGACGAGATACAGGTCCGCGATGTCCGGATACTCCGAGACGTCGTGTACGAAGCCGTTGCCCGCGCCGGGAATGCTGTCCACGACGTTGGAGTGCCGGCGGATCAGCAGTACGTGGTCGTCACCCAGGCGCGCGCGGGCGTCCTCCGTATCGACGCGCAGGTCGAACTTGAACTGCCCCTGCCGGTGCGACAGGTCGTCCCGCCAGGTCGGGGCGTAGAGGATCACCCGCTTGTCGGACGGCAGACCGAGCCGCTCCTTGATCTCCCGGGCGCGCTCGGCGAGATCCGGCGCGTAGAGGTAGTCGTTGCGCGGATACCCGGTCTCGATGATCTTCCCGTCGAAGCCCATGGCCCGCTTGAGGATCGGCGTGCTGAAGCGGTTGGAGGACACCAGCATCGTCCAGTTGCGGGCCTCCTGGATCAACCGCTCGTGGTACTGGGGGTCGAACTTCGGCGCCTCGATGTCCAGGCCGATCTTCTTCAGCATGGTGCCGTGCCACGTCTGCACGATCACCTGTCCCGGGCGGCGTTCCATCCAGTGCGGCAGGTGGGCGTTGGTGACGATGTAGCGGCAGCGGGCCAGGGCCTCGTACCACTCGGTGCTCCAGAACCGCACCTTGCGCGCGGTGTCGGGCAGATCCACCTGACCGTCCCGGACGAGCCACAGGTACTCCAGGTCGGCCCCCCGGCGCAGCAGCTCCTCGTGCATCGCACGCGGGGAGTCCGAGTACTGCTTGCCGTTGTAGCTGACGAACAGCACCGCGTCCCGCAGCGGCTTGCTCCGGCCCGCTTCGTACACGTCCTTGCGCAGCCGCTCCTGACGGTAGGCGCCGCGCTCCAGGACGGAGAGGTCGGACGGGCAGTGCAGTTGCGGGAAGTTGTACCAGCGGGACTCGAACTCGTACTCCCGGTCCTTGGCGGTGCCGAGCACGGGGAAGGCGCCCACGGCGAGCCGGTCGACGAGGAACGGGATGTCGTTGCCGTGGGGAGTGCGCAGGAAGAGGTTCCAACGCCCGCTCCTGAGCGGCAGCGTCCCGTCGGGGCCGGACATGGACGCGGGGGTGAACTCGGCGCTGAACGAACCGTCCGGTGACGTCCGCAGGGCCACGGTCTTCTCGTCGAACCGGTCCCGTGCCTTGACGACGAGGTCCGCTCCGTCGATGTCGGCTGCGGTCACGCCCTCAACGACATAGCGGTCACCGCTCCAGCGCACCGAGGTGATCTTCGCCTGCAAGGGGCGGCCGGAGAGCTTCAGATAGCCGTTGTGCCCCGAGACCAAAGCGATCTCGTTGCGGTCGGCGTTCTCCGCGAGGGACGCCGGAAGCCGCATCTCCCCGTCCGCGAGTCCCTCACGGACCACGGTCGAGAAACGACGCTCGCCTCCGTCGGGAGCGACCGCCACGAGCTGCGTGCTCCAGTTGCGCCGGGAGGCCGCCGCGGGGTCGGCTCCGCCGGCGGCGTTCTCCTCCTTCACGACGTCCTGGTGCTCCGGCAGCAGGGCGACGTCCCGCATGGGCACCCGCACGGTGAACGGGGTGTGCGCGCCCTCGGCCGCGCTCAGCGTGACGGGGTAGTGCAGCCGTTCGCCGCTCTTCTTGTTGGTGACGCGCAGCGAGACGCTCTCACCCTCGCCGAGCGGTACGCGGATCTCCCCGTCGATCTCGATGTCCGCGCCGGCGGCCCGGTGGCCCGTGACCAGCGCGCGTACCCGCTCGACGGTGAGCCGCAACGCTCCCCTGGCCGGTGTGGGCAGCAGGCGGAAGTTCTCGTCGAGCCACTGGTAGGGCGGGTGGTTGGCCCGCGACGGCCCCTTGACCTGGACCGCGCGCTTGCGCAGGAGACCGGAGGTGGCGATGCCGATGCCGACCCGCCAGGTGCCCTCTTCCCACTGGGAGCCCCTGCGGAGCTTGAGGGGGTCGAGGTCCGCCTCCCAGCCCGACCAGTCGTGGTTGGTGTGCCGCCCCCCGGACAGCGACGTGGCCTCCGGGACGTAGGTGTTGCGCAGCCGCAGGACCGTGGCCCTGCGGGAGCCGTCCTTCTTCAGCACGAGTATCTTGGCCGCGCTGCGCCTGCCGGCCTGGTCGATCCGATCGATCCACGCATGCCCGGCCAGCCGCAGTCGGCCGCCGTCCCAACGGATGTCCTGCAGCGGAGCGTGCAGCCTGAGATCGGGATCGATGCGGCGCGCCCTCTTCGGCAGGCGGGTGGCGGCCGTGTCCAGCACCGGGTGGTCGACGTACTTGCGGACGAGGCCGGTGATCCGCACGGCGTCACCGCGCCGCTCCGCCTTGATCAGTTCCACGAGGTCGTCCAGCGCGTGTCTGCGGACGAGCAGCCACATGATGCGGGCGGTTGCCGGCAGCTCCATGACCACGCGCGGGTCGACCTGGTCCAGGTACTTGTTGATCACACGCAGGAACTCGGCGCGGAACTCCGCGTCACCGTCCGGCAGGACGTTCAGGAAGATGCGCAGGTCGCCGGTGAGAGCGGTGTGGTCGTACGCGTGCTTCAGCTCGGCGCTCGACTCGCCGGGCCGGGAGGCGAGGAACCGGCTGACGGCCTCCACGGCCGCGGCACGGTCCCGGACGGCCTTCGGCTCGGTCCGGCGCTGGGTGATGGAGGGGGCGGCTTCGCCCTCGCGCAGCCGCCAGTAGTACGTGGGCTCGCTGATGATGTCCACGGCTTCGGCGAGGAACTGCGCCGGGAGGATCACCGGGACGTCCTCGTACAGCACGCCCTCGGGGAAGGAGAGGCCGTGCTTCTCCCAGAACGAGCGCCGGAACACCTTGTTGCAGGCTATTCGGTCGGTCAGCAGCTTCCTGTTCCGGGATATGTGCGTCCGTTTGACCGCACCGCCGGCGAGGATGCGGTGCATGGGCGACTGCCAGATCTTGGTGCTGTTGATGTGCTGGACGTTGCCCGTGACGAAATCCGAGCCGCTGTCGTCGAGACTGTCCACCATGAGCCGGTAGGCGTTCGGCGGAATCATGTCGTCGCTGTCCACGAAGGCCACGTACTCGGACCCGGGTGCCAGCCGCGTCATCCCCGTGTTCCGCGCCGCGCCGAGACCGGCGTTCTGCTTGCGGATCAGCCGGAACCGGGAGTCGCGGGCCTCGTAGTCGGCGGCGATCGAGGCCGAGTCGTCCGGTGAACCGTCGTCCACCATCAGGACCTCGATGTCGCGGAAGGTCTGCGCGGCCAACGAGTCCAGGCAGGCGGGGAGATAACGTTCCACGTCGTAGATCGGGACGATGACACTGAGCCGAGGGGCCATGGCTTGGTGCGGTTCCTTCCGTGGTCAGTCCCGCTCGACCGGTTCGAGCGCCTGGGTGGGGGCCGGGGCGTGGGAACGGTCGTCGAACGGAACGACGGGCAGCAGGCTCTCCTCACCCAGGAAAACACGTCGTACGACTCGTTCCGCCGCGTGCCCGTCGTCGAATTCGCAGAAGCGCCTGCGGAAGCCGTCCCGGCGCTTGGTCGTCTCCGGGCTGTCGTACGCGCCCGAGGCGAGCAGCCCCAGCAGTTCCGCCTGGGTGGTGGCCACCGTGCCGGGTGGTTCCCGGAGCAGGTCGAAGTAGGTGCCGCGCACCGTGGAGTAGATGTCCCAGTCGGGAACGTAGCTGATGATCGGGCGGTCCAGGACCGCGTAGTCGAACATCGCCGAGGAGTAGTCCGTGATCAGGGCGTCGGCGGCGAGGTACAGCTCCTCCACCCGGGCGTGTCCCGAGACGTCGACGACACGGCCGGTGCGGCGCGACTCGTCGACGTGCGGCGCGCTGCCGTAGAAGTAGTGGCCGCGCACCAGCAACGTCACGTCCGGACCGAGTTCACGGGCGAACCGGGCCAGATCCAGCGGGGAGGTGAACTCCGGCTGGTACTCGCGGTGGGTCGGCATGTACAGGAACGCCTTGACGCCGTCGGCCAGTCCGAGCGCGGCACGGGCCGCGCGCACGTCCTCGGCGGTGGCGTTGACGAGGACGTCGTTGCGCGGGTAGCCGGTCTCCAGCGTGGTGTACGGGCAGGGGTAGACCCGCTCCCAGATCACGGTCGAGAAGCGGTTGGCGCTGATGCTGTAGTCCCAGCGGTCGCACCGCTGAAGGAGCTCGTCGAAGTCCATGTCGGTGGAGGCCGGGTACTTCTGCTGGTCCAGGCCCATGGTCTTCAGCGGTGTGCCGTGATGGGTCTGGACGTGGATCTGGCCCACGCGCTTGACCACGGAGTCCGCGAAGTTCACGTTGTTCACGAGGTACTTGGCACGGGCCAAGGCCGCCCAGTACTCGCGCGAGCCCACACGCACCACCCGTACGCCCTTGGGCACCCGGTCCGCGTGGTCCGCGTGGACGGCCCAGACACGACGCAGGTGCGGCGCCCGCCTGGCCAGTTCGGCGTCGATGGCGGCCGGGTTGCAGGAGACGCCGCGGCTCCAGTAGGCGGAGAACAGCACCAGGCTGTCGTCGAGCGGAAGCCGGAGCTGGGACTGGTAGAAGACGCGCATCGCGCCGCTCTTGGACCGGTTGACCGCGGCGCGGACGCCCTTCTTCACCCGTTGGCGCGCCTTCACCGCGGCGAGCGCGCTCACCAGGGCCGTGTAGGCGTCGCGCTCCAGCATCGCGTACTTGTGGCCGCGACCGCCGCCCGGCCGGGTGAAGCCCTCCGGCACGCGGGCGCGGTAGTTGGCGGCCGCGCGGTGGAAGAACTCCGCCCGCGCGGTCGGCGGCAGCCGGTCCGGACGTTCCAGAATGGTCAGGTAGTGGTCGATCATCTTGCGGAACAACGATCCGCGCCACTCGGCCAGTTCCTCGTGCTCATCGAGGTAACCGAAGATGCGCTCGTACTGCTCGAAGACGTCGAAGTGCTTGCGGCTGACCGTCTTGAGGATGTTGCCGCCCTCACGCCGCTGCCGGTAGTACACACAGACCCGGTCCAGCACGGCGATCCGCTCGGCGCTGACCAGGAGGCAGAACGTCCAGGGCGCGTCCTCGTAGTAACCGGGAGGAAAGGTGAGCCCGGTACGGGCGATGAAGTCGCGTCGGTACGCCTTGTTCCAGACGATCTGGAGCAGGTCCAGCAGTTGCGGACGGTCGGCGAGGGAGAACACGTCCGGGCCCTTGTGCTCCAGCAGGTCCGCCCGCTGATTGCGGGTGACCCGGCCGTTCCAGTAGGTGCGGGCGTAGTCGTGGACGAGCAGTTCGGGATCGTCCGTGGCCCCGAGGCGGTCCGCTATCGCCGTGAGCGCACCCGGGGCCAGGGTGTCGTCACTGTCCAGGAACAGTACGTAGTCGCCCTGCGCCCTTTCCATGCCCGCGTTCCGCGCGCGGCCCAGTCCCACGTTCTCCGTGAGGTGCACCACCCGAATGCGCGCGTCGTGCCTCGCGTAGTCGTCGAGGATGGCTCCCGAACCGTCCGGCGAGCAGTCGTCGACCGCGATGACCTCGAAATCGCCGTAGTCCTGCCCGAGTACCGAGTCGAGGCATTCGGGCAGGTAGCCCTGCACCTTGTACACCGGGACGATGAGGGAGAACCTGGGCATCCTTGCAACCTGTTCGCAGGGGGAAGCTGTCCGTGCGTTGCCGCGTACCGTAGCGGGAGAGCCTGTGATGCGAGGCCAAGCGTAACGGGCCTGTTGATGGGGTATGTCCGATCTTGCCCTAACGGATCTTATGAGTATCCACACATGAACCCGGGATTCCCACAGGGCTGTTTCAACTTCTGCTCACGCCCCCGAGCCGGTCCGGCGGCGTGACGGACACTCTCAACGCCCGCCGGGCAGGGCGGTGGTGTCGCTTCCCGCCCGGGGGCCGGGTACGGAGAGGTCCGCGGCGAGGCGCTCGGCCCTGCGGGCCCGGTGGGCGCCCGCCTCCGCGCACAGGTCCCCTACCGCACCGGCGAGGCGCTCCTGGGACGGCGGTTCGGCCGGGCCCAGCAGACGCAGGGCCAACGCGGCGCGCTCCCCGGCCAGTTCGTCGAGCTCCGGATGCCGCACCGTCTCCAGCAGCGCCGCCACCCCCGACGCGTCCGGCGCCAGCACGGTCGCCGCCGCCACGGTCGGGAACGACTTGCGGAACACGTCCTCGCCCAGCGCGCTGGTGTTGGCCACCGCGTACGGCTTGCCGCTCGCCAGGAAGTCGCTGATCACGCTCGACACGTCGCTGATCAGCACGTCGGCCCGGTTGAAGCAGGCGTAGAGCGGCGGCCGGGCGTCCGTGACGACCTGGTGCTCCCAGTCGGGCAGCGAGGCCCAGTACGCCTCCTCCCACGCGGCCGTCGCCCGCCGGACCGCCGCGGCCCGCCCGGGTTCCGGCGCCGGCTGCCGCAGCATCCGTTCCACCTGGTCAGCCGCCGACCGGAAACCGGCCGCGGTGAGCCGGTCGAGCTCCGCCGCCCGCCGCGCCAGGCCGTTGGCCGCCGACGCGTCGGGGCGGGGCCCGCCCCGCTCCCGGTTCGCCGCCCGCACCAGCTCGCGGATACGCAGATCGGCGGCCCGGGCCCGCGGGTCCACCGACCCCGTCAGCGGGTGCGGCTTGTACAGCAGCCGTACGCCCGGGTCCGCGAGCAGCGCCCGCACCAGGTTCTCGCCGGCCTCGACCACCGAGGTGTTGCCGGGGTTGCCGTCCCAGCCCTCCCAGGTCGGCGCGTACAGGACGGTCGTGAACGCCCCGGGCGCGGGCGGCCCCGCGTACGGCAGCACGGTGTCCAGCTGCGGGCGGCCGATCTCCACCACGTCCTTGTCCTCGACGCCGACCTCCGCCAGCGCGTACCGCTCGCGCGCCGCGGGACCCGCCACCCACACCTCGTCGTACGCCTTGGCGTACGGGTTGCACGAGGACAGCTTGTCGCTCTCCCCGTGGTTGACGAACGCGTGCTTGATCGTGGGGATGCGCAGGACCTGCGAGGTCTTCCCGGAGTTCGAGGGGTGCAGGAGGACGCGGAGCGTGGAGTGCTCGAGGCGCATCAGCGTGGACACCTTCGGCAGGCACACCACCGGGATGTCGGTCGCCGCGATCCGCTGCACCATGAACCGCTCCCGCAGCACGATCACCGGCCGCCCCTCCAGCCGCGCCAGTGGCTCCAGCCACATGTTCGCCTGGTACGCCGAGGACGCCCCGCCCGAGAAGTACAGGCCGACCGTGGGCCGGTACTCCGCAAGCCACGCCTCGAACCAGTCGAGCACCTCCTGCTCACCCGCGGGCCGGCGCCCCGGCAGCAGCCGCAGCAGCAGCGTGCCCAGGCCCATCAGCGCGACCGCCAGGGACAGGGCGAGCCCGGCCGCCCCGTACACCGGCGCGTCGGTCGCCGCCGTCGCCAGCAGCCCGGCCGTCGCAGGCAGCCCGAAGGCCGCCAGCCGGTGCCCGGGGCGGCGCAGCAGCACCGGAGGGGCCGGGCTCAGCCGCAGTGCCGAGGCGTCGATGTTCCGGGTCACCACGGGCAGCGTCCGGGTGTGCCGGACCAGGACGGACACCGCCTGGATCGCCCAGTGCAGCGCGTAGAAGACGAGCAGACCGGCGACGAGCGGGGCGTACACCCCCTCCCGGTGCTGCTCGCCGAGGCGCAGCAGGCCCACCACGAGCAGCAGGTCCCGCAGCACGTGCCGGACCGTGACATCGGCGTGCGACTTGGCGAACAACGACACCATGCCCTGCTGCCACCGGTACAGCGCCCCCTCGGCGGCCAGCGAACCGGCGCTCGCCGCGAGCAGCAGCGGCACGTGCGGCAGCAGCGCACCGACGGCCTGCGCGGCGAAGGCGGCCGCCAGCACGCCGAGGACGAGCAGCTTCACGGCGGTCCGCCGCCCGGGCAGGCCGAAACGGAGGCCACGGGGCGGGCGGGGCAACCGGGGCAGTCGGGGGAGACGGCGGCGGGGCGGGGAAAGGGGCACTGCGGTCGCTCCAGGCTCGTCGCGCATCGGACGACCGGGTTAACGCGCGGTGACCGCCCGACGACACGCGCGTGTTGACCGCACCCGTGACGCGGCGGCACGCACGCCCCCTGTCCGCAGCCCGGAACGTGGTGCGGCGCGCGTTCGCCGTCGCGTAGATTGCCTGGCGAGCGCAGGGATCGGCGCGTGTCGACGGGAGAGGCGGACGGGGCCGTGGCAGGGGCAAGGCAGGCCGTGGGCGAGGCCCGCAGGATCGTCGTCAAGGTCGGTTCGTCCTCGCTCACCACCGCGGCGGGCGGCCTGGACGCCGACCGGGTCGACGCGCTCGTCGACGTGCTCGCCAAGGTGCGGGGCGCGGACAAGGAAGTCGTCCTCGTCTCCTCCGGCGCCATCGCCGCCGGTCTCTCCCCGCTGGGCCTGCGCCGCCGCCCCCGGGACCTGGCCCGCCAGCAGGCCGCCGCCAGCGTCGGCCAGGGGCTGCTGGTCGCCCGCTACACCGCCTCCTTCGCGCGCTACGGCGTCCGCGTCGGCCAGGTGCTGCTGACCAGCGACGACATGAGCCGCCGCGCCCACCACCGCAACGCCTCCCGCACCCTGGACAAGCTGCTGGCCATGGGCGCCTTCCCGATCGTCAACGAGAACGACACCGTCGCCACCGACGAGATCCGCTTCGGCGACAACGACCGGCTCGCCGCCCTCGTCGCCCACCTGGTCCGCGCCGACCTGCTGGTGCTGCTGTCCGACGTGGACGGCGTGTACGACGGCGACCCGGGCAGGCCGGGCACCTCGCGGCTCGCCGAGGTGCGGGACATGGCCGACCTCGCGGGCGTCGACATCGGCAGCGCGGGCAAGGCCGGCGTCGGCACCGGCGGCATGGTCACCAAGGTCGAGGCGGCCCGGATCGCCGCGGCCGCCGGTATCCCGGTGGTGCTGACCAGCACGGTCCACGCGGCCGACGCGCTGGCCGGGGGCGACACCGGCACCTACTTCCACGCCACCGGCAAGCGCTCCGCCGACCGGCTGCTGTGGCTCCAGCACGCCTCCACCCCCCAGGGGGCGCTCGTCCTCGACGACGGTGCGGTCCGCGCGGTCGTCGAGGGCCGCAAGTCGCTGCTGCCTGCCGGGATCGCCGGTGCCGAGGGCGAGTTCGCCGCGGGCGACCCGGTCGAACTGCGGGACGGCACGGGCCGGGCGGTGGCCCGGGGGCTGGTCAACTTCGACGCCAAGGAGATGCCCAGGCTGATCGGCCGCTCCACCC
The DNA here is from genome assembly GCF_043200575.1 of Streptomyces sp. NPDC048392. Classification (NCBI taxonomy): domain Bacteria; kingdom Bacillati; phylum Actinomycetota; class Actinomycetes; order Kitasatosporales; family Streptomycetaceae; genus Streptomyces; species Streptomyces sp. NPDC048392. The sequence goes on from NZ_JBICYB010000001.1 coordinate 119,067, forward strand.
GGGAACTGGCGCGCGAACTCGGCCCCGCGTACGAACGTGAGGTCGTACACAGGGACGATCTGGTGATCCTGCACCCGTAATGGGTCGAAACGTCCCCGAATCAGCGGTGGACGTTCCGCAAAACCGCCCCGCGATCTCGCGCGGCCTGCTCAACTTTCCTCAGGGACAAGTCCGGCCGACCACCGGGCCGACCGTGTGCGTGAAGGAGGCCGTCGTGAGCGGAGTGCGCCCTGGGACGGCGGCGTCCCGCGGTGGTACCGCCTCCCGCGGCGGCACCGGCGCGCGCCCCGGCGGCGCCCGGGGCGCGCCCCGCGCGGCCGGCGAGGAGCGCGCCCTGACCAGCGTCGCGGCCGGTGACCGCTTCCGCGGCGAGGAGCCCGAGCACACGCCGCGCCTGTGGCACGTCACCCTCAGTGTCTCCGGCACCCGCGCCCCGCTCACCGAGGTGCGCCGGGCGCTCGAACAGCTCGCGCACGACCACCCCTTCCTGCTGACCAGCAGATACGCCGACGATCACGCGGAAATCCGGTACTGGGAGGAGGCCCGCGACCTGCACGACGCCGCCGCCGTCGCCCTGCGCCTGTGGGGCGAGCACCGGCAGACCGCGGGACTGCCGCCCTGGGAGATCGTCGGCCTGGAGGTCATCGACCGGGCCACCTACCACCAGCGCATCGCCGCCGGATACGGTCCCGCCCCGGCGACTCCCGTCGGTGTCCACCCCTTCTAGGCCACTTCTAGGCCCTGTCGTCGAACCTCCCGTCTGCCCGGCGACGTCATGCACGCACTCTCGCCGTACCGGACCCTGACCCGGGTACATCCGGTACGAGGCCCGGGACCCGGCACGCCGAGAGCACGCACCCGACGCCGCGGGGGCCGCCCTCCGGGCGGCGACGCGAGTTCGACGACAGGACCTGGCGCGTCCCGTGTACCGTCCGCCTGCCGTCCGCAACGCGTGTCTCGGGGTTCGGGACGACCCGTGGGAGGCCCTGCCGGGCCCATTACGCTTCCCTCATGACCACGCTCTCGCCGTACGACTCGATGTCACCCGTCACCCGGGCCGCCTACCGGGCCAAGTCCGCCGCGGCCGACCTCGCGCCGCTGCCGCGGGCCGCCAAGGACGACGCCCTGCTCGCCGTCGCGGACGCGCTGGAGGTCCGTACGAGCGAGATCGTCGAGGCCAACGCCCAGGACGTGGCCAAGGCCCGCGCCGCCGGGACCGGCGAGGCCGTCATCGACCGGCTCGCCCTGACCCCGGAGCGGGTCCGCGCCATCGCCTCCGACGTGCGCGACGTGGTCGCGCTGCCCGACCCGGTCGGCGAGGTCGTGCGCGGTTCCACCCTGCCCAACGGCATCGACCTGCGCCAGGTCCGCGTGCCGCTCGGCGTGGTCGGCATCGTCTACGAGGGCCGGCCGAACGTGACCGTCGACGCCGCCGCCCTGTGCCTGAAGTCCGGCAACGCGGTCCTGCTGCGCGGCTCGTCCTCCGCCTACCGGTCCAACACCGCCCTGGTCCGGGTGGTCCGCGACGCCGTGGGCGGGGCCGGGCTGCCCGCCGACGCCGTGCAGCTGGTGCCCGGTGAGAACCGCGAGAGCGTGCGCGAGCTGATGCGGGCCCGCGGTCTGGTGGACGTGCTCATCCCGCGCGGCGGCGCCTCGCTGATCAGCACGGTCGTCCAGGAGTCCACCGTCCCCGTCATCGAGACCGGCACCGGCAACTGCCACGTCTACGTCGACGCGCAGGCCGACCTCGACATGGCCGTCGACATCCTGATCAACTCCAAGGCCCAGCGGGTCGGCGTCTGCAACGCCGCCGAGACCCTCCTGGTCCACCAGGACATCGCCGCCGACTTCCTGCCCCGCGCGCTGGACGCCCTGGCGAAGGCCGGGGTCACCGTGCACGCCGACGAGCGCGTGCTGGCGTACGCCGAGGACTCCCGGGCGACCGTCGTCGAGGCGACCCCCGAGGACTGGGAGACCGAGTACCTCTCGTACGACATCGCGGCCGCCGTCGTCGACTCCCTGGACCGGGCCGTCGAGCACATCCGGCTGTGGACCTCCGGCCACACCGAGGCCATCGTGACCACCTCGCAGCAGGCCGCCCGGCGCTTCACCCAGCTGGTCGACTCCACGACGGTCGCGGTGAACACCTCCACCCGCTTCACCGACGGCGGCCAGTTCGGCTTCGGCGCCGAGATCGGCATCTCCACGCAGAAGCTGCACGCCCGCGGTCCGATGGGACTGCCGGAGCTGACCAGCACCAAGTACATCGTCACCGGTGACGGGCACGTGCGGCGCTGACCGGCTCGTCCCACCCCTGGAGCGCACGCCGGAGGCATATGTGACGGGCATGCGCCCCCGGGCGTACCCGTGAGCCGATCGGGGCATCTCACCCACCGGATGATTTTCCCCGCCGTCTGCCCAAAACGCCCCCCCAGGTCTACCCTGGAGCTGTGCCGGAGGACGTGGGGGGCGGGCCGTTCCCTGACGGCTGGGAGCCCGACGACGATCACGACCGCGGGGTGTCGGACGAAGAGTTCGCCTCCGTGGTCTTCGACGAGGCCTTCGTGCAGGCGGCCGCGGTGCACGAGCCGACCGCCGTCGAGCGTCTCCTGGCCGCCGCGCAGGCCAGAGCCGAGGCCACCGAGGCGGAGGCGGCCCGCCGCGGCCGCAGCAGAGCCGAGCGCCACGACGACGGGTACGGCGATTTCGGCCATGATCCCGACTTCTACGACCCGGACGACGACCGCGACCTCCTGGACCGCCCGTACGGCGCTCCCGCGGCCTGTGGCAAGCAGGTCCGCTGGCACCGGCCCGTCGCCTGGATGCTCGCCCTCGTGATGGGCGTGGGCATGGTCGCGCTGGCCTTCGTGGCCGTCTACCGGGGGGCGTCCTCGGGCGGCGGACCGCAGCCGGTGCCGCCCCCCGCCTCGACCGGCCCCGAACAGGGCGGCACCGCGACGCCCTCCGCCTCCGCGGACTACTCCCGGCCCGCCGTGTCGGTGATTCCGCGCAGCCCCTGACCTCCCCCGGGGCGGCGCCAAGCTGTCCCAACTTGACCTGCACCGGCGCGTTTACGCGACCTTCCGCAGACCTACCCTGAAGGTATGGCAGGGCTTGGCGATCCGCCCGGAGGAACGCCCGAGGGTGTCCCCGGAGGCGGTGAGGAAGAGTACCGATCCGTCGTTTTCGACGAATCGTTCGTGCGCGCTGCCCGGCTCCAGGAGTTCTCCGCCCAGGAGCGCATCACCGACCACGCCCCCGCCGTACGCCGCCGTCCGCCGCTGCGCCGGGCCGGACTGTCCCGGCAGGCGCTGCTCCTCGTCGTACTGATCGCCGTCGCCTTCGGCACCGCCATCTACATGGGCGTACGGCACCCGTACCAGAATCCGTCCGGGGAGCGGGCCGCCGAGCCGGTGCGGATGACCGTCGTCCCGCTCGCGCCCAGGGACCGGGTGCCCGGTGCCGACGACGCCGCCTTCCTGTACGAGCACAGCCCCGCCGCGCACTTCCGGACCGCGGCCGAGGGTATTCCGGTGCCGGGGGCCCGGCGCACGGCGCACTTCTCCGAGGACCAGGTGCTCAACGCCCTGACCACGGCCAAGAACTACATCGTCCGCTCGGCGCTCGACCCGGGCGTGCTCGGCGGCGGAGAGGTCCGCTCGGTGCGGGTGCTGCTCGACCCGGAGCAGCTCCACCAGTTCGACGAGAGCTTCGAGAAGCCCGCCGCGGACGGCCACCACGCGCCCACCGGGTGGCTGGTCCGCTTCGACCCGGCCCGGGCCGAGCTGGCCGACCCGGAGATCCGGGTGGACGGCAGTCTGCGGGTCGTGGAGAGCAACGCGTCGACCCTGGAGGTCACCACCGACCACACCATGGTGTACGCGCTGCGACCGGCGGGCGACGCCCGGGCCCAGACGTCGCTGTTCACCGTCCGGCGCGAGCTCCACTTCCGCTACGACCGGGACGACCTGCGGATGCACCAGACCCAGCTCGTCGCCTCGTACGTGCAGGCCGGGCCGCTCTCCTGCGCCGAGAACTCGGCGAACCACCTCCGCCCGCTGCTGGCCGGCCGGACGGCCGGGACCGGCACCCCCGCGGGCACCGACCCGTACGCCTCGGACAACGCCACGGCGCTGTGCGGCACCCTCGCGACGGGCGCCCAGCCGAAGGTGTGAGTGCCGGGGGCCCCGGGATCAGGCGGTGGGTGCCGTGCCGGGAGCCCAAGATCAGGCGCCGTCGCGCGGCGGGCGGTTCTGCGAGGACCCCGTACCGTCGCCACCCGGGCCCTCCGGGCCCTCGCCTCCCGGGCCCTCCGGGCCCCCGGGATCCTCCGGGCCTTCCGTGGGCCCGCCCCGTTCCCCGGCCGGTCCCGGCTGGGAGGCCGTGAAGCCGCCGAAGCCCCGCCGCATCCGGTCGCCGAGGTCACCGGCCCCGCCCGCGATGTCGTTGACCAGCTTCATCAGCGGATCCTTGGAGTTGCGCACATGCGTGGCGTAGCTGGACGCCGACTCCCGGAACGAGTCCCGGACCGAGGTGTCCCTGTCCTCGTCACGCCGCGGGTAGTGACCGTCCATGGTCCGCTGGTACTCCCGGGAGGCCGCCCACTTCTTCAGCTCGGCGGCCCGCACCGTGGTGAACGGGTGCGAGCGGGGCAGCACGTTCAGGATCTTCAGCACCGAGTCGCGCAGGTCGCCGCCGGCCTCGTACTCCTCGGCCTGGTCCAGGAACGCGTCCACGTTCATCTCGTGCAGGTGGTTGCCGCCCGCGATCTTCATCAGGCCCCGCATGGAGGCCCGCAGGTCCTGGCCGACCAGCAGTCCCGCGCGGTCGGCGGACAGCTCCGACTTGCGGAACCACTCGCGCAGCGCGGTCACGATCGCCATGATCGCCACGTTGCCCAGCGGGATCCAGGCGACCCGGACCGCGAGGGAGGTCAGGAAGAGCAGGATGGTCCGGTAGACCGAGTGGCCGGACAGGGCGTGCCCCACCTCGTGCCCGACGACCGCCCGCATCTCCTCCTCGTCCAGCAGCTCGACCAGGCCCGTGGTGACGACGATGATCGGCTCGTCCAGGCCGATGCACATCGCGTTCGGCTTCGGATCCTGGCTGACGTACATCGCCGGGACCTTCTCCAGGTCCAGGATGTAGCAGGCGTCGCGCAGCATGACGTGCAGATGGGCGAACTGGCGGTCCGAGACGCGCACCGAGTCGGACAGGAACAGCAGCCGCAGGCTCCGCTCGGGGAGCAGGCCGCTGAGCGCCTTGAAGACCGTGTCGAAGCCGCTCAGCCTGCGCAGCGCCACCAGGGCGCTGCGGTCGGCCGGATGCTCGTACGCGCGCGAGGAGATTCCGGGGAAGCGCCTGCGCTGTCTGCTCGGCACGTTCTCGTGCCCGTGGTGATGGCCGTCGGACATGTCTTCCCCCAGGTGCGTGTGTGTGGCCTGTACCTGTGCGTGGCCGGTACGTGAGTCCGCCCTTTGCGAATCCTTGTGCGGTCCTTTGCGCCCCCGGAGCAGGGCCCAGCCTAGGCGGAGATACCGTGGACGGGCAGTACGTCGAAGGAGTCCACGCCATGCAGCACATCCCCCACGCCGACCGGCTCGCCGCGGCCGCGACCGCCGCCGGGCAGCAGGGGACGGGGAATCTGCTCCGGGTCGTCCTGATCGTCATGGTGGTGGGCTGTGTGCTGACCGCGTGGTTCCTGCTGCGGGGGTACAAGCGGAAGGACGACTGAGGCGGCCCGAAGGTTCCCCGGGCCGCTCCGGGCCCCGTCCCGTCGCGCCTCGGCCACTTCCCAACGGCGGAGTCGGCGTGATCGCCCGCGAGGCGCCCGCATACGATGGGCCGACGTCTTGTCCCGCCCACACCGGATAGGTCCTGCCGAAGATGAGCCTTCCCCTCAGCGCCGCCCAGTTCGTCACCCTCGCCGCCGAGGGCGGCGAGGAGCACGGCGGCAACCACGAGAGCCTCAGCCCCTACGTCACCGGCATCGGCGCGTTCGTCATCCTGCTGCTCCTGCTGTGGATCACCACCCGGTTCAACCGCGACCGCTGAGCACGCGGCTCCGTGGGGGCGGCCGGGCCGCCCCGGGCTGGCCGGTAGGGTCTGCTCGCATGGGAGAGCACGACACGCCTACCGGCCCGGCGCACGCGCCGGCGCGCGGCACGCAGAACGCGGTGCCCGCCCGCGCCACCGGTCCGGGCAGCGGCCCAGCGTCGGGCAGGCGCCGCCTGGGCGTCATGGGCGGCACCTTCGACCCGATCCACCACGGTCACCTCGTCGCGGCCAGCGAGGTCACCGCGCAGTTCCGGCTCGACGAGGTGGTGTTCGTGCCGACCGGGCAGCCGTGGCAGAAGAGCCACCGCGCGGTCTCCGCGGCCGAGGACCGCTACCTGATGACGGTGGTCGCGACCGTCGAGAACCCGCAGTTCTCGGTCAGCCGCATCGACATCGACCGCGGCGGCCCCACCTACACCGTCGACACCCTGCGTGACCTGCGCTCCCTCAACCCGGACGCGAACCTGTTCTTCATCACCGGTGCCGACGCCCTCGCCCAGATCCTCACCTGGCGCGACAGCGAGGAACTGTTCTCCCTCGCGCACTTCATCGGCGTCACCCGGCCCGGCCACACCCTCACGGACGCCGGGCTCCCCAAGGGCGGTGTCTCGCTCGTCGAGGTCCCCGCTCTCGCCATCTCCTCCACGGACTGCCGTGCGAGAGTCGCCAAGGGCGATCCCGTCTGGTACCTGGTGCCGGACGGCGTCGTGCGCTATATCGACAAACGCCAGCTGTACCGCGGCGAGTGAGCCGAGAGGGGCACCGGTGAACGACGGATACGACGCGGGACACGGCGACGACCAGTACGTACTCGTCGGCTACGACGAGTACGGACGGCCCGTGTACCGCCCGGCCCAGGGCCACCCACAGGGCCACTTCCAGGGCTCGGGCCCGGCCCAGCCCGGCGGGCAGCAGCCGTACGACCCGTACGACCCGTACGACCCGTACGCCCAGGAGCAGGGACAGCCGGGACAGCAGTACGGACAGCAGGGCTACGGCTACGACCCGTACGCCACGGGCACCCAGCAGCCCGTCCAGCAGCCGTACGACCCCTACGGCTCCCAGGGCGGCTACGACACCGGTCAGCAGCCGCCCACGCCCGGCTACGACACCGGTCAGCAGCCCGCCACGCCCGGCTACGGCGCCTATGAGGGCCATTACTCCGGCCCGCACGGAGGCGGTCCGCACCCGCACCCGCAGTCGTCGTACGACCCGTACGACCCGTACGGTCAGGCCGCGGCCGGCGGCCGGCAGACCCGGGCCGCCGAACAGACCGCCCACATCCCGCAGCAGGCGGGCCCGCCGGAGGAGCGGGAGCCGGCGGACGCCGCCGAGGCGGCCGGACCCGGCGGGGAGTACCGGACCGAGCAGTTCGCCTTCGTCGAGGAGCCGACCGGCGATTCCGAGGACGTCATCGACTGGATGAAGTTCACGGAGAACCGCACCGAACGCCGCGAGGAGGCCCGACGGCGTGCACGCACGCGTGTCGTCGCCCTGGTCGTCGTCCTGGCGCTGGTCGCGGTCGGCGGCGTCGGCTACCTCTGGTACGCCGGGAAGCTGCCCGGACTCTCCTCCTCCTCCGACGACAAGGCGGGCGGTACGACGACCGCCGGCGCCCAGAAACGCGACGTGATCGCCGTCCATCTGCACGACACCAAGGGCGGCGGTACCTCCACCGCGCTGCTCGTGAACAACGCCACCACCGAGCAGGGCACCGCCGTACTGGTGCCCAACTCGCTCGCCCTGACCGGCGACGACGGCAGCACCACCACGCTCGCGGAGTCCGTCGACGACGAGGGTCCCGACGCGACCCGGACCGCGCTCGACTCCGCCCTCGGCACCGACATCGAGGGCACCTGGCGCCTGGACACGCCGTACCTCCAGATCCTCGTCGACCTGGTCGGCAACATCGACGTCGACACCGACGCGGACGTCCCCGACCCGGAGGCCAAGGACAAGGGCGGCGCCCCCCTCGTGCACAAGGGCGAGGGCCGGACCCTCAGCGGCAAGATGGCCGTCGCCTACGCCACCCACCGCGGCTCCGGCGAGGACGCCACCGCCCAGCTGCGGCGTTTCGGGCAGGTCGTGCAGGGCGTGCTGCGCAAGCTGTCCTCCGACCCGCAGGCCGCGACGACCACCGTCCAGACCCTCGGGATGATCCTGGACCCGCCGCTGACCGAGAAGGATCTCGGCACCTTCCTCGCCGGCCTCTCCGACCGTGCCAAGGGCGGCGACTTCACCACCGCGCTGCTGCCCGTCCAGGACGGCGGCGGGCTCAGCGCCGAGGCCGCAGACAGCGTCGTCAAGGACGTCCTCGGCGGCACCGCGAAGAGCCCCGACAAGGACGCGGCCGTCAGCGTCTCCGTGCGCAACGCCACCGGTGACGAGGACCGCACGGGCAAGGCCCGCGTCGTCCTCCTCAACGGCGGCTTCACCTTCGTCTCCGGCGGCACCGCCTCAGGCACCGAGGCCACGTCCGAGGTCGTCTACGCGGAGGCCGCCGACAAGGAGAACGCCGTCCAGGTCGCCAAGACCCTGGGACTGCCCACCGACTCCGTCACACGGGGCAAGATCTCCGCGAACGCCCGGGTCTCGGTGGTGCTCGGCCAGGACTACGAACCGGCGTCGTAGCGGGGCGGGAGGTTTCCGCGTGGGCCGCCCTCGGCGGTCGTGAGACCCTTGAGGTCAACCGACCGCCGACCCGAAAGCCAGGCAGTGACCGCGACCGACCGCTCCATCGAACTCATCAACGCCGCCGCCCAGGCGGCGGCCGACAAGCTCGCGCACGACATCATCGCCTACGACGTCAGCGACGTGCTGTCGATCACGGACGCCTTCCTGCTGGCCTCCGCGCCCAACGACCGCCAGGTCAAGTCGATCGTCGACGAGATCGAGGAGCGGCTGAACAAGGAGCTCGGCGCCAAGCCGGTGCGCCGTGAGGGCGACCGCGAGGCCCGCTGGGTCCTGCTCGACTACGTCGACATCGTCGTCCACGTCCAGCACAGCGAGGAGCGCGTCTTCTACGCCCTGGAGCGGCTGTGGAAGGACTGCCCCGAGCTGGACCTGCCCGCCGAGGCCAAGGAGACCCGCGGCAAGGCGGAGGAGCACGCCAAGCTCCAGGCCGCGGAGGAGGCGACGCGGACCGACGAGGACTGGCGATGAGCGCCACCGGCGAGGTGACGGCGGGAAAGCCGGGCCGCGGCCGGCGCGTCATCCTCTGGCGGCACGGCCAGACCGCGTGGAACGTGGAGCGTCGCTTCCAGGGCAGCACGGACGTCGAGCTGACCGGGACCGGCGTCGCCCAGGCCCGCCGCGCGGCCCAGCTGCTCGTGCACCTGAAGCCCGACGCGATCGTCTCCTCCGACCTCGCGCGCGCCGCGGACACGGCCGCCGAGCTGGCCGTGCTCACCGGCCTCGAGGTGACCCTGGAGGAGGGCCTGCGGGAGACCTACGCGGGCGTCTGGCAGGGGCTGACCCACGAGGAGATCATCGCCCGGCACGGCGAGGAGTACACGGCCTGGAAGCGCGGCGAGCCCGTGCGGCGCGGCGGCGGCGAGCTGGAGACCGAGGTCGCCGACCGCGCCGCCCCCGTGGTGCTCCGGCACGCCGAGAAGCTCGCCGAGGACGGAACCCTCGTCGTGGTCAGCCACGGCGGCACGATCCGCACCACCATCGGCCGCCTGCTCGGCCTCGAACCGCACAGCTGGGAGAGCCTCGGCGGCCTGACCAACTGCTGTTGGTCCGTCCTCGGCGAGGGCGCCCGCGGCTGGCGTCTGCTGGAGCACAACGCCGGCACGCTGCCGGAACCGGTACTCGGCGACGACGACTGATCCGGCGACTGATCCGACGGCCGGTCCGGCGACTGAGCCCGGGTCGGCGGCCCGGGAACCGGATTTCACTTTCCGGCAGGTCGCAGGCTAAAGTTCTTCTTGTTCGCCCCGCCGAGCGGAGCGAAAGAGACCATGCGGCTCCGCCGCGTGGGACCAGGGGCTATAGCTCAGTTGGTAGAGCGCCTGCATGGCATGCAGGAGGTCAGGAGTTCAATTCTCCTTAGCTCCACAACCCACGGACGAATCCCGTCCCCTTCGGGGGGCGGGATTTTTCGTCTCCGCCCTCTTGAGCAACAGGCGTCCCACAGGCGTATACGTCGGTGGGACGCCGTGTCCGGACCGGTACTCAGGCGTCGCTGACCGTATTGGCCCGGTCGTGGCAGAATCAAACGGCCGGAAGGGACCGCGGCCCGACGGGAGGGAGTGGCGATGCCTGGGAGCATCCTCGAGGAGGTCGGTCACCTCCTCGGCGGAGCGATGGCGAGGAACACGCTCACCCGTCTCAGCTGTCCCTCCTGCGGTTCCGGGCATGTGGCCCAAGTCCTCGGCGACAACGGCGGAATCTCGTACGTGTGCACGGCCTGCGGCCACAGCTGGAGCTGATCGATGGGTGCACACAGGCGGAAGTGCGACTGGTGCGGCAGCGGTACGCCCATCGTGCGCGACATGGAGCCGGTCAACCCGGACTACCAGTACTGGTGCGAGGAGTGCGCACGGGCGCTGATCATAAAAGGCGACCCCATCGAGACGTACCGCGAACTCGAGGGCGAGCCGATCTACGGACGGCTCCTCGAGGAGCACTGCACGCTCAAGCGGTTCTACTCGTTCGTGACGGCCTAGGGGCACCCTGTGGTCTGACGGCCGCACAAGAGGGTAAAACGGGCAAACCGGAAACGATTTGGTGTTGTGCCCGGCCGACCGTGTAATGTTGGCGTCGCCGCCGGGGAGACCGGGCGGCAGACGGCAAGGGGCTATAGCTCAGTTGGTAGAGCGCCTGCATGGCATGCAGGAGGTCAGGAGTTCAATTCTCCTTAGCTCCACAAGAACAGTGAACGAGGGACCCCCCGGATCAGCGATCCGGGGGGTTTTCTCGTACGCGAAGGCCGCTCAGCGGCCGATGGCCCGGCGGCCCCTGCCCTGGGACAGCACCGGCAGGTTGGTGCGCGAGGACGGCGCCTGGCCGCGGGTGTCCTCCTCGATGCGCAGGGCCAGCGCCGGGCAGCGGCGCACCGCGCGCATCGCCTTGGCCTCCGCGAAACGCGGCACCTCGGCCTGGGCGACGGTCGGGAAGCCGTCGGCGCCGAGCTCGAAGACCTCCGGCAGGATGTCCGCGCACAGCCCGTGGCCCCGGCACAGCGTCCAGTCGACGTAGATCTTCTGGCGGCTGGGGCCGTTCTCCTCCCCGCCGCCCGGGATGCCCGTCGGCGCCTTGCCGCCCTCGAAGAGCGGCAGAACTCCCTCCACGGGGCGTCCGCAGCCGTTGCCCAGGACGTGGGCGGCCAGGTCGTCCGTGAACGCCTTGACGGTCGACTCCAGGAACATCGCCGAGCCGTCCGGGTGTGAGCAGGCGCCGCGCCGCTTCACGTTCCGCGCGACCTGCTTGACCGCCTCCAGAGCGGCCGGGCCGCCGCCGTTCAGAATGTCCTCCAGGCCCCGCGCGGCGGCCGGCAGACCGAGGTAGCAGGGCCCGCACTGGCCGGCGCTCTCCTCCGCCAGCCACTGCGCCACCCGCAGCGACTCGCCCAGTGGGCAGGTGTCCTGACCGACCGGCAGGATCGCGCCCGCGCCGAGCGAGCCGCCCACCTGCTGCAGGGAGTTGCGGGAGACGATCGCCTCGTCGACGGTCGCCGCGTCGATCCACTTGCCGTGGTAGCCGCCGGTCAGCACACCCTGCGGTACCGGCGGAGCGCCGGCCAGCTGGAGGACGTAGCGCAACGGCACGCCCGTCGGGACCTCGATCACCATCGGGCGGGCGACCGACCCGGAAACGGTGAGCATGACGGTGCCCGGCTCGTCGTACAGGCCGGTGTTCCCGTAGCGCTCCGGGCCGATGCGGGCGGCGATCGCCAGCTGGGCGAAGGTCTCGGCGTTGGACAGCAGGGTCGGGGCGCCGCCGACGCCGCTCTTCGAAGCGCTGACCTTGCGGCCGGGCGGGATCGCCGGGCCGCCGTCGATGGAGCGGATCAGCGAGGCCGCCGCGCCGGTGACCATGCGCACCGGGTTGCGCTGCACGCGCGCGCGGAGGGCGGACCGGCGCCCGTTGCTCAGCCCGCGTTCGGCGAGGGCGGCCTCCATGGAGCGCTGCGTGGACTCGCGGGTGACCCCGATGACGAGCGTGCGGGCGCCCATGGCCTCGGCGCACAGCAGCGCGCCGTCCAGGATCAGGTGCGGGGCCCGGTTGATCAGCACCGTGTCCTTGCGGCAGGCCGGCTCGTCCTCGCTGCCGTTGACGACCACGACCGGCCGTACGCCGCGCTTGATCGCGGCCTCGGCGACGGAGCGCAGCTTCTTGTGGAAGGGGAAGCCCGCGCCGCCGCGGCCTCGCAGGTTGATGCGTTCGGAGAGCTGCGCGAGCTGTTCGCCGCCCAGCGGTTCGAGTGGACCGTGCACTTTGAGGTGCATCGGCAGATCCAGGCGCTCGACAAGGTCGAAGCCCGACGTGAGCTGGGGAAGCCCGACCACGCGGACCTCTGGGACGTCGGGCAGGGCCTCGTTCACTTAAAGCCTCCGGAAGGCGTGTTCCAGGGTTCGCCGGAACCCGGTGCGTCGAAGTCGTAGGACGACGACGGCGCACCGGGGCTTGGTTCAGGGGCGGGACCGCTGTTGTACGTGTCGTTCGGGTAGTACGTGTCGTAGACCGCGTTCGTCTCACGGGTGTCGTACACGTCACTCGATCCGTAGCCCGAGGAGTAGCTCGCGGTGTCCGTGTTGCCGTAGACCGGGATGGTGTGTCCCGTGTCGTTGAGCGGGTCGTAGGCCGACGGCGGCGCCTCGCCGACCGGTGGCGGCGACGGTATGGGCCAGCTGCCCGAGGTGCTGCCGCCGCCGTCCGCCACCGGCATCGCCTCGGCCGGCCGCAGGTCGGGCGGCTGCTGGGCGGACCCGGCCGGGTCGGCCGTCAGCGGCGCCCGGCGTGCGCCCGAGGGGCCGGACACGGCGCGGTAGGCCGCCGCGAAGCCGTTGGCGGGCTCCGGGGGTGTGAGCCGCTCCGCGGGCTCGTAGAGCGGGCCGGACGGGGGCGCGACGCGCGCGCGGGACGCCCCGGCGTGCTCGTAGCCGGGCAGGGCGGAGGTGTCCCGCGGCCGGTCCTCCGCCTGCTCCTCACGGGCCGGGCGCTCCCCGGTCCCCAGGAGGCCGGCGATCCGGTCGGCGGCCTTGCGCCTGACCGGGCGGGGCGCCGCGCGCAGCGCCAGGGCCGCCATGACGCCGACCACGGACAGGGCGTACAGGACCGTGAAGAGCGGCTTCGCCGCGCGACCCGCGTAGAGCCCGTGCAGCAGGGCCATGCACCAGGCCGGGTAGGCGAGCATGTGCATCGCCCGCCAGCGGGCGGCCACGGGGGCCGGGGACGCGAAGCGGTTGCGCAGGGCGCCGGTGACGCCCACGAAGATCATGAGCATGCTGGCCAGGGTGCCGAAGCCGATGAGGACGGCCCGGCCGCCGAACTCCTCGTCGTCCGTGGCCAGCAGCCCGAACGGGAGGACCGCGGCGACCCAGGTGGTGTGGTCGAGCGCCAGCTTGACCACGATGTGCACCAGCAGGAACACGACCGAGGCGACCGCGGTGGTCCGGTGCACCGCCTGGGCCAGGATCCGCTGCCGGGTGTCGAGAACGATCCGGTCCTGGGCGAGGAGTCCCCAGATCACCGAGCAGCTGAGGAAGACCAGGGAGAGGACGCCGGCGCCGAAGTCGAGGAACTGGGCGAAGGTGTCGTCCACCGTGCTGTCGTTCGTCACCACGGCATGCCTCCCCACGTCAGGGACGTGAGGGGTGGCGGCGAGCCGGTGTCGTGTGGGTGGGTCGGGGGAGGGTTCATGGGGGCAACTCCGGAGCGGTTCGGGAAAGCGGTCCCGCTGCCGCACTCTAAGTGGCGCCATACCCGCGGGTACGAGGTTTGAGTTATTGCGTTGTTATCAAACGACAGTGTGCTCGTAGTGATGTCCCCATAGTGGTTGTTACGCGAAGTAATCTTTGACCTTGGTTCAGGCCGGGCACCGGTCCCGGTGGCCGGAAGCCCGTCGCGGCCCGCTCGACGACTGCGGTACCCTGACGCCATGCGTGCCGTACGCCTTCTGCTTAGCGAGCCGCGCTGATCAGGCCCGACCCCGGTCGTAGTCCGGTGGCCGGAATCGGCGCGGCGTCCCCTCCTGTGCGAGGGGATTTTTCATTTCCCGGCAATCGCAGCCGCTGGTCATGGATGTCGCAGCCGCTGGCAGAGACGATCGATGGAGCTTTGAGGATCATGAGCGAGACGAACCCCGCGGCGACCGCCCCTGTGCCGGCGGACGCCGCGCCGCACCGCTACACGGCCGCCATGGCCGCCGAGATCGAGGCGCGCTGGCAGGACTTCTGGGACGCCGAGGGGACGTACGCCGCGCCGAACCCCAAGGGTGACCTGGCGGGCGACCCGGAGTTGGCCGCCCGGCCCAAAAAGTTCGTCATGGACATGTTCCCGTATCCCTCCGGCGCGGGCCTGCACGTGGGCCACCCGCTGGGTTACATCGCCACGGACGTCTTCGCCCGCTTCCAGCGGATGACCGGCCACAACGTCCTGCACACCCTGGGCTTCGACGCCTTCGGCCTGCCCGCCGAGCAGTACGCGGTGCAGACCGGCACGCACCCGCGCGTGTCGACCGAGGCCAACATGGAGAACATGAGGTCCCAGCTGCGCCGGCTGGGCCTGGGCCACGACAAGCGCCGCTCGTTCGCCACGATCGACCCCGAGTACTACAAGTGGACCCAGTGGATCTTCCTGCAGATCTTCGACTCCTGGTACGACGACGAGGCGCGCAGGGCCCGCCCGATCAGCGAGCTGGTCGCGCAGTTCGACTCCGGTGAGCGGGCGGTGCCCGGCGGGCGCACCTGGAGCGCGCTGAACGAGGCCGAGCGCGCCGACGTCCTGGGCGGTTACCGCCTGGCCTACGCCTCCGACGCGCCCGTCAACTGGTGCCCAGGACTGGGCACCGTGCTGGCCAACGAGGAGGTCACCGCCGACGGCCGCTCCGAGCGCGGCAACTTCCCCGTCTTCAAGTCCAAGCTGCGCCAGTGGAACATGCGCATCACCGCCTACGCCGACCGGCTGCTGGACGACCTGGACGAGCTGGACTGGCCCGAGGCCATCAAGCTGCAGCAGCGCAACTGGATCGGCCGCTCCGAGGGCGCCCGCGTCGACTTCCCCGTCGACGGCGAGCGCATCACCGTCTTCACCACCCGTCCCGACACCCTGTTCGGCGCGACCTACATGGTGCTGGCGCCCGAGCACCCGCTGGTCGAGAAGTTCACCCCGAACGCCTGGCCCGAGGGCACCCACGACGTGTGGACCGGCGGCCACGCCACCCCGGCCGAGGCCGTCGCCGCGTACCGCGCGCAGGCCGCCGCCAAGTCCGACGTCGAGCGGCAGGCCGAGGCCAAGGACAAGACCGGCGTCTTCATCGGCGCGTACGCGACCAACCCGGTGAACGGCGAGCAGGTCCCGGTCTTCATCGCCGACTACGTGCTGATGGGCTACGGCACCGGCGCGATCATGGCCGTTCCGGCGGGCGACCAGCGCGACTTCGAGTTCGCGCGCGCCTTCGAGCTGCCGGTCCGCTGCGTCGTCGAGCCGACCGACGGCCGCGGCACCGACCCCGCGACGTGGGAGGACGCCTTCGGCTCCCACGACGCGAAGATCATGAACTCGTCCAACGACGAGGTCAGCCTGGACGGCCTGGCCGTGACCGAGGCCAAGGAGCGCGTCACCGCGTGGCTGGAACGCGCCGGCGCCGGTGAGGGCACCGTCAACTTCCGCCTGCGCGACTGGCTGTTCAGCCGCCAGCGCTACTGGGGCGAGCCCTTCCCGATCGTCTACGACGAGGACGGCATCGCCCACCCCCTGCCCGCGTCGATGCTGCCGCTGGAGCTGCCCGAGGTCGAGGACTACTCCCCGCGCACCTTCGACCCGGACGACGCCTTCACCGAGCCCGAGACCCCGCTGTCCCGCAACGAGGACTGGGTCAACGTCACCCTGGACCTGGGCGACGGCCGCGGCCCGCGCAAGTACCGCCGCGAGACCAACACCATGCCGAACTGGGCCGGTTCCTGCTGGTACGAGCTGCGCTACCTGGACCCGCACAACAGCGAGCGGCTGGTCGACCCCGAGATCGAGAAGTACTGGATGGGCCCGCGCGAGGGCCTGCCGCACGGCGGCGTCGACCTGTACGTCGGCGGCGCCGAGCACGCCGTGCTGCACCTGCTGTACGCGCGCTTCTGGTCCAAGGTCCTGTTCGACCTGGGGTACGTCTCCTCGGCCGAGCCGTTCCACAAGCTGTTCAACCAGGGCATGATCCAGGCGTACGTCTACCGCGACGCGCGCGGAATCGCCGTACCCGCCGCCGAGGTCGAGGAACGCGACGGGGCGTACTACCACCAGGGCGAGAAGGTCTCCCGGCTGCTGGGCAAGATGGGCAAGTCCCTGAAGAACGCGGTCACCCCGGACGAGATCTGCGCCGAGTACGGTGCCGACACGCTGCGCCTGTACGAGATGGCGATGGGCCCGCTGGACGTCTCCCGGCCGTGGGACACCCGCGCGGTGGTCGGCCAGTTCCGGCTGCTGCAGCGGCTGTGGCGCAACGTCGTCGACGAGAACACCGGCGAGCCGGCCGTGGCGGACGTCGCGGACACCGACGTCGACACGGACACCCTGCGTGCCCTGCACAAGGCCATCGACGGCGTGCGGCAGGACCTGGAGGGCATGCGGTTCAACACCGCCATCGCCAAGGTCACCGAGCTGAACAACCACCTGACCAAGGCCGGCGGCGCGGTCCCGCGGCCGGTCGCCGAGCGTCTGGTACTGCTGGTCGCGCCGCTGGCCCCGCACGTCGCCGAGGAACTGTGGCGCAAGCTGGGCCACACCGACTCGGTCGTCCACCAGGACTTCCCGGTCGCCGACCCGGCCTACGTCGTCGACGAGACCGTGACCTGCGTCGTGCAGGTCAAGGGCAAGGTCAAGGCGCGGCTGGAGGTCGCCCCCTCCATCTCCGAGGGCGACCTGGAGAAGGCGGCGCTGGCCGACGAGAAGGTCGTGGCCGCGCTGGGCGGGGCCGGGATCCGCAAGGTGATCGTGCGGGCGCCGAAGCTGGTGAACATCGTCCCCGCGTAGGCGGTGACCGGGGACGTTCCGGCGCGCTTGAGGGCGTCCCCTACGGGCCGGGTGCGGGCAGGTTCGGGGTTCCGGCGGAACCCTGGGCCTGCCCGTTGCGTTTACCGTGGAAGAGCGGCGCGACGGGTGCCGCGCCGTGGCCCGCCGGCCCGCGGGCCGGACGCTCGGAGGAGGAGCTTCGTGGAAGCAGCCATCACAGTCTTCGTCCTGCTCTTCCTGCTCGCCGTCGTGCTGGGTGTCTACGCCACGGTGAAGGCCGTCGGGGCCGCCAAGCGCAGCGTGGACCGCGGCATCACCCAGGCCCGCCGCACGGTCGAGGACCACACACTGCGTGCCAAGTCCCTCGTCCAGACCGGCCCGGTGGGCGAGCTGGCCCAGCTGCGGCTGAGGCTGCGCACCTCCATGCGGGCCACACAGGACGCGCTGCACGCGGGCGCGGACGAGGACGAGTCCCTCAAGGAATCCGTCGCCCTCTTCGAGCGGCTCAGCGCGCACGGTTTCGAGCTGGACGGCGAACTGAGGCGCCTGGAGTCCGAGCCCGACCGCGCCACGCTCGCCGAGCACCTCCCCGCGCTGCGCGAGCGCACCGAGCGCATCACCAGGTCGGCTGAGGCCCTGCGCTGGGCGACCCGCGACCGCGCCCGCCGCTTCGCGGACGACGACCTGGACTCGCTGAGCGCACAGATCGACGTGGAGGCCGGTGCGCTGCGGCACTGGACGGAGACGGAGCCCGCCGCCGCGCCGCCGCCCTGGCCCGAGGCCCCGCCCGCCGACGCCCCGTCCACCCGGCAGACCTGGCCGGACCCTTCGGCGCAGGAGACGGCGGAGGACCACGCGCGCCCCGCCATCAGCCCGCCCGCCGCGAGCCCCGTGTACCCCTGGCAGAAGAAGGCCCGCCCGGAGAGCACCACCTGACCGCCCCGGGCACGTCCCTGTGAACGCCCGGTCGCCGGGGCCGGACTGCCGTACGGGCACCACGCCAGGTAACCTCCAGCTCATGTCCCGCCATGTCGCTATCGTCACGGATTCAACGGCCTACCTCCCGGCCCGGACGATGGAGCGGCACGGCATCACCGCGGTACCCCTGACCGTCGTCCTGGGCGACCGGGCCCTGGAGGAGGGCACCGAGATCTCGACCCGCTCCCTGGCGCAGGCCCTGCAGAAACGGCGACCGGTCACCACCTCGCGCCCCAGTCCCGGACTCTTCGCCGAGACCTACCGGAGGATCGCCGAGTCCGGCGCCGACGGCATCGTCTCCCTCCACCTCTCCGCCGAACTCTCCGGCACGCACGACGCGGCCGTCGTCGCGGCGCGCGAGGCGGCGGTCCCGGTACGGGTCGTGGACACGGGGATGATCGCGATGGCCCTCGGGTTCTGCGCGCTCGCCGCTGCGGAGGCGGCGGAGGCGGGCGGCACGGTGGACGACGCCGTCACGGCCGCCGAGAAGCGGGCCGCGGGCACCGCCGCCTACTTCTACGTCGACACCCTCGACTATCTGCGCCGGGGCGGCCGGATCGGGGCGGCCCAGGCCCTGTTCGGCTCCGCGCTCGCGGTGAAGCCGCTGCTGCGGCTGGAGGGCGGCCGCATCGAGCCCCTGGAGAAGGTGCGGACGGCCTCCAAGGCCATCGCCAGGCTGGAGGAGATCGTCGCGGACCGTGCGGGCAGCGCGCCCGTCGACATCGCCGTCCACCATCTCGCCGCCCCCGACCGGGCGTCGGCCCTCGCGGACCGCCTGCGAAGCCGGGTGCCCGGGCTGGCCGACCTGCATGTGAGCGAGGTCGGTGCGGTGATCGGGGCGCACACGGGGCCGGGGTTGTTGGGGGTCGTGGTCTCGTCGCGGTGAGTGGCGGTGGCGGTGGCGGTGGCGGTGGCGGTGGCGGTGGTGGTGGTGGGTGTGAGCGGTGGGGCGCGGTGAGTGGTGCGGTGGGGTGCGAACGGTGAGGTGGCGCGGGGAGTGTGAGTGGTGGGGCGTGGTGAGCGGCGTGGTGCGGTGGGGCTGGTTGGTGCGGTGAGCGGTGCCGTGTCACCCGTGCGGGGGCCGGAGTTTTCCACAACCCGCGGGTAGTCCCCGGGAATCGAGCATGATCATCGCGGTTGTGGCGGCGTGCCCGATCCTCGTCGCATGACTTTTCGATCACGCTCACGCACCGCGTCCGCGACCAGCGGCCCGGGCCGCGCCCCGGCCTCCGACGGCCGCCTCGGCCACCGCCGCGCCCCCGGCTCCCGCGCCCGCTCCCACGCCCGGCACGGCCGCCGGCACGCGCCCCCGGAGGAGTTGCGGCGGCGGGCGGAGGCGCTCTTCACCGAGCGCTCCAGGGGTTCGGAGCACGCCGAGCACGCCGAGCACGCCGGAGGGTCCGAGCCCCCCGAGCACGGTGGGTCGCAGGGGGAGTCGGGGAAGGGACCGCCGTCGCCCGGCGCCGGTGTCTCCGACGGCGTCGGGGTGACCTGGCGGGAGCGGACCGGGCAGGCGGTGCGGGAGCGGATGCCGGTGTGGCTGCAGACGCGCTGCGGCCTGGAGCGGCGCAGCGTGGCCGCGCTCACGGTGCTGCTCGTCGTCGCGGCGGTCGTCGCGGCGCAGCATTTCCGGACCGGTCGCACCCAGCCGGTGGCGGCACCCGAGGTGGTGCGGGAGGCGGCGGCATACGGAGCGGCGGAAGCGGGGCCGACGGCCGGAGCGCGCGAGCCCGGGGCCGAGGCGGCGAGCGCGGCCGCGACCACGGCGGGGCCCGAGATCGTGGTCGACGTCGGCGGCAAGGTCCGCGAACCCGGAGTCCACAGCCTCCCGGCCGGTTCACGGGTCGCGGACGCCCTGCGTGCCGCCGGAGGCGTGCGGCCCGGTACGAAGACCGACGGGCTGAACCGGGCCCGCTTCCTGGTGGACGGCGAGCAGGTGATCGTCGGAGCGCCCGCACCCGCGACCGGAGCGGGGGCCGGGCCCGGCGGACCCGGCGGACCCGGCGCGCCGGGCGGACCGGGCGGGGCGCCGGCGGGAGCGGCGCCCGCGGCACCGGTCGCCCTCAGCACGGCGACCGCCGACCAGCTCGACACACTCCCGGGCGTCGGCCCGGTGCTCGCCCAGCACATCATCGACTACCGCACCCGGCACGGCGGTTTCCGCTCGGTGGCCGAGCTGCGCGAGGTCAACGGCATCGGCGAGCGCCGCTTCGCCGACCTGCGGGACCTCGTGCGGCCATGAGCACGGACCCGGGCACCGACGTGAGCGGGCCGGGGCAGCCGCGTGGGCCAGGGGAGCCCACTGGCCGGGCCGTGTCCACACGTGCCTCCGTGCACGCCGCCTCGGGCCACCGGCTCGGCGCGGCCCACCCGAGGCAGGAGGGCCCCGCGGACCTGCGCCTGGTGCTGCCCGCCCTCGCGGCCTGGGCGACGGCGGCGCTGGTGTTGGACGTGCCGGTCGGCTGGGCGGTGGGCGTGGTGACGGGCAGCCTGATCCTGGCCGGGGCGCTGCTGCCGAGGTCGGCGAGGGGACGGCGGACGGCCCCCGGAGGCCCCCGCGCCGCGCTCTCCGCCGTACTCCTCTGCGTCGCCGCCTCCGCCGCCTCGGCCGCGCTGCACGGCGCCGACCTGCACAGGGGGCCCGTGCCGGAGCTGGCGCGGCGGTACGCCACCGTCACCGCCGAGGTGGAGGTCACGGCCGACCCCCGCCTCACCCGGCCGGGGGTCCGGGGCAACCGTGCCGTGCCGCCCACGGTGCTGATCGAGGCCGACGTGCGACGGGTGGCGGAGGCGGGCGGGCCGACAGCGGCCACCCGGACCCCGGTACTGGTGCTCGTCGATGTCGGCGAGGGGGACGCGAACCGCGCCTCCGAGGGCTCGGGGGCGTCCCTCGCGGCGCCCGGTGCCTCCCGCTGGCTGGCGCTGCTGCCGACGACGCGGCTCCGCGTCACCGCCCGGGCGGCGCCCCCGAGGGCGGGCGGGGACCGGATCGCCGCCGTGCTGCGAGTCCGGGCCGGCCGGCAGACACCGAAGACGCTGCCGAAGGTGGTGGCGGAGCCGTCGGGAGCACAGCGCCTGGCGGGACGGCTGCGGACCGGCCTGCGTGAGGCGACCGAGGACCTGCCGGCGGACGCGAGGGCGCTGCTGCCGGGACTGGTCGTGGGGGACACCGCGCGCATCACGCCTGAGCTGGAGGAGGCGTTCAAGGAAACCGACCTGGCGCACACGCTGGCCGTATCCGGAGCCAACTTCACCATCGTGCTCGCGCTGCTGCTCGGGCCGCCGGGACTGGCCCAGCGCAGCGAGCGCCGAGGCCTGGCCCCCCGACTCGGCCTGCACCTGCGGACGACCGCGCTGCTCGGCGGGGTGCTCGCACTCGGCTTCGTCGTCGTGTGCCGGCCCGACCCGAGCGTGCTGCGGGCGGCCGCCTGCGGGTCCGTCGCCCTGCTCGCCCTGGCCACCGGACGCCGCAGATCACTCCTCCCGGCACTGGCGACGGCGGTACTGCTGCTGGTGCTGTACGACCCCCGGCTGGCCCGCAGCTACGGCTTCCTGCTCTCCGTGCTCGCCACGGGGGCGCTGCTCACGCTCGCTCCACGCTGGAGTGCGGCGTTGCGCCGGCGCCGGGTGCCGCCCCGGCTCGCGGAGGCGCTGGCCGCCGCGGGGGCCGCCCAGGCCGTGTGCGCACCGGTCGTCGTCGTGCTGTCGGATCGGGTGAGCCTGGTCGGTGTGCCGTGCAATCTGCTGGCGGAGTTCGCGGTGGCCCCGGCCACCGTGCTCGGCTTCGCGGCACTGGCGACGGCGCCGGTGGCGATGCCGTCGGCCAAGGTCCTGGCCTGGTGCGGGGGCTGGCCGGCCGAGTGGATCGCGTGGATCGCCCGCACGGGGGCCGCGCTGCCGGGCGCGGGAGTGGACTGGCCGGGCAGCTGGCCCGGGGCGGCGCTGCTCGCCCTCCTCACGGTGGGCGTCCTGCTGGTGGGCCGGCGCTTGTCGCGGCACCCGTGGTGGTGTGGCGCCTGCGCCCTGCTGCTGGTCCTCGCGGTGGTGCAGCCGCCTCCGCTGGCCCGGGTGATCAAGGGGTGGCCCCCACCGGGCTGGCGGATGGTGATGTGCGACGTGGGCCAGGGTGACGCGCTGGTCCTCGCCGCGGGAAAGGGGACGGGTGTGGTCGTGGACGCGGGACCCGACCCGGCCCTGATCGACCACTGCCTGCGCTCCCTCGGCATCACCCGCGTCCCCCTCGTGCTGCTGACCCACTTCCACGCCGACCACGTGGCGGGTCTGCCCGGGGTGCTGCGGGGCCGCTCGGTGGGCGCGATCGAGGCAACCGCCTTCGAAGAGCCCGCTGACCAGGCCGAGTTCGTCCGCAGACAGGCGAGCGCCCGACGCATCCCCCTGCGGCACGCCGCCGCCGGAGAGCGGCGACGCTCCGGCCCACTTTCCTGGCAGGTGGTGTGGCCCCCGCCGAGCCCACCGACGGGCGTGGCGCCGGGTACGGGGGGCGGCCCCAACGACGCCAGCGTCACCCTCCTGGTGCGAACGTCGGGGATTCGCCTGCTCCTGCTCGGCGACCTGGAGCCCCCGGCCCAGCAGGAGCTGGCCCGCTCCCCGGCGGCAGCGGAGCTGGAGGGCGTCGACGTGCTGAAGGTCGCCCATCACGGCTCGGCGCACCAGCATTTCGGCCTCATACGCAAGGTGGCCCCACGCCTGGCGCTCATCAGCTGCGGTGAGGACAACACCTACGGCCACCCGGCCCCCGGCACGGTCGCGGCACTGCGCGCCCAGGGGGCGACGGTGCTGCGCACGGACCGCGACGGGGCGCTGGCCGTCGCCGGCACGGGCAGGGCGTTGCGGGTGGCGGAGGGATGAGCCGGCAGACGGTGCCGGCCCGCGGTGTCGCCGTGGCCGGGCCCGGCATCCGCATCGGCACCGATGCGCGGACCCCGCCCGTGGGCTGGCCCGGGGGACCCGCGCGCCGCCCGCTGACCGGTGTCCGACAATGACACCCGTGAGCGACGTGAGACATGTGCTGGTGCTGCCCGACCGCGACGCCGCGGAGGAGGTGGCCCGGGCACTCGGGGAGCGGTTCGGGGTCGACGAGGAACCCCGGCTCGTCCGGGACGCCCTGGCCGGCGAGGACGACGCCGAGGACGCCCAGTGGCTCGTCGTCCTGTGTGACGAGCGGGAGCTGCTCGACCCCGGCGAGCTGGACGCGTTCGCGGGGGAGTGGGAAGGCTGGCGCGAGGAGCCGTAGGCGGGGGAGCGAGGTGCCCACCGCGGTGCCGGACGGGCCTCGTTGTCACTGGTGCGTGCGATGCTTGTCCCGATGGCCAGGAAGACTGCGAATGACGACCCTCTCGCCCCGGTGACCCTTGCCGTGGGCCAGGAGGACCTCCTGCTCGACCGTGCCGTGCAGGAGGTGGTGACCGCCGCGAAGGCCGCCGACGCCGACACGGACGTACGCGACCTGACCTCCGACCAGCTGCAGCCCGGCACGCTCGCCGAGCTGACCAGCCCCTCGCTCTTCGCCGAGCGCAAGGTCGTGGTCGTACGCAACGCGCAGGACCTGTCCGCCGACACGGTCAAGGACGTCAAGGCCTACCTCGGCGCCCCCGCCGAGGAGATCACCCTCGTCCTGCTGCACGCGGGCGGCGCCAGGGGCAAGGGCCTGCTCGACGCCGGCCGCAAGGCGGGCGCGCGCGAGGTGTCGTGTCCCAAGATGACGAAGCCCGCCGACCGGCTGGCCTTCGTGCGCTCGGAGTTCCGTACGGCCGGGCGGTCGGCCACCCCCGAGGCGTGCCAGGCCCTGGTCGACGCGATCGGCAGCGATCTGCGGGAGCTGGCCTCGGCCGTGTCCCAGCTGACCGCCGACGTCGAGGGGACCATCGACGAGGCCGTCGTCGGGCGGTACTACACCGGGCGGGCGGAGGCCTCCAGCTTCACGGTCGCCGACCGGGCGGTCGAAGGACGTGCGGCGGAGGCCCTGGAGGCGCTGCGCTGGTCGCTGTCGACCGGAGTGGCACCGGTCCTCATCACCAGCGCCCTGGCGCAGGGCGTGCGGGCCATCGGCAAGCTGTCCTCCGCCCGCGGCGGACGCCCCGCCGACCTCGCCCGCGAGCTGGGGATGCCACCCTGGAAGATCGACCGCGTCCGGCAGCAGATGCGCGGCTGGACACCGGACGGTGTCTCGGTGGCCCTGCGCGCGGTGGCCGAGGCGGACGCGGGCGTGAAGGGCGGCGGGGACGATCCCGAGTACGCCTTGGAGAAGTGCGTGGTGACCATCGCCCGGGCGGCCCGTTCGCGGGGTCGGTCGTAGTCCGGGGCCTGTTCGCGGGGTCGGTCTTAGCACCGGCGCGTCCGCGTGGACGGTGGCGGAGTCCGCCCCGGCCTCGAAGGTCCGCCCCGGCCTGGGGGTCCGTCCCGGCCTCGAAGGTCCGCCCCGGCCTCGAAGGTCCGCCCCGGCCTCGAAGGTCCGCCCCGGCCTGGGGGTCCGTCCCGGCCCGGGGACCGTCACCTCCCGATCGGCCCTCCCCGCCGGGCAGATCGAAGGCCCCGGCGTCCGTCCTGGGGAAGGAAAGTCACCGGGGCCTTCGGATCAAGCTCGCGGATCCATGCCCGCGTGGCGAACGCAGGCCGCGCATGGATCCTGGGTGCCGGACGGGAGCGGATGAGAGAGGGCCCGCTCTGGGTCCTTCCGGCGATCAGACCGGATAAGGGGTTCAGCCCTTGAGAGCGCCGACCTTCTGCGCCAGCGCCGACTTCTTGTTGGCGGCCTGGTTCTTGTGGATGACGCCCTTGGAGACGGCCTTGTCGAGCTGGCGCGAAGCGACGCGCTGGTACTCGGTGGCCTTCTCGGTGTCACCCGCGGCAGCGGCCTCACGGGCCTTGCGGATCGCGGTCTTCAGAGAGGACTTGACGGCCTTGTTGCGCAGCCGGGCCTTCTCGTTCGTCTTGTTCCGCTTGATCTGGGACTTGATGTTCGCCACGAATGAGCCTCTGCAGGTTCAGGCACGAGGCCGCGAAGGTCCCGTGCCGATGATTTCTTGAAGGAGCGCCTCCCGCTGAGAGGGCAGGAGACACAGCTCCCCACGGTATCAGCGGCCCGTCGAGCCACCCAAATCAGGGCCCGGCGCCCGGCTCCGGTACCGCCTTCGGCCGCCCTCGGCCCGTCGGCAAGCCGTCCCCCACCCATCCCGGGCCCCCACCCGTGGGACGATGGAAGCTACGTATCGATCCGACCCGAGACCGCAGACACTGCGGACGCCTCAAGAATCAGGACCCTGCGTGCCCGCGATCCCCAGCCATGTGCCCGAGCCGAGCCGTACCGACCCCGCGCTGATCCGCAACTTCTGCATCATCGCGCACATCGACCACGGCAAGTCCACGCTCGCCGACCGGATGCTTCAGCTGACCGGTGTGGTCGAGCAGCGGCAGATGCGCGCCCAGTACCTCGACCGCATGGACATCGAGCGCGAGCGCGGCATCACGATCAAGTCCCAGGCGGTGCGATTGCCGTGGGCCCCCACCCACGACAAGGGCAGTACGCACATCCTCAACATGATCGACACCCCGGGGCACGTCGACTTCACCTACGAGGTCTCGCGGTCGCTCGCCGCGTGCGAGGGCACCATCCTCCTCGTCGACGCCGCCCAGGGCATCGAGGCGCAGACGCTCGCCAACCTCTACCTGGCGATGGAGAACGACCTCACGATCATCCCGGTGCTGAACAAGATCGACCTGCCGGCCGCGCAGCCCGAGAAGTTCGCCGAGGAGCTGGCCAACCTGATCGGCTGCGACCCCGACGACGTGCTCAAGGTCTCCGCCAAGACCGGTCTCGGCGTCGACGCGCTGCTGGACAAGGTCGTCGCCGACGTCCCGGCCCCGGTCGGCGTCAAGGACGCCCCCGCCCGCGCGATGATCTTCGACTCCGTCTACGACTCCTACCGCGGAGTCGTGACGTACGTCCGTGTCATCGACGGCCAGCTCAACAGGCGCGAGCGGATCCGGATGATGTCCACCGGCGCGACGCACGAACTGCTCGAGATCGGCACCAACTCGCCGGAGATGCTCTCCGCCGACGGTCTCGGCGTCGGCGAGGTGGGATACCTGATCACCGGCGTGAAGGACGTCCGCCAGTCCAAGGTGGGTGACACGGTCACCAGCCAGTACAAGGGTGCGGAGGAGGCGCTCGGCGGCTACAAGGACCCGAGGCCGATGGTCTTCTCGGGGCTGTATCCGCTGGACGGCTCCGACTACCCCGAGCTGCGCGAGGCGCTGGACAAGCTCCAGCTCAACGACGCCGCCCTGGTCTACGAGCCGGAGACCTCGGCCGCCCTGGGCTTCGGCTTCCGCGTCGGCTTCCTGGGCCTGCTGCACCTCGACGTGATCCGTGAGCGGCTGGAGCGGGAGTTCGGCCTCGACCTCATCGCCACCGCGCCCAACGTGGTGTACCGCGTCATCCTGGAGGACGGCACCGAGGTCGACGTCACCAACCCGAGCGAGTTCCCCGAGGGGAAGATCAACGAGGTGTACGAGCCGGTCGTGCGCGCCACCATCCTGGCGCCGACCGAGTTCATCGGCTCGATCATGGAGCTGTGCCAGACCCGGCGCGGCACCCTGCTCGGCATGGACTACCTCTCCGAGGACCGGGTGGAGATCCGCTACACCCTGCCGCTCGCGGAGATCGTCTTCGACTTCTTCGACCAGCTGAAGTCGAAGACGCGCGGCTACGCCTCGCTGGACTACGAGCCCACCGGCGAGCAGACCTCCAGCCTGGTCAAGGTCGACATCCTGCTGCACGGCGACAAGGTGGACGCCTTCTCGGCGATCACCCACAAGGACGCGGCGTACGCGTACGGCGTGCGGCTCGTCGCCAAGCTGCGCGAGCTGATCCCGCGCCAGGCCTTCGAGGTGCCCATCCAGGCCGCCATCGGCTCCCGGGTGATCGCCCGCGAGACCATCCGCGCCATCCGCAAGGACGTCCTCGCCAAGTGCTACGGCGGTGACATCTCCCGGAAGCGGAAGCTGCTGGAGAAGCAGAAGGAAGGCAAGAAGCGGATGAAGATGGTGGGTTCCGTGGAGGTTCCGCAGGAGGCCTTCATCGCGGTCCTGTCCAGTGATGAGAGCGCGGGGTCGGGCAAGGGCAGGAAGTAGCCGCCACCCCGTACCCCAGTCCGGGCGAAGCGGGCGCCGAGGGGCCCGTCGTACGAAAGTGCGGCGGGTCCCTTCGCATGTCACGGGCAGGCATCTGTAGGAAGTGACAGGGTGCGGACTCTTACGTCGGGGCCGGTCGCCCTTTACTCTGATGCCTGCCCCTTAGTTACTCGTGAGTTAAACAAGTGATCGGGCAACGGTCCGAGTCACCGCACAGCACCGTCCGAACACCGCCCGAGAGTGAACCAGCCGCACCTGAGCCAGCCGCAACGAGCCAGCCGCACCGTCGCGGGCCCGGAGGATGTCGTGAGCGACACACAGACACTGATCGAGAACCGTCCCCCCTCCGTGGCGGGACTCTTCCTGGAGCGGGTGGCGGCCACGCCGGACGCCGAGGCGTACCGCTACCCGGTGCCGCCGGCCTCGGGCGAAGGCCCCGACGAGTGGAAGTCACTCACCTGGGCGCAGGCCGCCGAGCGGGTCCACGCGATCGCCGCCGGCCTGATCGAGCTGGGCGTGCAGCCGGAGCAGCGGGTGGCGCTGGCCTCCTCCACCCGGCTGGAGTGGATCCTCTCCGACCTCGGCATCATGTGCGCGGGCGCGGCGACCACCACGGTCTATCCGCAGACCAACGCCGACGAGTCGGCGTACATCCTCTCCGACTCCGAGAGCCGGGTGCTGGTCGCGGAGGACGCCGCACAGCTGGCCAAGGCGAAGGAGAAGCGGGCGGAACTGCCCGACCTCACCCACGTCGTCGTGATCGACCCGACCGGCGCCGACACCGCCGAGG
This sequence comes from Streptomyces sp. NPDC048392, assembly GCF_043200575.1. NCBI lineage: Bacteria > Bacillati > Actinomycetota > Actinomycetes > Kitasatosporales > Streptomycetaceae > Streptomyces > Streptomyces sp. NPDC048392. The sequence goes on from NZ_JBICYB010000001.1 coordinate 147,211, forward strand.
ACTGGATCCTCACCCTCGACGAGCTGGAGCGCCGGGGCGCGGCCCGCCTGGAGCAGGACCCCGAACTGGTCAGGAAGCGGGTCGGCGCGCTCACCAAGGACCAGCTCGCCACCCTCATCTACACCTCCGGCACCACAGGCCGGCCCAAGGGCGTCCGCCTGCCGCACGACTGCTGGTCGTACATGGCGAAGGCGATCGCCGCGACCGGCCTGGTCACCAAGGGCGACGTGCAGTACCTGTGGCTGCCGCTCGCGCACGTCTTCGGCAAGGTGCTCACCTCCGGCCAGATCGAGGCCGGTCACGTCACCGCCGTCGACGGCCGCGTCGACAAGATCATCGATAATCTGCCGACGGTCCAGCCGACCTACATGGCGGCCGTGCCCCGCATCTTCGAGAAGGTCTACAACGGCGTCGCCGCCAAGGCCCGCGCGGGCGGCGGGGCCAAGTACAAAATCTTCCAGTGGGCCGCCGACGTCGCCCGCGAGTACGCCAAGGTCACCCAGGACAACTTCAAACGCACCGGCACCGCGAGCGCCCCCGCCGGCCTGCGCGCCAGGCACGCCGTCGCCGACAGGCTCGTCTACGCCAAGATCCGCGAGGCCTTCGGCGGCCGTCTGCGCGCCTGCGTCTCGGGCTCGGCGGCCCTCGCCCCGGAGATCGGCTACTTCTTCGCCGGCGCCGGCATCCACATCCTGGAGGGTTACGGCCTCACCGAGTCCTCGGCCGCGTCCTTCGTGAACCCCGGCGAGGCCTACCGCACCGGTACGGTCGGCAAGCCGCTGCCCGGCACCGAGGTGCGCATCGCGGCCGACGGCGAGATCCTGCTGCGCGGCCCCGGCATCATGGAGGGCTACCACAAGCTGCCCGAGAAGACCGCCGAGGTGCTGGAGGCCGACGGCTGGTTCCACACCGGCGACATCGGCGAGCTGTCGCCCGACGGCTACCTGCGCATCACCGACCGCAAGAAGGACCTCATCAAGACGTCCGGCGGCAAGTACATCGCGCCCGCGGAGGTCGAAGGGCAGTTCAAGGCGGTCTGCCCCTACGTCTCCAACATCCTGGTCCACGGCGCCGACCGGAACTTCTGCACCGCGCTCATCGCCCTCGACGAGGTCGCCATCACCGAGTGGGCCAAGAAGAACGGCCTGGCGGGCAAGCCGTACGCGGAGATCGTCGCGGCGCCCGCGACCGTCGAGATGGTCGACGGTTACGTCACGCGGCTCAACCAGGGCCTCCAGCGCTGGCAGACCATCAAGAAGTACCGTCTGCTGCCCCGCGACCTCGACGTCGAACACGGCGAGATCACCCCCAGCCTGAAGCTGAAGCGGCCGGTGGTGGAGCGGGAGTACAAGCACCTGATCGAGGAGATGTACGAGGGTTCGCGCGAGGCGTAGCGCACGGCGCGGCACTGTCCGTGCGGTGGATGTTCGAAGACGTCCGGTTTCCGATCGGTTTCCGGACGTCTTCGCGCGTTCGCCTAGCACGGTTCTCACCCGTGGCGGCCCACTTCGGTAACTCGGCGCTTATGGGCGGGGCCGGTCTGTCACTCTGTCGGCAATGACTGCGAGGGATTCGCGCGAACTGCCCGGGGAGACGTGCATGGGGGCCATTCCGATGCAGCGGGAGACCGCCTCCCGCGCAGGCGCGGCGCCCGCGCACACCGCTGGGGTATCCGCCCCGGAGTGCGCGCGGGCGCAGGTGTCCCTGCTCGGCAGCTCCCTCGCGCCGGGTGCCGCCCGTGAGATGGTGCGGGCCGCGCTCGCCGACTGGTCCGCGCTCGGGGTGCCCGGCACGGAGCAGCTGACCGAGCACGTCGCCGCCGACGCCCTGGTCGTCGTCAGCGAGCTGGTCACCAACGCCGTGGTGCACGCCGGCACCGACGTCGAGGTGGGCCTCCGGGTGGAGGAGACCGGCACCCTTGTCGTCGAGGCCACTGACCAGCACCCCTCCCGCGCCCCGAGGTGCGGGGACCACGAGACGCCGCACGATTCCGCGGAGTACGGGCGCGGCCTGCGGCTCGTCGCCGCCCTCGCGGAGGCCTGGGGCATCACGTACCGCCCGGGCACCAAGACGGTGTGGGCGCGTCTGCCGGCCGACGGTGCGGGGACCGCCGCCGGCACGTGGGCCGCCGACGGCGCGGGCGCCGCTGAGGGCGCCGTGCCGGGCACCAGTGCCGGGTTCGCCGGGGGCGACGGCGCTGCGGGGTTCGGTGGGGGCGACGGTGCTGCGGGGTTCGGTGGGGGCGACGGTGCCACGGGGTTCGGTGGGGGCGACGGTGCTGCGGGGTTCGGCGGGGGCGGTGCTGCTTCGGGGGCCGGTGGGTCGGCCGGCGCCGCGGGGGCCGACGGGGCTCCCGGGACTACGGACCAGGTGGAGGCGTACGAGGCGGGGCGACCCGGGGTACGCCCCGCCGAAGCGTCGGTCGTCCGTCCGCCGACGGAGGACGCCGGAGACTGTGACCGGCCGGGTGGCGCAGACCGGCAGGACGGAGCGGACCGGCCGGGTGGCGGGGACCGGCAGGACGGAGCGGACCGGACGGATGGCGGGGACCGCCCCGGCGGACCGGATCGGCGGAGCGCGGCAGACCGGGTGGACGCGGCAGACCGGGTGGACGCAGCGGGCCGGCCGGGCGGAGCGGACCGGGCCGGCGGAGCGGGCGGTCCGGAGGGCCGGGGCGACGTGTCCGGGGCCGGCCGGCGTGGTGTGCGGGACCGGGAGTGGCTGGGCCGGGGCGCGCTGTCGTTCCTCGCCGAGGCCTCCGACCTCCTGGCCGGGCAGCTCGACGAGGATCTGGTCGCCTCCCTCACCGGCCAGCTGATCGTGCCCCGGCTCGCCGACTGGTGCGGGGTGTGGCTGGAGGACGAGTCGCTGGGCCGGGGCGCCTGGAGCGACGACCCCGGCGCGGCCGTGGGCGCACGGCTGGCCCGCGTGTGGCACGCCGGGGAGGGGCACCTCGACGAGCTGCGCGCGGCACTGGAGAAGGACCCGCCCCGCCCGCGCGACCCGTGGCGCTCAGGTCCGGTCGGCCACCCCTGGCCCGGCGGGGCACTCGGCCCGGACGGCACGCACGGCGCCGCGCTCGCCTACCGTCTGGTCGCCGGCGGCAGGCCGCTGGGCACCCTGGTCATCGGGCGGGCCGGCGACTCCGGCTTCCCCGACGAGATCACCGGCCTGGTCGAGGATCTCAGCCGCCGGGTGGCGCTCGCCATCGGCGCCGCCCGCCAGTACGCGCGGCAGGCCACCATCAGCGCCGTCCTGCAGCGCGGCCTGCTGCCCGGCGCCGTCGCCGAGATCCCCGGCGTGCGCAGTGCCCTCGTCTACGAACCGTGCGACAAGGGCGGCCCCAGCGGAGACTTCTACGACCTCTTCCCGGCCGGGGACGGCCGCTGGTGCTTCGCCGTGGGCGACGTCCAGGGCAAGGGCCCCGAGGCGGCCGTCGTCATCGGGCTGGCCCGGCCCTGGCTGCGGCTGCTGGCCCGCGAGGAGTACGGCGTCCCCGACGTCCTGGACCGCCTCAACCAGCTCCTGCTCGACGACGCCACCGAGGCCGCCGACGCCGCCGCCCGCGCCCTGGTCGCCGCCGGCGGCCCACCGGTTGCCCCGGGCGACGGACCGCAGACCCGCTTCCTGTCCCTGCTCTACGGCGAACTGGCCCCCTTCGAAGGCGGCGTCCACTGCACCCTCGCGTCGGCCGGACACCCGCTGCCGCTGCTCCTCGCACCCGACGGCGCGGTGTGCGCGGTCGCGCGCCCGCAGACCCTGCTCGGGGTGGTCGAGGACGCGACGTACACCAGCGAGACCTTCGAGCTGCGGTCCGGCGACACGCTGCTGTGCGTCACGGACGGGGTCACGGAGCGGCGCAGCGGCTCCCGCCAGTTCGACGACGGCGACGGGCTCGCCGCGGCGCTGGCCGGGTGCGTGGGCCTCGACGCCGAGCTGGTCGCCGAGCGCATCAGGAGGCTGGTGCACGACTTCGGGCCCCGGCCTCCGGAGGACGACCTGGCGCTGCTGGTGCTCCAGGCTCAGTGAGCCCACGGGCGGGGGACGCGCCCGGGTGCGGGACAATGGAACGCATGCCCTCCGCACTCCCCGACGGCGAGCCCGTCCCCGCCGACGGCGCCCTGCCCGCGCCCGCGCTCGCCGGGGCCGCCGACCGCCCCCTCGGCTTCTACCTGCACGTGCCGTACTGCGCGACCCGCTGCGGCTACTGCGACTTCAACACCTACACCGCGACCGAGCTGCGCGGCACCGGTGGCGTTCTCGCCTCCCGCGACAACTACGCCGAGACGCTCGCCGACGAGGTCCGCCTGGCCCGCAAGGTGCTCGGCGACGACCCCCGCGAGGTCCGCACGGTCTTCGTCGGCGGCGGTACACCGACGCTGCTGGCCGCCGGTGACCTGGTGCGGATGCTGGGAGCGGTCCGGGACGAGTTCGGCTTGGCGCCGGATGCCGAGGTGACGACGGAGGCCAACCCCGAGTCGGTCGACCCGGCGTACCTCGCCACCCTCCGCGAGGGCGGCTTCAGCCGGGTCTCGTTCGGCATGCAGAGCGCGCGGCAGCACGTCCTGAAGGTCCTGGACCGCACCCACACCCCGGGCCGCCCGGAGGCCTGCGTCGCCGAGGCCCGCGCGGCGGGCTTCGACCACGTCAACCTCGACCTGATCTACGGCACCCCCGGCGAGTCCGACGACGACTGGCGGGCCTCGCTGGACGCGGCGCTCGGCGCCGGACCCGACCACGTCTCCGCGTACGCCCTGATCGTGGAGGAGGGCACGCGGCTCGCCCGGCGCATCCGGCGCGGCGAGGTCCCGATGACCGACGACGACGTGCACGCCGACCGGTACCTGATCACCGAGGAGACCCTGTCGGCGGCGGGCTTCGACTGGTACGAGGTGTCGAACTGGGCCACCTCCGACGCGGGGCGCTGCCTGCACAACGAGCTGTACTGGCGGGGCGCCGACTGGTGGGGTGCGGGACCGGGGGCGCACTCCCACGTGGGTGGCGTGCGGTGGTGGAACGTGAAGCACCCCGGCGCGTACGCGGCGGCACTGGCGGCGGGGAGGTCGCCGGGCGCCGGGCGGGAGATCCTGACGGACGAGGACCGGCGTGTGGAGCGCGTCCTGCTGGAACTGCGCCTGCGGGAAGGAGTCCCGCTGTCGTTGCTGCGGGAGGCGGGGCTCGTGGCGTCGCGGCGGGCGCTGTCCGACGGGCTCCTTCAGGAGGGGGCGTACGAGGCGGGGAGCGCGGTGCTCACGCTGCGCGGGCGGCTGCTGGCGGACGCGGTGGTGCGGGACCTGGTGGACTGACCGGTCCTTTCTCGCCCCCGCCGCCCCTTCCCCGTTCTCGTTCCCGCCGCCCTTCCCCATTCCCGGCGGTGCCGCGCCCCAGACCGCCTCGGCCTGAACGGCTGCGCCCCAGACCTGGCCTCGGCCTGAACGGCCGCGTCCCGGACCCCGCCCCGTCCTCGAACGGCCTCGGCCTCGGCCTCGAGCGCCGGACGGGCTGGATCGAGCCCGTCCGGCGTTCGAGGACTCACGCCGTCACGAAGTCGATCAGTTCCTCCACCCGCCCGAGCAGCTCCGGCTCCAGGTCCTTGTACGAGCCGACCCGCGCCAGGATCGCCTGCCACACCGCGCCCGTCTCGGACGGCCACCCCAGGGCCCGGCACACCCCCGTCTTCCAGTCCTGCCCGCGCGGCACCCCGGGCCAGCCGTCGATCCCCACCGACGACGGCTTCACGGCCTCCCAGATGTCGATGTACGGGTGACCGACGACCAGCGCGTGCTCGCTCGTCACCGCCTCCGCGATCCGCCACTCCTTCGACCCCGGCACCAGGTGGTCCACCAGGACCCCCAGCCGCGCGTCCGGACCCGGCGCGAAGTCGTCCACGATCGACGGCAGGTCGTCCACGCCCCCCAGGTACTCCACGACCACGCCCTCGACGCGCAGGTCGTCGCCCCACACCTTCTCGACCAGCTCGGCGTCGTGCCGCCCCTCGACGTAGATGCGCCCGGCGCGGGCCACCCGCGCGCGGGCGCCGGGGACGGCGACCGAACCGGACGCCGTACGGGAGGGCCGCACCGGCCCGGAGGACGGCCGCACCAGCGTCACCACCCGCCCCTCCAGCAGGAAGCCGCGCGGTTCCATCGGGAAGACCCGGTGCTTGCCGAAGCGGTCCTCCAGGGTCACCGTGCCCGCCTCGCAGCCGGTCACCGCGCCGCAGAAGCCGGTGCCTGGCTCCTCGACCACCAGGCCGGGATCGGCCGGGACCTCGGGAACGGGCTGCGGTTTCTTCCACGGAGGGGTCAGGTCGGCGGAGTACTGGCGCATTCTGACGACGATACGAGGAGTCCGCGCGCCGTGATCAGCGCGACACGCCGAAACGGGCGGCCAGCGCGTCCCGTTGGGCCCGGACGAAGCCCGCGTCCACCACCGCTCCGTGACCGGGAACGTACAGCGCGTCGTCACCGCCCAGGCCCAGCAGCCGGTCCAGCGCGGCCGGCCAGCACGCCGGTACGGCGTCGGGGCCCGCCTGCGGCTCACCGGACTCCTCGACCAGGTCGCCGCAGAACACGACCGCACGGGCGCCCGGCACCAGCACCGCGAGGTCGTGACCGGTGTGCCCGGGTCCCACCTCGGCCAGCAGCACCCGTCGGCCGCCGCCCAGGTCGAGCGCGCGCTCGCCGCGGACCTCGTGCCGGACGGGGACGAGCGCGTCGGCCGCCTCCCGCGCCGACCGGGCGTCCAGCCCCTCCGCCACCGCGTCCGAGCGCAGTGCCTCCCGCCCGTGTCCGCCCGGCGCGAACAGCGCGTCCGTGCCCACCGCGCCGTACACCTCCGCGCCCGCGAACGCCGCGGCGCCGAGGACGTGGTCGAAATGCGGGTGGGTCAGCGCGAGATGCGTCACACGGCGGCCGGCGAGCCGCCGCGCTCCCTCGCGCAACCGGGCGCCCTCGTCCAGGCTCGACCCCGCGTCGACCATCAGCGCCGCGTCCGCCCCGACGACCAGCCCGGCCGTGCAGTCCCACCCCGGCAGCCTGCACCGCCCCACCCCGTCCGCCAGCCGCTCCCAGCCCAGCTCTTCCCAAGTCACCGTCACGGCGACGACGCTAACGGCAACGCACCGGCCTTGCCGGGGGCGTACCCCACGGCCGTACACTGGCCCGGGGAAGTCTGGCACTCGCGCGCCGTGAGTGCCAGGACTGACAGTGGTACAGGCAAGGCGGGACCGGCCGGACGCCGGCCGGACGACAGCTGGAGGTGCGCGCGGATGCTCAGTGAACGCAGGCTCCAGGTGCTGCGCGCCATCGTCCAGGACTACGTCGGCACCGAGGAGCCGGTCGGCTCCAAGGCCCTCACCGAGCGGCACAACCTCGGCGTCTCCCCGGCCACCGTGCGCAACGACATGGCGGCCCTGGAGGACGAGGGGTTCATCGCCCAGCCGCACACCAGCGCCGGGCGCATCCCGACCGACAAGGGCTACCGGCTCTTCGTCGACAAGCTGGCCGGCGTCAAGCCGATGACCGGGCCCGAGCGGCGTGCCATCCAGAACTTCCTGGAGGGCGCCGTCGACCTCGACGACGTGGTGGCCCGCACGGTGCGGCTGCTCGCGCAGCTCACCCGGCAGGTCGCCGTCGTGCAGTATCCGTCGCTGACCCGCTCGACCGTGCGGCACGTGGAGCTGCTCTCGCTCGCGCCCGCGCGCCTGATGCTCGTGCTGATCACGGACACCGGCCGGGTCGAGCAGCGGATGGTCGACTGCCCGGCGCCGTTCGGTGAGACGTCGGTGGCGGATCTGCGGGCGCGGCTCAACAGCCGGATCGCCGGGCGCCGTTTCACCGACGTGCCCGGCCTGGTCGAGGACCTGCCCGAGGCATTCGGGGCCGAGGATCGCGGTACGGTCTCCACCGTGCTCTCCACTCTCCTGGAGACGCTGGTCGAAGAGAACGAGGAGCGGCTGATGATCGGCGGCACCGCCAATCTGACCCGCTTCGGGCACGACTTCCCCTTGGTGATCCGGCCCGTACTCGAGGCGCTGGAGGAGCAGGTCGTGCTCCTCAAGCTGCTCGGTGAGGCGAAGGATCCGGGCGTGACCGTCCGTATCGGTCATGAGAACGCCCACGAGGGACTCAACTCCACGTCCGTCGTGTCGGTGGGCTACGGTTCGGGCGGCGAGGCGGTTGCCAAGCTCGGCGTGGTCGGACCGACCCGCATGGACTACCCGGGAACGATGGGAGCGGTACGCGCAGTGGCACGGTACGTCGGACAGATCCTGGCGGAGTCGTAGGTGGCCACGGACTACTACGCCGTACTCGGCGTGCGCCGCGACGCTTCCCAGGACGAGATCAAGAAGGCGTTCCGGAGGCTCGCCCGCGAGCTGCACCCGGACGTCAACCCCGATCCGAAGACCCAGGAGCGGTTCAAGGAGATCAACGCCGCCTACGAGGTGCTGTCGGACCCGCAGAAGAAGCAGGTCTACGACCTCGGCGGCGACCCCCTCTCGCAGGCCGCCGGCGGTGGCGCGGGCGGCTTCGGCGCGGGTGGCTTCGGGAACTTCTCGGACATCATGGACGCGTTCTTCGGTACGGCGTCGCAGCGCGGACCGCGTTCGCGCACCCGCCGCGGCCAGGACGCGATGATCCGCATCGAGGTCGAGCTGGACGAGGCCGCTTTCGGTACGACCAAGGACATCCAGGTCGACACCGCGGTCGTCTGCAACACGTGCAACGGCGAGGGCGCGGCGCCCGGCACCAGCGCCCAGACGTGTGACATGTGCCGCGGCCGCGGTGAGGTCTCGCAGGTCACCCGGTCCTTCCTGGGCCAGGTCATGACCTCCCGCCCCTGCCCCCAGTGCCAGGGCTTCGGCACCGTCGTCCCGACCCCGTGCCCCGAGTGCGCGGGCGACGGCCGGGTCCGCTCCCGGCGCACCCTGACCGTGAAGATCCCGGCCGGTGTCGACAACGGCACCCGGATCCAGCTCGCGGGCGAGGGCGAGGTCGGCCCCGGCGGCGGTCCCGCCGGTGACCTGTACGTCGAGATCCACGAGCTGCCCCACTCGACCTTCCAGCGCCGCGGCGACGACCTGCACTGCACGGTCACCATCCCGATGACGGCGGCGGCCCTCGGCACGAAGGTGCCGCTGGAGACCCTCGACGGCATGGAGGAGGTCGACATCCGCCCGGGCACCCAGTCCGGCCAGTCGATCCCCAAGCACGGCCGGGGCGTCACCCACCTGCGTGGCGGCGGCCGGGGCGACCTCATCGTCCACGTCGAGGTCATGACCCCCGGCAAGCTCGACCCCGAACAGGAACGCCTCATGCGTGAGCTGGCCAAGCTCCGTGGCGAGGAGCGTCCGACGGGACAGTTCCAACCCGGGCAGCAGGGGCTGTTCTCCCGGTTGAAGGACGCGTTCAACGGGCGCTGAGCCCGGTGTCCGGAAGGCCCAACGGGCCGTCGCCGGGCTCTTCACGAGGCGGATGCTTCTGGCGTATGCCAACGGAAGCCCGGATTCGGACTTGTGCGGAGGACGTGACAACATGCCGTCATGTCCTCCGCACTGACCGATCTTTTCCCCTACCCGATCGTGCAGGCGCCCATGGCGGGCGGCGTCTCCGTGCCACGGCTCGCGGCCGCGGTGTCCGAGGCGGGAGGGCTGGGATTCCTGGCCGCCGGGTACAAGACCGCGGACGGGATGTACCAGGAGATCAAGCAGCTGCGGGGGCTGACGAACCGCCCTTTCGGCGTCAACCTCTTCCTGCCGCAGCCGGAGACGGCCGACCCCGCCGCCGTCGGTGTCTACGCCCACCAGCTGGCCGGTGAGGCCGCCTGGTACGAGACGGAGCTCGGCGACCCCGACAGCCCCCGCGACGACGGCTACGACACCAAGCTCGCCGTACTGCTGGACAACCCCGTGCCGGTGGTGTCCTTCCACTTCGGCGTCCCGAGCCGCGAGGCCGTCGACGCCCTGCACCGGGTGGGCACCTTCGCCCTGGTCACCGCGACCACCGTGGAGGAGGCGCGGGCCGTCGAGTATGCCGGCGCCGACGCCGTGATCGCGCAGGGCACCGAGGCCGGCGGCCACCAGGGCACCCACCGGGACAACCCGGACACCGGCGGCGCCGGAACCGGACTGCTGTCGCTGGTCGCCCAGGCCCGGGAGGCGGTGAGCCTGCCGATCGTCGCCGCAGGCGGCATCATGCGCGGCGGCCAGATCGCCGCCGTCCTCGCGGCGGGCGCGAGCGCGGCCCAGCTCGGCACCGCCTTCCTCCCCACCCCCGAGTCCGGCGCGCACGCCCCGCACAAGCAGGCACTGACCGACCCGCTGTTCGTCCGCACCGAACTCACCCGCGCCTTCTCCGGCCGCCCCGCCCGCGCCCTGGTCAACCGCTTCCTGCGCGAGCACGGCCCCTATGCCCCCGCCGCCTACCCCGAGGTGCACCACCTCACCGCGCCGGTGCGCAAGGCGGCGGCGAAGGCGGGCGACGCGCAGGGCCTGGCGCTCTGGGCGGGACAGGGGCACCGGATGGCCCGCGAACTGCCCGCGGGACAGCTGGTGGAGGTACTGGTGGCCGAACTCGCCGCCGCCGGGACAGCGTTGTCGGACTACGCGACGGGAGGCGGCGCCCGATGACGGCACCGGTGTTCGTGGTCGGCTCCCTGCGCCCGGAGGACCTGCCCGCGGGGGAGTACGTCCTCGACGGCCCCGAGGGGCGGCACGCCGTCTCCGTGAAGCGGCTGCGGGCCGGTGAGGACGTCGTCCTCACCGACGGACGCGGACGCCGGGCCGAGGGCGTGGTCAAGGCCGCCGAGGGCAAGGACCGGCTGGTCGTCACCGTCGTGGACGGCGTGCGCGAGGAGCCCGCGGAGCAGCCCCGCATCACCGTCGTCCAGGCCCTGCCCAAGGGCGACCGCGGCGAGCTGGCCGTCGAGACGATGACCGAGGTCGGGGTCGACGCGATCGTGCCCTGGGCGGCGTCCCGGTGCGTCACCCAGTGGAAGGGCGAGCGCGGCCTGAAGGCGCTCGGCAAGTGGCGGGCGACGGCCCGGGAGGCCGGCAAGCAGTCCCGCCGGGTCCGCTTCCCCGACGTCGCGGACGCGGCGACGAGCAAGCGGGTCGCCTCACTTCTGGCCGACGCCGCGTTCGCCGCCGTACTCCACGAGAGCGGCGAGGAACCGCTGTCCGCCGTCGAACTCCCCACCGGTGGCGACATCGTGCTGGTGGTCGGCCCCGAAGGGGGCGTGTCCCCCGAGGAACTGGCCCTCTTCGCCGCGGCCGGTGCCAAGCCCTACCGGCTGGGCCGCAGCGTCCTGCGCACCTCCACCGCGGGCACCGCCGCGACCGCCGTACTCCTGGCCCGCACCGGCCGCTGGTCCTGACGGCCCCGGCCGCCGGCCCCCGTCAGCCGTCCGCGGTGTCGGCCGGGGCGACGGCCGCCGGGAACAGCTCCCAGCCATCCGGTTCGCCCGTCGCCGCCCCGTTTCCGCCCGTGGCTCCGCGGGCAGGTGGTCCGTTCGTCCGGGACGAGCCTGCGCCGCCCGCGGTCGTTGCCCACCCGTCCGCGGTCGTGAGGAGTGGCCGTATGCGCCCTACCGCCGGTCCCGCACCGGTGGCACGCTGCCCTCCATGGGGGCATTGAGACGGATTCGGCGCGTGGCTCCGGTGGTCGTCGGCTCGGTCGTCGCCGTCGGCGGTGTCGTCGCGTGCGAGCCGGGCGGCCTGAGCTCCGCGTCGGTCGCCTACACGACCGACCGGACCGTGACCCGCGAACTGGAGCGGCAGAAGGCGGAGGTGCGCTGGCTCACCTGCACCGCCTCCTACGGCGACAAGGGCACCACCGCCTCGGCGGCCGAGAACACCGTCGCCTCCGTCCACTGCGAGGGGAGGACGGACACCGGCAAGGACATCACCGTCGACGGCAAGGTGACCCGGGTCGTCAACGGCGCCTGCGTACGCGGGAACCTGACCGCCGAGGTGGACGGCGAGGAGTGGTTCCGCGTCAAGGGGCTGGGCAACTGCGACGCCACGAGCGCCCCGCCCGACGGGAACCGGCCCTCCCCGCACGGGCCGGGCCCCACCGTGACCGTCACCCGCACCATCTGGTGCCCGGACGACCCGCACTGCCGGCCGGTGGAGGGCAAATAGCCCGGAGGGAGGTGCACGATCACCGGCCGCCCTCGGCCGGGAAGTGATCCAAACCTCTGTCGGCGGGCCGTGCCGCTGCATAGGGTGAGGGGGTGACACAGCCCGCAGCGCCTGCCTACCTCCGCTTTCCGCACCCGCACGGCGAGTTGGTCGCCTTCACCGCCGAGGACGACGTGTGGCTCGCCCCGCTCGACGGCGGCCGGGCCTGGCGGGTCAGCGCCGACAACGTGCCGGTGAACCACCCGCGGATCTCGCCCGACGGCACCACGGTCGCCTGGACCTCCACCCGCGACGGCGCTCCCGAGGTGCACGTCGCGCCCGTCGACGGCGGCCCCGCCCAGCGCCTCACCCACTGGGGCAGCGTCAGGACCCAGGTACGCGGCTGGACCGCCGAGGGCCGGGTCCTCGCCCTCAGCACCCACGGTGAGGCCAGTCTGCGCCGGACCTGGGCCCGCGCCGTCCCGCTCGACGGCGGACCGGCCACCACCCTGCCGTACGGGCCCGTCGGTGACGTCGCGTACGGGCCGCACACCGTGCTGCTGTCCACGCCGATGGGCCGCGAGGCCGCCTGGTGGAAGCGCTACCGGGGCGGCACGGCGGGCAAGCTGTGGATCGACGCCGAGGACGACGGCGAGTTCGTCCGGCTGCACGCCGACCTCGACGGCAACATCGAGTACCCCTTCTGGGCGGGCGACCGGATCGCCTTCCTCTCCGACCACGAGGGCACCGGCGCCCTCTACTCCTCCCTCGCCGACGGCTCCGACCTGCGCAGGCACACCCCCCTCGACGGCTACTACGCCCGGCACGCCGCCGGCGACGGCACCCGCGTCGTCTACTCGTCCGCCGGTGAACTGTGGACGCTGGACGACCTCGACGGGGCCGAGCCGCGCCGGCTCGGCGTCCGGCTCGGCGGCGCCCGCGTCGACCTCCAGCCGTTCCCGGTCAACGCCGCCCGCTGGTTCGGCTCCGCGTCCCCCGACCACACCGCGCGCGGCAGTGCCGTCGCCGTACGCGGCGGCGTGCACTGGGTCACCCACCGTGCCGGACCGGCCCGCGCGCTGGCCGTGACGCCCGGCGTCCGCACCCGGCTGCCGCGCACCTTCCGCGCCGACGGCGAGGAGTGGGTGGTGTGGGTGACGGACGCCGAGGGCGACGACGCCCTGGAGTTCGCGCCCGCCACGGGACTCGCCCCGGGCGCCACCGCGCGGCGCCTGGCCGCCGGGCAGCTCGGCCGGGTCCTGAATCTCGCCGTGGCCCCCGACGGCAGCCGCGTCGCCGTCGCCTCGCACGACGGGCGGGTCCTGCTCGTCGAGCGCGAGAGCGGCGAGGCCCGCGAGGTCGACCGCAGCGATCACGGCGACGCCTCCGGCCTCGTCTTCTCGCCCGACTCGTCCTGGCTCGCCTGGTCCCATCCCGGCCCCGACCCGCTGCGCCAGCTCAGGCTCGCCAACACCACCGACCTGTCGGTGAGCGAGGCGACGCCGCTGCGCTTCAAGGACTACTCGCCGGCCTTCACCCTGGACGGCAAGCACCTCGCCTTCCTCTCCACCCGCTCCTTCGACCCGGTCTACGACGAGCACGTCTTCGACCTCGCCTTCGTCGAGGGCGCCCGGCCCTACCTGATCACGCTCGCCGCGACCACCCCCTCGCCCTTCGGTCCGCAGCGCCACGGCCGCCCCTTCGAGACCCCGGACCGCGAGGAGACCCCCGACAGCGAGGGCACCCCCACCACCCGGATCGACATCGAGGGCCTCGCCGACCGCATCGTGCCCTTCCCGGTCGAGGCCGCCCGCTACTCCCGGCTGCGCGCCGCCAAGGACGGCGTCCTGTGGCTGCGTCACCCGCTCACCGGAGTCCTCGGCGCCTCCCGCGCCAACCCGGAGGACCCGGACCCGAACACCGAGCTGGAGCGGTACGACCTCGCCCAGCAGCGCGTCGAGCACCTCGCGGGCGACGCCGACCACTTCGAGGTGAGCGGCGACGGCAAACGGGTGCTGCTGTGGACCGACGGGCGGCTCAAGGTCGTCCCCAGCGACCGGCGGGCCTCCGGCGACGAGGACAGCGACACCAACATCACCGTCGACCTGGGCCGGGTCCGGCAGACCGTCGAACCGGCCGCGGAGTGGCGGCAGATGTTCGACGAGACCGGCCGCATCATGCGGGACCACTTCTGGCGGTCCGACATGAACGGCGTCGACTGGGACGGCGTCCTGGACCGCTACCGGCCCGTCCTCGACCGCCTCGCCACCCACGACGACCTGGTCGACCTCCTGTGGGAGGTGCACGGCGAACTCGGCACCTCGCACGCCTACGTCACCCCGCGCGGCGCCCACGGCTCCGGCGCGCGGCAGGGCCTGCTCGGCGCCGACCTCTCCCGCCACGAGGACGGCACCTGGCGCATCGACCGCGTCCTGCCCTCGGAGACCTCCGACCCCGACGCCCGTTCCCCGCTCGCCGCACCCGGTGTCGCCGTGCGCGCCGGGGACGCGATCGTCGCGGTCGCCGGACAGGCCGTCGACCCGGTCACCGGGCCGGGACCGCTGCTCGTCGGCACCGCCGGCAAGCCGGTCGAGCTGACCGTCTCGCCGTCCGGCGGCGGAGAGGTGCGGCACGCCGTCGTGGTCCCGCTCGCCGACGAGGAGCCGCTGCGCTACCACGCCTGGGTCGCCGACCGCCGCGCCTACGTCCACGAGAAGTCCGCCGGCCGGCTCGGCTATCTGCACGTCCCGGACATGCAGGCGCCCGGCTGGGCCCAGATCCACCGCGACCTGCGCGTCGAGGTGATCCGGGAGGGCCTGGTCGTCGACGTCCGCGAGAACCGCGGCGGGCACACCTCCCAGCTGGTCGTGGAGAAGCTGGCCCGGCGGATCGTCGGCTGGGACCTGCCGCGCGGCATGCGGCCGACCAGCTACCCGCAGGACGCGCCCCGCGGGCCGGTCGTCGCCGTCGCCAACGAGTTCTCCGGCTCCGACGGCGACATCGTCAACGCCGCGATCAAGGCGCTCGGCATCGGGCCGGTCGTCGGCGTCCGCACCTGGGGCGGCGTCATCGGCATCGACAGCCGCTACCGGCTGGTCGACGGCACGCTGATCACCCAGCCGAAGTACGCGTTCTGGCTGGAGGGTTACGGCTGGGGCGTGGAGAACCACGGCGTCGATCCGGACGTCGAGGTCCCCCAGCGCCCGCAGGACCACGCGGCGGGCCGCGACCCTCAACTGGACGAGGCGGTCCGGCTCGCGCTGGCGGCGCTGGAGGAGACTCCGGCGAAGACCCCGCCGGCCCTGCCCTGAGCGCGGGCGGTCGGGCCCGCCGCGGCGGGTGGCGGCCCGGCGGAACGGGGTGCCGCCCGCGTCCGCCCGCGCCGCCCCCGGGACGCCTTCCAGGGCGTGCGGGCGCTGGAGGGGGACGCCCGGCCGCGGCCCGGTGGATACGATGCCCACAGAAGATCACCACCGTAAGGAGCCCCCATGACGGGTGAGCCACAGGACGACTGCCTCTTCTGCAAGATCGTCGCAGGCCAGATCCCCGCGACGATCGTCCGCGAGACGGACACGACCGTCGCGTTCCGGGACATAAACCCCCAGGCCCCCACCCACGTCCTGGTGATCCCCAAGGCCCACCACAAGGACGCCGCCGCGCTGGCCGCCGCCGCCCCGGAGCTGGCCGCCGACGTCCTGCGCGAGACCCGGGCCGTCGCCGACGACGAGAGGCTGGACAGCTACCGCACCGTCTTCAACACCGGCGGCGGCGCCGGTCAGACCGTCTGGCACGCGCACGCCCACGTCCTCGGCGGACGCGGTCTCGAATGGCCCCCCGGATAGGCCGGGACAGGCACCGTGTCCGTACGTGAGCTGGTCGTCCTCGGCACCGCGAGCCAGGTCCCGACCCGGCACCGCAACCACAACGGCTACCTGCTGCGCTGGGACGGCGAGGGCATCCTGTTCGACCCCGGCGAGGGCACGCAGCGCCAGATGCTGCGCGCCGGGGTCGCCGCCCACGACCTGAACCGGATCTGCGTCACGCACTTCCACGGCGACCACAGCCTGGGCCTCGCCGGTGTCATCCAGCGTGTCAACCTGGACCGGGTGCCGCACGAGATCACCGCCCACTACCCGCGCTCCGGCCGGCGCTTCTTCGAGCGCCTGCGGTACGCCACCGCCTACCGCGAGACCGTCGCCCTCACCGAGGCGCCGGTCGACACGGACGGACCCCTGGCGGTCACCCCCGCCTACACCCTGGACGCCCACAGGCTGTCCCACCCCGTCGAGTCGTACGGCTACCGGCTCACCGAGCCCGACGGCCGCCGCATGCTGCCCGACCGCCTGGCCGCGCACGGCATCAAGGGCCCCGACGTCGGCCGCATCCAGCGCGACGGCTCGCTGAACGGCGTCCCGCTCGACGAGGTCAGCGAGACGCGCCGCGGCCAGCGGTTCGCGTTCGTCATGGACACCCGGCTGTGCGAGGGCGTGCAGGTCCTCGCCGAGGGCTGCGACCTGCTGGTCATCGAGTCCACCTTCCTCGACGAGGACGAGGCCCTCGCCACCGACCACGGTCACCTCACCGCAGGTCAGGCGGCCCGGGCCGCCCGGGACGCGGGCGTACGGCACCTCGTGCTGACCCACTTCAGCCAGCGCTACCCGGACCCCGGGGAGTTCGAGCGGCAGGCGAGGTCGGCCGGTTACGCGGGCGAGCTGACCGTGGCCCGCGACCTCACCCGCGTCCCGGTTCCGAAACGTCGGTGAAACCGCCGTACGATGCTGCGATGCCCCTGCCCAAAGCTGAACTGCACCTCCACATCGAAGGCACCCTGGAACCCGAGCTGGCCTTCGCGCTGGCCGCCCGCAACGGCGTGTCCCTGCCGTACGCGGACGAGGACGCGCTGCGCGAGGCGTACCGCTTCGAGGACCTCCAGTCCTTCCTGAACCTGTACTACGGGCTGATGGCCGTCCTGCGCACCGAGCGGGACTTCGAGGACCTCGCGAACGCCTACCTCGCCCGCGCCGCCGCGCAGGGCGTCCGGCACGCCGAGATCTTCTTCGACCCGCAGGCCCACCTGGCCCGGGGCGTGGAGATGGGCACGGTCGTGGAGGGGCTGTGGCGGGCGCTGGGCCGCAGCCGGGAGAACCACGGCGTCTCGACCCGGCTGATCCTCTGCTTCCTGCGCGACGAGTCCGCCGAGTCGGCCCTGGAGACGCTGGACGCCGCCAAGCCGTACCTGGACCGCATCACCGGCGTCGGCCTGGACTCCGCCGAGGTCGGCCACCCGCCGGTCAAGTTCCGCGCGGTGTACGAGGCGGCCGCCGCCCTCGGGCTGCGCCGGGTCGCGCACGCGGGCGAGGAGGGACCGCCCGAGTACGTCACCGAGGCCCTGGACGTCCTCGGCGTCGAGCGGATCGACCACGGGCTGCGCTCGGTGGAGGACCCGGCGCTGGTCGAGCGACTGGTGCGCGAGCGCGTCCCGCTCACCCTGTGTCCGCTGTCCAACGTGCGGCTGCGCACGGTCGACACCCTCGCCGGCCACCCGCTGCCCGCGATGCTCGACGCGGGCCTGATGTGCACGGTCAACTCCGACGACCCGGCCTACTTCGGCGGCTACGCGGGCGACAACTTCGACGCCGTACGCGCGGCCCTCGGCCTGACCGAGGACCGGCTGCGGGAGCTGGCCCGCAACTCCTTCCTCGCCTCGTTCCTGGAGGACGACGAGGACTTGCGGGCGCGCTGCCTGGCCGAGGTGGCGGCCTACGAGTTCCCCGCCGCGTAGCCGCCGCGCGCCGGGCTCAGCCCGGCCCTGACCCCGGTGCGGCCGCCTGCCGGGGGTCCCGAGGTGTCGTAGGCGCCCTGGACGGCCCTGGCCGGGGCCTCCACGTCGGTCTCCACGACCGGCTGCTCCACGGCGCCGACCTCGGGCACCGCACCGCTGGGCGTGCCGGTGGCGGCGGCGACCAGCGCGGCCGGGTCGAGGTAGCTGGTGCCGGTGAGCAGGGCGTGGGTGCCGATGCCGTACAGCGAGCCGGTGGAGTCGGTGCGCACCCAGCCGCGTGAGATCAGGGTCCGCAGCAGTGCGTACATCGAACTGCGCGGCACCCCCAGCCCGGCCGCCAGCTCCCGGAGCCGCGCCGGGCGGTCCCCGCGCGCGGCCAGCACCTCCAGCAGCTCCACCGTGCGCGCCGCGGACTTCACCTCACGGACGCCGCCTGCCGCGCCCCCGGTCTCGGACATGTGCCGATCGTAGACGGAGGCCCCTCGGCCCATTGACGCCCGACGGTCACCTACCTAATCTCCATCTTCATACGTGGATGACATCTACATACGGAGACCGTCGAGGGGCAGCGAGGCCAGTGGAGATGAGGCGCGTGGACCCCGGCACCGGCACCGGCACAGGCACCGACCGGGCGGCCGTGGTCCGGCGGCTGGCGCGGGGCATGGCGACGCGCGTGCTGTCCTTCCCGCTGACCAGCTTCCGCGAGGACGGCTCCCTCGATCCCGACGGCTGCCGGGCCCACGTCGCCGAGCGGCTCGCCGCCGGACCCGGCGCCCTCTTCCCCGCCCGCGGCACCGGCGAGTTCATCTCCCTCGACGAGGACGAGCACCGGCGGGTCGTCACCATCGCCGTCGAGGAGACGGCCGGGCGGGTGCCCGTCCTCGCCGGAACCCCGGCCGGCAGCTGCCGCGCGACTTGCACCTGCCCTTCGTCGAACTGCGCGACCGCGTCCCCGGATACGGGGTGTCCCTCGTGAAGGCGGCGGCCCGGCCGCGCGGTTGCCCGGTGGGCCCCGCGCGCGCCCCGCTCACCGACCTCACGGCCGCCGAACCGGCCGCACCGAAGACCCCGCTCACCGCCGGACTCGACCTCGTAGGAGCCACCCTGTGACCCGCGACCTCACCATCACCGCCGTCCGCCTCACGCCGATCCTCGTCGCGGACCCGCCCCTGCTCAACACGCAGGGCGTGCACCAGCCGTACACCCCCCGGCTGATCATCGAGGTGGAGACCGCCGACGGGATCACCGGCGTCGGCGAGACCTACGGCGACACCAAGTACCTGGAGCCGGCCCGCCCGTTCGCCGAGAAGCTGGTCGGCCGTCAGGTCAGTGACCTCAACGCCCTGTTCGTCCTGGCCGACGAGGTGGCCGTCGACTCCGCACGGGTCTCCGGGCAGGTCGACGTCGGCGGGCTGCGCGGCGTCCAGACCGCGGACAAGCTGCGCCTGTCCGTCGTCTCCGGCTTCGAGGTCGCCTGCCTCGACGCCCTCGGCAAGGCGCTCGGCCTGCCCGTGCACGCCCTGCTGGGCGGCAAGGTGCGCGACGCCGTCGAGTACAGCGCGTACCTCTTCTACAAGTGGGCCGCCCACCCCGAGGGCGTGGCGTCGGAGAAGGACGACTGGGGCGCCGCCGTCGACCCGGCCGGCGTGGTCGGGCAGGCCCGTGCCTTCACCGAGCGGTACGGCTTCACCTCCTTCAAGCTCAAGGGCGGCGTCTTCCCGCCCGACGAGGAGATCGCCGCGATCAGGGCCCTGGCCGAGGCCTTCCCCGGGCACCCGCTGCGCCTGGACCCCAACGGCGCCTGGTCCGTGGAGACCTCGCTACGGGTCGCCGCGGAACTCGGGGACGTCCTGGAGTACCTGGAGGACCCCGCGCTGGGCACCCCGGCCATGGCCGAGGTCGCCGCGGGGACGGGAGGTGCGGCGCGAAGCGCCTCGGGCAAGGGTGGTGGTGGGCGACGGGCGGGCGTGCCGCTCGCCACCAACATGTGCGTGACGACGTTCGCCGAGATCCCGGAGGCGTTCGCCAAGGGCGCCGTCCAGGTCGTGCTCTGCGACCACCACTACTGGGGCGGGCTGCGCAACACCCAGCAACTCGCCGCCGTCTGCCGCACCTTCGACGTCGGGGTGTCCATGCACTCCAACACCCACCTCGGCATCAGCCTCGCCGCCATGACCCATGTGGCGGCCACCGTGCCGAACCTCCACCACGCCTGCGACTCCCACTACCCCTGGCAGTCCGAGGACGTCCTCACCGAACGGCTCACCTTCGACGGCGGCAAGGTCACCGTCTCCGACGCCCCCGGCCTCGGCGTGGAACTCGACCGCGACAGGCTGGAGTTCCTCCACCGCCGCTGGCGCGACGACGACGGCACGCTGCGCGACCGCGACGACGCGGCCGCGATGCGGATCGCCGCCCCCGAGTGGGTCACCCCGCCCGTGCCCCGCTGGTGAGCCGCCGGTCCCCCCTTCCCCTGCCGCGACCGTAGCCGCCCGTGTCCGCGGTGCCACCCGTCCCGAAGCGCGGCACCGGAGAGCCCCGGGCGCCGCCCGCAGCGCGCACTCCGGACCGGCCACGGCCTGACACCGCACGCCGGGCACCGCCGGACAGCCGGTGGCGTGGTGCACACTGGCGGGGTCCGCACCATGCCAGGGAGCGCACCGTGACAGCGTCCACCGTGTCCACCGCGTCCGACGTGCCCGCCATGCCCGTCATGCCGGCCGACGAGAGAACGCACCGCCACACCCAGAGCGAGGGACCGCACCGCCGGCCCGAGGCCGATCCCCTCGCCGCCCTGCGCACCCCGCAGGACCCGCCCTGGGACGTGTACCTGACGGGCACCGTCTTCCTCGACGTCGTCTTCACCGGGCTCGACTCCGCCCCGGTGCGCGGGACCGAGTCCTGGGCACGCGGGATGGGGTCGAGCCCGGGCGGCGTGGCGAACATGGCGACCGCGCTGGCCCGCCTCGGCCTGCGCACCTCGCTGGCCGCGGCCTTCGGCGACGACCACTACGGCGACTACTGCCGGGACGCGCTCGCGCAGGGCGAGGGCATCGACCTGTCCACGTCCCGCACCGTGCCCGGCTGGCACTCGCCGGTGACGGTCTCGATGGCGTACGAGGGAGAGCGCACGATGGTCTCCCACGGTCACGAGCCGCCGCCCGGGGAACCGTCCCCCGACTGCCCGCCGCGCGCCCGCGCCGCCGTCGCCTCCCTCACGCCCGGCGTCCGGGCCCCCTGGATCGCCCAGGCCGCCGCGCGCGGCACCCGCGTCTTCGCCGACGTCGGCTGGGACGACACCGGCGCCTGGGACCTGGCCGGGCTGCCCGACCTCGCGCACTGCGAGGCCTTCCTGCCGAACGCGCAGGAGGCCATGCGCTACACCGGCGCCACCTGCCCCCGCGCCGCCGCGCACGCCCTGACCGCGCACGTGCCGCTCGCGGTGGTCACCCTCGGCGCGGACGGCGCCTACGCCGTTGACCGGCGTACGGGGGAGAGCGCCGAGGTGCCGGCCATCGAGGTGGAGGCCCTGGACCCGACCGGCGCGGGGGACGTCTTCGTCGCCGGGTTCGTCACCGGCACCCTGGCAGGCTGGCCGCTCGCCGACCGCCTGGCCTTCGCCGGGCTGACCGCCGCCCTGTCCGTCCAGGAGTTCGGCGGCTCGCTGTCGGCGCCGGGCTGGTGCGAGATCGCCACCTGGTGGCGCAAGGTCCAGTCGGTCGAGGGCCAGGACCCGACGGCCCTGCGCCGCTACGCCTTCCTGGCCGGCCTCGTCCCCGACGTCCCGCCCGGCTCCTGGCCCCTGCGCCGCGCGGTCCCGACCATCGGCTTCCGCCGCCCGGCCTGACCGGAGCCCCTCAGAAGCCGAGCCGCCACAGCCGCCTGTCGCGCCGCCAGTCCTCGGCGACCTTCACGTGCGGGTCCTGGCTGCGTCGATGTGCGGCCGCCGCCGCGTGGCGGGCGTGTTGTCCGGTCCGGGAGCGCCGACGTGTGGCAGCCGGTCGGGCCGGTCAGAACCCGAGGCGCCGCAGCTGCTTCGGGTCGCGCTGCCAGTCCTTGGCGACCTTCACGTGCAGGTCCAGGAAGACCGGCGTGCCGAGGAGCGCCTCGATCTGCTTGCGGGACTTGATGCCGACGTCCTTCAGTCGCTTGCCCTTGGGGCCGATGATGATGCCCTTCTGGCTGGGGCGCTCGATGAAAACGTTGGCGTGGATGTCCAGCAGGGGCTTGTCGGCGGGCCGGTCCTCACGCGGCAGCATCTCCTCGACGACCACCGCGATGGAGTGCGGCAGCTCGTCCCGTACGCCCTCCAGCGCGGCCTCCCGGATCAGCTCGGCCACCATGACCTGCTCGGGCTCGTCGGTCAGATCGCCCTCGGGGTAGAGCGCGGGGCCCTCGGGCAGCATCGGGGTGAGGAGGTCGGCCAGGAGGTCCACCTGCTGGTTGGCCGTGGCGGACACCGGGACGATCTCCGCCCAGGTGATGCCCAGCTCCTTGCCGAGCTGGTCGATCGCGATCAGCTGCTCGGCCAGGGTCTTGGAGTCCACCAGGTCGGTCTTGGTGACGATCGCGACCTTCGGGGTCTTCCTGATCCCGGCCAGCTCCTTGGCGATGAAGCGGTCACCGGGGCCCAGCTTCTCGTTCGCCGGGAGGCAGAAACCGATGACGTCCACCTCGGCCCAGGTCGCGCGGACCACGTCGTTGAGCCGCTCGCCCAGCAGCGTGCGCGGCTTGTGCAGCCCGGGGGTGTCCACCAGGATCAGCTGAGCCTCCGGGCGGTGCACGATGCCCCGTACGGTGTGCCGGGTGGTCTGGGGGCGGTTCGAGGTGATCGCCACCTTCTGCCCGACCAGAGCGTTCGTGAGGGTGGACTTGCCCGCGTTGGGGCGGCCCACGAAGGAGGCGAAGCCGGCCCGGTGAACAGCCTCGGCCGGTTCTTCGGATGACTGGGTACGAACGCTCATGGCGCCCATTGTCCCTGATCCGCGAAGCCCCGCCGTACCACGGTCGCCCCAGGGCTCGCGCACCGTGGGAACGGCCGAGCCCGGCCGCCTCCGGAGGGGGAGGGGCCGGGCTGGGCAGGCGCGATGGCGGTGGAGTCAGCCGAAGGCCTTGACCGCGTTCCAGTCCACGGTCAGGACGACCTTCACCGCTCGGTTCGTGTCGGTCCTGGACGGGTAGTAGACGCGCGTCTGGCCGTCGGAGCCCAGGCGGGCCCAGAGGTCGGGGATGCCGTCGCCGCTGACGTCGGGGATGCCGATGGCGGTCGGCACGTTGGACTCGGTCCAGCCCGAGCCGTAGGGCACGTCGCCGTCGAGGGACCCGGCGGCGAGCTTGAGCGAGACGAGGTCGACGCTGCCGCTGACCGGACCGGGCTTGCCGTGCCGGACGTACATGTTGCCGTTGTCCAGGTTGCGCCAGAGCAGGTCGGGGGTCTTGTCGCCGTTGATGTCGGCGACATTGACGATCTCCCGCCGCGCCCAGGCGTCGTCGTTCATCAGCGTGGCCGTCTGGAAGGCGGCACCGGTGTATCCGGACAGTGTCCAGAACTCGGCGCCGGCCCGCAGGACCAGATCGGGGTGCCGGTCGCCGGTGATGTCGCCGACCGCCTTGATCTGCGTCCAGGTCGACGGGGCGGGGACGCCCGCGGGCAGCCGGACGCTGATCCGCTCGCCCACGTCGAAGCTGCCGTAGCCGTCACCGGGGTAGAGCCAGAACCGGCCGTCCGGGGTGACGGCGAACAGGTCGGTGGCGCCGTCGCCGGGGTAGGTGTCCGCGTAGTGGGTGATCAGCGAGGACTTGCCCGTGGCCGGGTCGTACCAGTGGTTCGGCGGGTGCAGCTTCGCCTCGGACGAGTTGTCGTCCTTGGTGTAGGCGGCGCCCAGGCAGCCGTACAGTTCGCCGCCCTCGTTGCCCACGCAGTTGAACAGGTTGCCGTTGGCGTCCACGATCAGCAGGTCGGGGACCCCGTCGCCGCCCGTGTCACCGGGTGCGTCGGCGGTGTCCCGCGGTGGTACGTAAAAGGTGTAGTCGGAGCGGACGCTCCGGTTGCCGTACGCGTCGTAGGCGTACACGTTGAGCCAGTTCGGACCGGCGTGCGGCGGCTTCAGGGCGGGCAGGGTGGCCTTGCCGGAGGCGTCCGCCGTCACGTAGACCCAGTCCAGGCCCTCGATCGCGTACTGGAACTTCGCCGCGCCCGCAGAGGTGAAGGTCACCGAGCCGGCCGATCCGAACTTGACCTTCGACCAGGTCTCGCCGTTGGGGGTGGCCTGCGGGAAGTCGGCGCTCTCGATCTCGGGTTGCGGCGGTGCCGTGGCGTCGATCGTGAACCGGCAGGGCTCGGTACCCGGTGGGAAGTACGTGGAGGCCGCGTCGTCGCTGTCCACGGCGCGCACGTCCCACGAGTAGGTGGTCCTGTCCGCCAGGGACGCGGTGGAGACGACCAGCCTGGCGGTGCCACCGGAGTCCGGCGTCCTGTTGTAGGTGACCGGGGTTCCGCCGGTCTTCCAGAAGCGGAACTGGAGCTTCTCCAGGTTGCCGTCCGGGTCCTTGGCGTTCGCCGAGATGGTGATGTCGGTCTTGCCGATGGTCACGCCCGCGCCCGGGGCCGGCGAGCAGGCGCCACCGGGCGACGTCTTGCCGCCGGTGGGCTCGCCCGGCTTGCGGTTGTAGTCGACCGTCAGTGTCGCCGAGGTCGCCCGGAACTTCCGCCAGGTCTGCGTGTCCGACTCGCTGGTGGCCCGCATGCCGAAGGTGATGTTCGACCAGCCGTTGGTCGCACCCTTCTGGGCGGCGGCGTCCACGTCGAACGACTCGTACTCGTCCGGGCAGGAACTGGAGGACCAGCCGTGCGCGAACGACTGCTTGGCGAGCCGCGTGGCCCAGCTGGGCTGCTTGTTCCACGTCGTACCGGAGGAGATCGCCCCGGTCAGGTAGAACTGGAACTCTCGCTTCGTGCAGGACCAGGAGTGGTTGTTGAGCACCTTGAACTTCGCGTCGGAGACCGTCGCGCCCTTCAGGCTGCTGCTGAACTTCATGCGCCAGAAGGAGCGTGCGGTGCCGTTCGTCTCGTCCTCGTGGCCGACGCGGGCGTCCGAGGTGCCGGAGCTGAAGTTGGTGCCGTTCCAGAAGCTGGTGTTCGGGTACGGCCTGTACGCCACCGTCCACGCCTGCCAGGAACCGTTGAGGGTCGGGTCGACGAACACCGGGAAGCGGGTGTCCGCGCCGGTGAGCAGGTCCGACTCGCCCAGGCCGAGGTCCATCCGGGCCGACTTCGTCCGGTCGCCCGCCAGGCGCACCCGCAGCTGGGTCTGCCGAGCCCCGGGCTCGATGCCGCTCAGCCCGGACAGCTTCAGAACGTCGGCCGGCGTGGCGACGGAGGTGCGCTGTTCGCTCTCGGGCAGCTCGGGATCACGGCCGCTCGAGTCCCAGGCGAACGGCGTCGGAACGGAGCCGATCTCCTTGCCCGCGCCGTCGAGCACCATCACGCGGCTGCCGTCCTCGGCGTACTGGAACACGGCCGTGCGGGAGCGCAGCCCGTAGGAGACCTTCGTCAGCGCCTGGCTGCGCGCGGCCTCACGGTTCTTGACGATCAGCAGCTGGGCGAACCCGCCCTCCTCCCGCGCCACCAGGAGCAGGTCGACGCCCGGCAGAACCTCCGGGTACAGGGCCCTGGGGCCGTCCAGCACCGGCTCGGGCAGCTCGCCCGGCCAGGTGTAGGCGACGGTGTGGCCGTCGATGTCCAGTTCCGCCAGCACGGTCTCCCGCGCGGCGGGCCCGCCGGCCAGCGGCACCCGCGCGTAGGAGCGGTCCGCGCGGTTCTTCCCGCCGGGGGTGCCGCTGGAGAACCGCACGGGCATCGCGGGGTTGGCCGGGCGGACACCGAGGGTGTCACCGGCCTTCCCGGTCCGCCGCAGCCGGTTGTCGATCGGTGCCCACGCCCCCTCGGCGTTCTTCACCCGCTTGGGCAGCGCGGTCATCTCGGTGCGCATCTTGCCGTCGGGCAGCGCCCAGGTCCGCGAGGTGGCGGTGGTCGCCGTGTCGACGAGCACCTGCTTGCGGGTGCGCCGGGCCTCGGACACGGCGGCGGCCTCGTCGCGGGGGCCGGTCGCCGCGGGTTCGGCGTCCGCGGACCGGTTCGCCTGTGGGGCGGGTGAGTCGTCGGGCAGCCACCACGGCAGCAGGGTGGCGGTCAGGGCGGCCAGGACGAGGCCGAGGGTGAGGGTCAGCCTGGTGCGCGTGCGCACGAAAGGGCTGAGAAAACGGGGCGGCGCGGACACGGCGGTGGTCACTCCCGTGTGGACCAGGCGGATGGGGGCAGCACGGACGGCCCCGGACGGCGGGCCGCGGGGCATGGGCGCGCACACGATCACATGATCCGCACGAGCCGTCCATGTATGAATAATTTATGAGTTTGTTACGACCATTCCGTGACCATGAGTGATCGGGATTCGGGTGCCGGATGTACGGCTTTTGATCACCTGTTGTGTGGCGAAGAGTACGGTTTCTCGCCGTACATCTAGCCAGTCACGAAAAGTGATGTTCTGACGCGACATCAGGTGTGCTGCGCATCACAGCAACTGAGTGCGGGGTCGATTTATCGATCTTGAAGCCTGAGGCGCTCCTGTCAGAGGGTGCGGGCACATTCGTTGCCTGGGTGGGAGTCGCCGCGCATGCGTGCTCAGAGTCCGCTGTCCTGGCCGGGGCGTAGGCGCCCGGCCCTGACTGAGTCACAACGACGGCGCCGGCGGCACGGCCGCGCGGTGACCGTCCTCCTGTTGTCCTCGACGCTGATGGTCACAAGCCTCAGCGCGGAGGCATGGGCGGTACCGGGCCCCGGCATGAGCCGCGAAGAGGCCGTCGACCTCCCCGACCTGCCGGAGAACGCCTCCGTCGACGGGGACGAGGAGGCGGAGAAGAACCTCACGACCGCCGACGTCGTCCCCGTCGACCCGTACGCGCCGACCGCCGTGACGCCCTGGACGGAGAGCAGCGGCACCGCCACCCTGGCCGCGGACGCCGCCGCCGGCACCACGGTCCCGGTCTCGGGTGGCCTGCCCGTCGCGGTCGGTGTGCCCGAGGGAACCGATGCCGCCGCCGTCGCCGGTGACTGGAAGGTCGACCTGGCCGCGCCGTCCGCGTCCCAGGAAGCCGGCGTCTCCGGCCTGATCATGCAGGTCACCCCGCCGGCCACCGCCGACCCGGCCGCACAGGTCGCGCTCGCCGTCGACACCACCTCCTTCGCCGACCTCTACGGCCCGCAGGCCGCCGACCGCTTCGGCCTGGTGCTGCTGCCCGAGTGCGTACTGACCTCTCCCGACAGCGGGGACTGCGCCGCCGAGGGCGGCGCGCAGACCATGTCGGGCAAGGCCGGCGACAAGGCCGAACGGCTGCCCAGCACGGTCGAGGTGGTGCCCGCGAAGGAGGCACCCACCAAGGCGAAGAGCCCCCGTAAGGCCACCACCCACAAGATCCTCACCGGTTCCGTACCGGTCGCCGACCTGCTCGGCGCCGAAGCGACCGCCGGGCAGACCCCCGGGTCCGCCTCGAAGCCGTCGGGTGCCTCCGCCCGCACGGCATCAACCCGCACCGGCGCCCTCCAGGCGGTCGACGCCTCCGGCCCCCAGGTGATCGGCGCCATGGACACCGGAGCCTCGGCCGCCGGCGACTACACCGCGACACCGCTGCTGACCTCGGGGTCCTGGTCCGCCGGAGCCTCCTCCGGCGCCTTCACCTACGGCTACCAGGTCCAGGTCCCCGAGACCGCGGGCGGCCTGATGCCGAAGATCGCGCTGGGCTACTCCTCGCAGTCCGTGGACGGGCGCACCTCCGCCACCAACAACCAGGCATCCTGGATCGGCGACGGCTGGGACTACAACCCGGGCTCCATCACCCGCACCTACGCCAACTGCCGCCAGGACTCCAAGAAGGCCGGGTCCAACAACGCCAGCCACCGCACCGCGGACCTGTGCTGGGGCTCGCAGAACGCCACCCTGTCGCTCGGCGGCATGACCACCGAGCTGGTCTGGGACAAGGACCAGAACAAGTGGTTCACCGCCAACGGCGACGGCGCGAAGGTTGAGCGCATAGAGGACCCCGCCACGCACAACGGCGCCAGGAACGGCGAGTACTGGGTCGTCACCACCCGCGACGGCACCCGCTACCACTTCGGGCTGCACGAGCTCCCCGGCCACACCGAGGGCAAGCCGGTCACCGACTCGGTGCTGACCGTTCCGGTGTACGGCAACCACCCGGGCGAGGACTGCTACAAGGCAGGTGACTGGGCCGGCTCCTGGTGCAAGCAGGCCTGGCGCTGGAACCTCGACTACGTCGAGGACGTCCACGGCAACGCGATGTCCCTGTGGTGGAAGACCGAGCAGAACTACTACGCCCGCAACTTCAACTTCAAGGCCCCCGTCCCCTACGACCGCGGCGGATACCTGACCCGCATCGACTACGGCCAGCGCAAGGACAGCATCTTCTCGGCCCCCGCCCCGGCCCGAGTCAACTTCACCGTCGACGAACGCTGCTTCACCGAGGGCTCACTGACCTGCTCCGAGGAGAACTTCACCGACAAGGACCCGGGCAAGTACCGCATCTGGTACGACACTCCGGCCGACCTGCGGTGTGCCTCCGGCAAGACCTGCTGGAACGCCGGCCCCTCCTTCTGGAGCCGGACGCGCCTGAAGGAGATCCAGACCTCCGCCCAGCGGCGCACCGACACCGACACCCGCCAGGTCGTGGACCGGTACAAGCTCGAACAGAGCTTCCCGGTTCTGAAGACCGGCCCGAACACCGCGCTGTGGCTGGAGTCGATCCAGCGCACCGGCTTCGCCCGCAACGGCTCCACCGACGACAGCGTCGCGCTCAACGCCGTCCGCTTCGAGTCCAACGCGGACGACATGCCCAACCGGGTCATGCGGCCGAACGACCCGCGCCCCGGCTTCTCCCGCCTGCGCATCGCGCGTGTCATCAACGAGTACGGCGGCGAGACCGTCGTCACCTACAAGCCGGCCACCGGCGACTGCGCCACCGGAACCGGACTGCCCGGCAAGTCGGACACCGCCGCGCTGAAGTCCAACACCCGCCTGTGCTATCCGCAGTTCTGGAGCCCCGATCCCGAGGACGAGGAGATCGACTGGTTCCACAAGTACGTCGTCGACTCCATCGAGGAGCTGCCCAACGTCGACGGCTCCTTCGGCACGCGCACGGCCTACCAGTACAAGAACGCCGGCTGGAAGCTCGCCCAGTCGGAGTTCACCAAGAAGTCCACCCGCACCTACTCCCACTTCACCGGGTTCGAGCAGTCCACGGTGATCACGGGCACGGACGAACCGGTCATCGGCAGCAAGAAGTCCAAAGCCGTCACCCGCTACTTCCGCGGCATGGGCGACACCGTCCCGGTGAAGGACATCACCGGCGCCGAGATCGCCAAGGACCGCGAGGCATTCGCCGGCCGCATCGCCGAGGAACTGACCTACACCCACGCCTCCGACGCCGACACCGACTGGCTGTCCCGCGGCGTCACCGTCCCGGCCGCCACCGAACTGGGCAGGCGCGACCGCGACGACGGCCTGGACCCGCTGCGCGCCTGGCGCGTCACGGAGCCCAGGGAGCTCGCGTACACCAAGTCCTCCGGCACCGGTGACGACGACCGCACCCAGCGGGTCGTCGAGACGAAGACGGAGTACGAGTCGACGCACGGCCTGCCCACCCAGGTCGAGTCGCTCGGCGACACCGGCAGGCCGGGCGACGAGTCCTGCACCCGGATGGAGTACCTCCACCACCCCGGCAAGAACCTCATCGGCCTGACCAAACAGGTCCTGGTCTCACCCACCACCTGCGCGAACGCCGACTTCTCCGACCTGTCCACACTCAGCGGCGCCACCCGTACCGCCTACGACGGCACGGGCTACGGCACCGCGCTCGCCGGCACCACCCGAGGCCTGGCCACCGAGACCTGGTCCCTCAACGGCGCCGGCACCGGCTTCCAGACCAACGGCACCAGCCAGTTCGACGCCGTCGGCCGCGTCGTCAAGCAGACCGACCCGGACGGCGAGTCCGGCACGATCACCTACACGCCGGCAACCGGCCAGGTCTTCGAGGTCACCGAGACCAACGCCGTCGGCCACACCCAGAAGCAGGTGCTGGAGCCGGGCCGCTCCACGACCCTGAAGACCACCGACGCCAACGGGCACGTCAGCGAGGCCAAGTACGACCCGCTGGGCCGCCTCCTGGAGGCCTGGGGCCCGGGCCGCACCCCGTCCAGCTCGTCCGTCCCGGACTTCGAGGCCGTCTACACCGTCCCCGAGTACGAGCCGGAGAATCCGGACCGCAAGCCCCCGTTCGTCACCAGCCACACCCGCGGCCACAACGACCGCGTGGAAACCTCCGTCACCCTCTACGACGGCCTCGGCCGCGTGCGGCAGACGCAGGAGGAGGCGGACGGCGGCGGTCACCTGATCACCGACACGCTCTACAACAGCTCCGGTGAGATCTGGCAGACCAGGAACGCCTACCTCACCCACGAGGCGAAGCCGGGCGAGCTGTTCACCCCGCTCGCCGACACGGCCGTCCCCAACATCACCCGGTACACCTACGACGGACTCGGCCGCGTGCTGGAGGAGACACCGGTCCTGAAGGTCATGGACCCCGAGACCAAGGAGGCCACCTCCCAGCCGGTGCCCGCGAAGGCGACCCGCTACGAGTACGGCCAGGACTGGTCCGAGGTGATCAACCCGGCCGGGACCTCCTCCTACCGCGTCTACACCGACGCCCTCGGCCGCACCGCCCGCGTCGACACCTTCAACTCGGCGCCCAGCGGCTTCACGTCGATGCGGTACGCGTACGACAACCGCGGTCAGCTGGTGAAGGCGACCAACTCGGCCGATCCCACGCACCCGTACACGTGGACGTACGACCACCGCGGCCGGCAGACCAGCGCCACCGACCCGGACACGGGTACCACCCGCACCACCTACGACCACCGCGACCGGACGCTGACCACCACCAACGCCCGCGGCGTCACCGTCTGGAACGGCTACGACGTCCTGTCCCGCCCGACCCAGCAGCGCCTGGACAACGCCACCGGCAAGCTGCTCGCCGACATGGGCTACGACTCGGCCCCCGGCGGCAAGGGCATGCCGGCCACCGCCACCCGCTACACCGACGGCCAGGCCTACACCCAGCGCGTCAACGGGTACACCAAGGACTACGACCCGACCTCGACCACGCTGACCCTGCCGCAGACACTGGCCGACACCTGGGGCCTGAAGACCTCCTACACCTACGGCTACACCTACAACGACACCGGAGCCCTCGAGGAGGCCTCGCTCCCGGCCGTCGGCCGCTTCGACGCCGAGAAGCTCGTCGTCCGCTACAACAAGTACGGCAAGCCCCTCTCGGTCTCCGGCAAGGACTGGTACGGCGCCGAGACCGTCTACGACTCCTACGGCCAGGTGCTGCGCTCGACGCTGGGCGCCCAGCCGTACCGGGTGTGGACGCAGAGCTCGTACGACGAGTCCACCGGTGAGCTGAAGGAGCAGTCGGTCTACCGCGAGCAGCGCGGTGACCAGAGCGTGGTCGCCGGCCACCTCGTCTCCAACCGCTCCTACGCCTACGACCCGTCGGGCAACGTCACCTCGGTCCGCGAGCACTCGGACGGCATCGCCGAGCGCCAGTGCTTCGTCTACGACCCGCTGGGCCAGCTGAAGACGGCGTGGACCGCCGAGGACCAGACCACCTGCGCCGGCCCGGAGAACAGCGACGGCACCCTCAACGTGGCTGCGGGCAAGGACGGTTCGGGGTACTGGCAGGAGTACGAGTACGACCTCGCCGGCAACCGCACCAAGCTGACCGAGAAGGACCTCACCGGAGCCACCGCCAAGGACGCCACGACCACCTACTCCTACGGCAAGGCCGACGGCACCCAGCCGCACACGCTGACCAAGGTGTCGAAGGCCTACACCACGCCGCAGGGTGCCCAGGTCAAGGCCGAGGCCGAGCGCCTGTACGAGCTGACCGGCGAGACCAAGTCCGTCACCTCCCTCGAGAACGGCGACAAGCAGGAACTGACCTGGACGTACGACGGCAGGATCGACCGCATCAAGGGCCAGGGCACCGGCGGTGCGACCCCGTACATGGGTCTGGCCGACAAGTGCCTCGACCTCAAGAGCGGCACGGCGGCGGCCGGACAGCCCATCCAGCTGTACTCCTGCAACGCCACGGTGGCACAGAACTGGCACTTCACGCCGACCCCGGGAACGGCCCCGACCGACCCCGACCGGGGCACGATGGTCGTCCACGACGACTGGTGCGTCCAGCCCGTCGGCAGCACGGCCGGTGCCGCCGTCCAGCTCCAGAAGTGCGACGGCTCGGCCGCCCAGGAACTGAAGCGCGACACCTCCGGCCGGCTGACCCACCTCGCGTCGGGCCTCTGCCTCGCGGTCAAGGACGCGAACTCGGCGGACTCGACACCGATCGTGCTCGCCACCTGCGGCACGGACAAGGCCGAGCAGCAGTGGTCCGCCCAGAACGACACCCGCTACGTCTACGGACCCGACGGCGCGCAGCTGCTGCGGATCAAGGACAGGCAGGCGACTCTGTACCTGGGCGAGGCCGAGGTGACCGTCCGTCCGGGCGGCGCCCTGGTCCACACCCAGCGCACCTACTCGGCCCCCGGCGGCGCGGTCATGCGCTACGCCAACGGCAACGGCAGCGAGGCCCTGGTCGCGCTGGCCGGTGATCACCAGGGCAGCACCTACGCGGAGGTCGCCCTCTACGGCGACATGGCGGTGCGCATCCGCAAGCAGGACCCGTTCGGCAACCAGCGCGGCACCGACACGGTCGGCAACGACCTGCAGACCCACTCCGGGTTCCTGGGCGCCACCCGCGACGACGCCTCCGGCTACCAGCCGCTGGGCGCCCGGCTCTACGACCCGGTGGTCGGACGCTTCCTGTCCGCGGACCCGGTGCTGGATTTGAACGACCTGCTCCAGTCCAACGGTTACACCTACGCGCACAACAACCCGGTGACGATGTCCGACCCGACGGGTCTGGCCATCTCCCTGACCGCTTCCGAGCGGACCGCGGCCCTCGTGGGAGCGGGACTGTCGGCGGCGCAGGTCTCCCAGGCGCAGTCCACCATGGGCAAGTCCCTGACCTCGGTGATCCTCGGTGCGGCGTGGAGCACGCTGAAGGACTTCATCGGCATCAGCGACGCCATGGCCTGCTTCGGCGGTGACATGTGGTCCTGTGCCGGCATGGTGATCGGGGCGATCCCGTGGTTCAAGGCCGGCAAGATCCCGGGTGTCCTCAAGGCCATCGACCGCACCATCGACGCCATCCAGGTCTTCCGCAAGGCGAAGAAGGCGGCCCAGGCCGTCCTCAAGGCCGCGAAGGCAGCAGAGGCGGCGGCGCTCAAGGCCAAGAAGCTCGCGATCGAGAAGGCCAAGAAGGAAGCCGCGCAAAGAGCCAAGAAGAAGGCGGCCGAACAGGCGAAGAGAACCGCCGACAAGGCTGCGGCCCAGGCCAAGAAGACCGGCAACGCCGTCCAGAAGCGGGCCCAGGCCAAGGCGGCCCCGAAGGTCTCGTCGGTCAGCAAGTCCTCCGGGGGCGGCAAGAAGGCGGCCTCGAAACCGGGCGGCAACGCCGGCGGCTCCTCCCGCAGCAAGGGCGGCAGCAGCGGAAGCGGCGGCTCCGGCAAGGCCGACGGCGGCTCGTGCCCGATCAACAACAGCTTCGTGCCGGGCACCCGCGTCCTGATGGCCGACGGCACCACGAAGCCGATCGAGCAGGTCAAGGCCGGCGACAAGGTCGTCGCCACCGACCCGAAGACCGGCGAACGCCGGATCGAGACGGTCACCGCCGAGATCAAGGGCGAGGGCCTGAAGCACCTGGTCAAGGTCACGATCGACACCGACGGCAAGGCGGGCACGAAGACGGCCCAGGTCACCGCGACCGACGGCCACCCCTTCTGGGTCCCCGAACTGGGCAAGTGGCTCGACGCCACGGACCTCCGCTCCGGCCAGTGGCTCCAGACCAGCGCGGGCACGCACGTCCAGATCACCGCGGTACAGCGCTGGACGAGCCCCGGGGCGACGGTCCACAACCTGACGGTCGGAAACGTCCACACGTACTTCGTGCTGGCGGGCCCGGCTCCGCTCCTTGTGCACAACTGCGGTGGATCACAACCGGGGCATTCCGATCTTTGCCGGTGCGACCCAGAGAAGCCCCGCAGCGAGGTCGTCCTGGACACGGACTCGTTCGAACAGGCCAGAAACCAGGCGCTGGACATCGTGGGGCCCATCGACACCGGTTCGTGGCAGCGCCGGCAGGGGACAATGGAGTCCGCGGTCGACACCTTCGGCAGGGATACCGGGTTCACCGCGACCAGCGGTGGGGAATACAGGTCGTTCCGCCTGGACACCGACGACAGAATTGGCCCGCACATCAATGTGATGACAGGCAAGGGCGCGTCGGTCCGAAAGTGGGCGATAAGGTTCCCTGGCGGGAGCATCTCGACGTGGTTGAGGCGGAACGTATGACCGACGGTAGTTCCTATGGAAGTCATCCGGAATACCTTCCGGACTTCATGAACGACCCCGGATGCGCCGACGGTCGGCAGGTGGTGAAGCTGAATCTCGCCGAGAACCGCGCACTGACGGCGGGGACGCTGAGCAGATTTCAGGCTGCCACCGGGGACGTGATCGACTTCGAGTTCACTCCGTTCGAAGAGCGCCTCTGGTGGGACGATGAGGAGCACTGGACGCGGATGGCGGCGGAGCTGCTCTCCTCGTACGTACAACGCGGTGAGCGGATCGCCGTCATCTGGGGCAACTACCTGATGCCGACCGTGACGATGCCTGCGGATGTCGCGGTGCGACATGCGCGGGACATCCTGGACGCCGGGCCGCATTTCTGGATCCATCCGCTCGGCGGTTCGGTGCTCATCGAATGTCTGATGGATGGACAGGTGACGATCGTGACGATTCCGTTAGACTGAGTACAAGACCCGCGAGAACGCCCCGCCGGGAATTGGCGGGGCGTTTCTCGCGAATTTTCACACGCGGCGCTCGTCATGTGATGTGCCGTTCGCCGTGGGTACAGCCACAATGCCTTCCGGCAAAGCGGAGCGGCGAGGTCAGCCCGCGCTCACCGTCCCCCGCACCGTCCCATCGGGCGAAGCCACCAGCACCGGCGTCTTCGGACCGCCCAGATCACGCACCGCTGCCCGGTCCTCCTCCGACGCCGACTCCGCCTCCGTCACCACCGCCGCAGCCTCCAGCGACGTCGCGCCGGACGCCACCGCCATCGCCACCGCCGTGCGCAGGGCGCTGAGCTTCAGGGAGTCCAGCGCGACGGTTCCGGCGACGTACGTGCGGCCGGTCTCGTCGCGTACGGCGGCGCCCTCGGGGACGCCGTTGCGGGCGCGGGCCGAGCGGGCCAAGGTGACGATCTTGCGGTCCTCGGGGTCGAGGTCGGGAGTCTCGGTCATGGGGTGAGCATACGGAGCCCCGCCCGGCGCCCGCCCGCTCACCCCGCCACCGGGTACATCACCCCGCGCCGGCCCTCCGGCGAGGCCGGCCACTCGGGCTTCGCCGCGGTGTTCGCCTCGTCCAGCGGCGTGTGCGGCACGACGGTCAGGGCGTGCGGGTACCTGGAGCGCCGTCGACTCCGGGCTGAGCGGGCCGACCAGGGGGAGACCACCTCCTCGCGGCGCACCCCCGGCGTCCGGCGCCGCGACCCCGCCGGACCGCGACCCGCCGGACCGCGACCCCGCCGGACCGTGGCCCCGCCGGACCGTGGCCCCGCCGGACCGTGGCCCCGCCGGACCGTGGCCCCGCCGGACCGTGGCCCCCTCGGACCGCGGCCCCGCCGGACGGCCGGCTCAGGGGCGGTCGAGGCGGAGCCGCTCCGTGCGCGGTAGACCGGCGACCACCAGGTCGTACGAGTCCTCGACCAGCTCCCGGACGACACGGTCCGGGAGCCGCCCGCCGGGTCCGCCGTCCACCGTCACCGTGTTCCAGTGCCGCTTGTTCATGTGCCAGCCCGGGACGATCAGGCCCGGGTGCTCGCGCCGCAGCCGGATCGCGTCGTCCGGGTCGCACTTGAGGTTGACCGTGAGCGGGCGCCCGTCCAGCGAGGTGAGCGCGAACATCTTCCCCAGCACCTTGAAGACCGAGGTCTCCGGATTGAAGGGGAAGTCCTCCACCGCGGCGTTGAAGGACAGACACAGGCCACGCAGTTCACCGGGGGTCATTCCGACACGGCCTCCTCGGCCGGCTTCGCCGCGGCCACCGGCTCCACCAGCACCGTCACGATCTTGTTCCGGCGGCCCGCGGCGGTCTCCGCCGTCAGCCGCAGCTCACGGCCGTCGGGCAGCTCGACGATCGACGACGCCCCGGCGATCGGCACCCGGCCGAGTGCCTTCGCCAGCAGACCGCCCACCGTCTCCACGTCCTCGTCGTCGTACTCGTCCAGGCCGTACAGCTCGCCCAGGTCGCCGATGTCGAGGCGGGCGGTGACCCGGAAGCGGTTCTCGCCCAGCTCCTCGACGGGCGGCAGCTCCCGGTCGTACTCGTCGGTGATCTCGCCGACGATCTCCTCCAGGATGTCCTCGATGGTGACGATGCCGGCCGTGCCGCCGTACTCGTCGATGACGACGGCGACGTGGTTGCGTTCCTTCTGCATCTCGCGCAGCAGGTCACCGGCGTTCTTGGTGTCGGGCACGAAGGACGCCGGGCGCATCGCGGTGGAGACCAGGTCGCTCTCCGCGTCCCGGCTGATGTGCGTCCTGCGGACCAGGTCCTTCAGGTACACGATGCCGACGATGTCGTCCTCGCTGTCCCCGGAGACCGGGATCCGCGAGAAACCGGAGCGCAGGGCGAGGGTGAGGGCCTGCCGGATGGTCTTGTAGCGCTCGATGACCACGAGGTCGGTGCGCGGGACCATGACCTCCCGCACGAGCGTGTCGCCCAGCTCGAACACCGAGTGCACCATGCGGCGCTCCTCGGCCTCGATCAGGGACTCCTTCTCGGCGTAGTCCACCAGCGCCCGCAGCTCCGCCTCGGAGGCGAAGGGGCCCCGGCGGAAGCCCTTGCCGGGGGTGAGCGCGTTGCCGATGAGGATGAGCAGCGACGGGATCGGCCCCATGATCCGGGCCAGCGGCACCAGCACGTACGCCGCGGCCGTCGCCGTGTTCAGCGGATGCTGGCGCCCGATGGTGCGCGGCGACACCCCGACGGCGACGTAGGAGAGCAGCACCATCACCGCGATGGCGATCACCAGCGCCTCGCCGGTGCCGTCGAACTGCCGCAGACAGCCGTACGTGACCAGCGCGGCGGCCGCCATCTCGCAGGCGACGCGGACCAGCAGCGCCACGTTGAGGTAGCGCGTCGGGTCGGCGGCGACCTTGGCGAGCCTCTCGGCGCCGCGCCGCCCGGACCGTACCGCCTCCTCGGCGCGGAAGCTGGAGACCCGGGCGAGCCCCGCCTCCGCGCAGGCGGCGAGCCAGGCCACCACCACCAGGGCGACGGCACCGGCGACCAGCGGGAAGCTCATGAGACCGTCGGGGCCGGGGACGGGCCGGTCAGCCCCTTCTCCGCACGCCAGCCGTCCACGATGGCGGCCTGCAGACCGAACATCTCGGCCTTCTCGTCCGGCTCCTCGTGGTCGTACCCGAGCAGGTGCAGTACCCCGTGGACGGTCAGGAGCTGGAGCTCCTCGTCCATGGAGTGCTGCGTCGGCGCCTCGGTGCCCTGCCTGGCGGCGACCTCCGGGCAGAGCACGATGTCGCCGAGCAGCCCCTGCGGCGGCTCGTCCTCGTCCTTCGACGGCGGCCGCAGCTCGTCCATCGGGAAGGACATCACGTCGGTGGGGCCGGGCAGGTCCATCCACTGGATGTGCAGCTGCTCCATGGCACCGGCGTCCACGACGATCACCGAGAGTTCGGAGAGCGGGTGGATGCGCATCCGCGCGAGCGCGTAGCGGGCGATGTCGAGGATCGCCTGCTCGTCGACCTCGGTTCCGGACTCGTTGTTGACGTCGATCGACATGGTGGTGCTGGTCTACTTCCCCTTGGCCTTGGCACCGCTTCTCGGTGTCCGGCCGCCGTTGTGGCCGCCGTTCTCGGTGCCGTTCCTGCTGTCGTACTGCTCGTAGGCGTCGACGATACGGCCCACCAGCTTGTGCCGGACGACGTCGTGCGACGTCAGCCGGGAGAAGTGGACGTCCTCGACGCCCTCCAGGATGTCCTGCACCTGCCGCAGGCCGGACTTCGTGCCGCCCGGCAGGTCGACCTGCGTCACATCACCCGTGATCACGATCTTCGAGTCGAATCCGAGCCGGGTCAGGAACATCTTCATCTGCTCGGGGCTGGTGTTCTGGGCCTCGTCCAGGATGATGAAGGCGTCATTGAGAGTGCGGCCCCGCATGTACGCCAGCGGGGCGACCTCGATCGTCCCGGCCGCCATCAGCCGCGGGATCGAGTCCGGGTCGAGCATGTCGTGCAGCGCGTCGTACAGCGGGCGCAGATACGGGTCGATCTTCTCGTACAGCGTGCCCGGCAGGAAGCCGAGCCGCTCGCCGGCCTCGACCGCCGGGCGGGTCAGGATGATGCGGTTGACCTGCTTGGACTGCAGGGCCTGCACCGCCTTGGCCATCGCCAGGTAGGTCTTGCCGGTGCCCGCGGGGCCGATGCCGAAGACGATGGTGTGCTTGTCGATCGCGTCGACGTACCGCTTCTGGTTCAGCGTCTTGGGGCGGATCGTGCGGCCGCGCGAGGACAGGATGTTCTGCGTGAGCACCTCGGCCGGGGTCTCCTGGCCGTCGCT
Organism: Streptomyces sp. NPDC048392; assembly: GCF_043200575.1. Taxonomy (NCBI): domain Bacteria; kingdom Bacillati; phylum Actinomycetota; class Actinomycetes; order Kitasatosporales; family Streptomycetaceae; genus Streptomyces; species Streptomyces sp. NPDC048392. Next base: position 185,945 of record NZ_JBICYB010000001.1, read on the forward strand.
CTCCCCGTTCTCGCTCGCCTTGAGCATGGCGATCGAGCGTTCCACTGCGTCCTCCGTCATCGGCTGCCCCGTGCGCAGCACCAGCATCATCTCGTCGAACACGCGCTGTACGAGGGCGACCTCATGGGTGTCGCCGACGGCGCTGATCTCATTGCCCCGGACATGGATGTCGGCCGCCGGGAAGGCCTTCTCGATCACACGCAGGAGGGAGTCTCCGGAGCCCAGTACGGTCACCATGGGGTGCTGGGCGGGGACGGTGATCCGTGCGCTCGCCTGTCCCTGCGCGGGGGTGCGGGATGCGGGTGTCTGAGTCATGGGCCGGCGCTCTAGGCCTGCTCGTCCTCCTCTGCGGCGTGTGCCGCGTGACGGGTGTGTCTGCTGACTCCAGCGTACGACTCCCCGCCGACAGCACCGAGGGTTTTATCCGACCGGCGCACCCGGCGTCGTCCCCGCCCGTCGTCACCGTCCGCGGCGCACCAGGTCCCGGAACCAGCCGTACGACGCCTTGGGCGTGCGCTCCAGCGTCGTGAAGTCCACGTGGACCAGTCCGAAGCGGCGGGCGTATCCCTCGGCCCACTCGAAATTGTCCAGCAGCGACCACACGAAGTAGCCGCGCACGTCCACGCCCGCCTCGATCGCCCGGTGCAGGGCGCGGACGTGCCCGTCGAGGTAGGCGATGCGGGCCCGGTCGTCCAGGCCCTCGTAGGAGCAGCCGTTCTCCGTGATCACGACCGGCGGGAGCCGGTCGCCGTAGCGGTCGCCCAAGCCGGTGAGCAGCTCGGTCAGCCCCTCCGGGACGACCGGCCAGCCGAAGTCCGTCAGCGGCCGGCCCTCGATCCCGCGCACCGAGAAGGGCAGTTCGGCCGGGAGCGTCACCCCGCCGAACTCGATCTCCGCGCCCTGCGGGGCGCCCACCCGCGTCGGCGCGTAGTAGTTCACGCCGTACCAGTCCAGCGGCTCGGCGATGATCCTCAGGTCGGCGTCGGTCCTCCCGGCGGGACCGGGCATCAGCTCACCGATGCCCTCCGGGTACCGCCCGGTCAGCAGCGGGTCGCAGAACATCCGGTTCAGCAGGACGTCGTAGAACTCCGCCGCCTCCCGGTCGGCCGGTTCGTCCGAGGCGGGCCAGGTGGGACCGTGCGAGTTGGCGATGCCGACGTCCGTGGCGCCCAACGCGCGCAGCGCCCGTACCGCCAGACCGTGCGCCAGCAGCTGGTGGTGGGCGGCCGGCAGGGCGTCGAACAGCAGTCGGCGGCCGGGGGCGTGCACGCCCAGGGCGTGGCCGAGCAGGGTGTGCTCGGCGGGCTCGTTGAGGGTGATCCACTTCTCGACCCGGTCGCCCAGCCGCGCGGCGACGACCGACACGTACTCCGCGAACCGTGACGCCGTGTCCCGCTCCAGCCAGTCCAGGCCCGCCGGCAGGTCCCAGTGGAAGAGCGTCGGCACCGGCCGCACGCCCGCCGCGCACAGCTCGTCCACCAGGCGGTCGTAGAAGTCGAGACCGCCGGGGGAGCCCACCCGGGGCCACGAGACGGAGAAGCGGTACGCGTCCACGCCGAGATCCGCGAGCAGGGCCACGTCCTCGCGGTAGCGGTGGTAGTGGTCGCAGGCCACCGCCGCCGTCGAGCCGTCCTTCACCCGTCCGGGTTCGGCCGTGAAGGCGTCCCACACGGACGGCCCCCGCAGCTCGGCCGCGCCCTCGATCTGGTGCGCGGACGTGGACACCCCCCACAGGAAGCCGGCCGGGAAGCGCGGCATCGCGTCAGTCGCCATGCGCGGATCATCCGTACCCCCATGGAAGCAAGTCAACTCCCGTGCGCGACAACCGACTTACGCCCCCTCCTTCAGCACCCGCGAGATCAGCGCGCGCTGCTCGTCCGTCAGCCGGGGATCGGCCGCGTACACCGTCTTCCCGTCCACCGTGAGCTGGTAGCTGAACCCGTCCGGCACCCCGACCGGCGGTGTGCCCCGGCCGTCGGCGACCGCCCGCTCGGCCAGGGCGTGCCACTCGGCCGCGTCGGGGCGTCCCGAGGTCTCGACCTCCGCGTGGCGTTCGATGCCCGCGAAGCCTCCTGTGCGCCTCACCTGAATTCGCATGGGACCGTGTCTAGTACGGAACTACAGCGTCCGCACCCCGACCTGCTCCCAGGCCTTGCGCACCGCCTCCAGCTCCTCGGCGTCGCCGTAGCGCTCCCGGGCGGCCTTCAGGGTCAGCGTCGCGAAGTCCGCGAACAGCGCGTCCTGGGCCAGCTCGCCGCCGGTCAGCACGTCGTACCAGATCTGCCCGGCCCGCTCCCAGGCGTGCCCGCCGAGCGCGGTGGCGAGGAGGTGGAAGGCGTGGTTGGGGATGCCGGAGTTGATGTGCACGCCGCCGTTGTCGCGGCCGGTGCGCACGAACTCCTCCATCGTCGCGGGCTGCGGGTCCTTGCCGAGCACGTCGTCGTCGTACGCCGTGCCCGGCGCCCTCAGGGAGCGCAGCGCCTCGCCCGTCACGCGCGGGGCGAGCAGCCCGGCGCCGATCAGCCAGTCGGCCTCGGCGGCGGTCTGCCCGAGCGCGTACTGCTTGACGAGGGAGCCGAAGACGTCGGACACCGACTCGTTGAGGGCGCCGGGCTGGCCGTAGTAGGTCAGGTTGGCGGTGTGCTGGGTGACGCCGTGGGTCAGCTCGTGGCCGATCACGTCCAGGGCGATGGTGAAGTCGAGGAAGATCTCCCCGTCCCCGTCGCCGAAGACCATCTGCTCGCCGTTCCAGAAGGCGTTGTTGTACTCGCGGTCGTAGTGCACGGTCGCCTTCAGCGGCAGCCCGTCGCCGTCGACGCTGTTGCGCCGGTACGCCTTGAGGAAGTGCTCGAAGGTCGCGCCCAGGCCCGCGTAGGCGCGGTTGACGGTGGCGTCCCGGCCGGGTTCCTCGCCCTCGCCGCGCACCCTGCGGCCCGGCAGGTCGGTGCCGTGCCGGGCGTCGTGGACCGTGCGCCGCGGCTTCTCGGGCTCGGCGTCGGCGGGCGGGACCACGGTGGGGGCGCCGATGACCGTGGTCAGGCCGCGGCGGGTGCGCTCGAAGGCGTCGCGCTGGAGGGTGCGGCGGGCGGGCCCGGCGAGCACGGGGTCGGCGTTCCGGGCGAGCCGGTCGAGGACGTGGGGCGGCACGATGGTGCAGAAGACGGGCTGGAAGCCCCCGTATGTCGTCATGTCCGGCACTTTCGCACTGGGTGACCGCGCTGTCACCACCCGCAACCATGATTGGTGAAAAGCGTCGTCAAGGCGGTCTCGGTGCCGGCCGCGAGTGGTATACGGCACTTTTTGTCCCGGTTCCCTCCGTGGTCCCGCATACTGATACGGACCCGCGTGACCGGCGTGACTCGGCTAAGGTGCTGGGCATCATGCGATTCGGGCTGCTTCTCCTTAGCTGCCGCGGCGAGGGCCTGTAGAGGCCGACTCCCTCCCCGCGGAGCTCGGTGGTGCCGTCGGCCGTCCTTCCGGACACGCGGACGTCGCGGACACCGCCGAGACCGCGGACATCACGAGGAGCCCCCGCCATCATGGCCAACCGCCAGCAGCCCAGCCCCATGCCGACCGCCAAGTACCGCGGCTACGAGCAGGTCGGCATCGCCGACCGCACCTGGCCGGACCAGCGGATCACCGCCGCCCCCCGCTGGCTCTCCACCGACCTGCGTGACGGCAACCAGGCCCTGATCGACCCCATGTCGCCCGTCCGCAAGCGCGCCATGTTCGATCTGCTGGTCAAGATGGGCTACAAGGAGATCGAGGTCGGCTTCCCGGCGTCCGGCCAGACCGACTTCGACTTCGTACGCTCCATCGTCGAGGACCCGGACGCCATCCCGGACGACGTCACCATCTCCGTCCTGACCCAGGCCCGCGAAGACCTGATCGAGCGCACGGTGGAGTCCCTGAAGGGCGCCAGGAGGGCCACCGTCCACCTGTACAACGCGACCGCCCCCGTCTTCCGCCGGGTCGTCTTCCGCGGCTCGCGGGACGACATCAGGCAGATCGCGGTCGACGGCACCCGCCTGGTCATGGAGTACGCCGAGAAACTGCTGGGCCCCGAGACGGAGTTCGGCTACCAGTACAGCCCCGAGATCTTCACCGACACCGAGCTGGACTTCGCCCTGGAGGTCTGCGAGGCGGTGATGGACACCTACCAGCCCGGTCCCGGCCGCGAGATCATCCTCAACCTGCCCGCCACCGTGGAGCGTTCCACGCCGTCCACGCACGCCGACCGCTTCGAGTGGATGGGCCGCAACCTGTCCCGCCGCGAGTACGTCTGCCTGTCCGTCCACCCGCACAACGACCGCGGTACGGCGGTGGCGGCGGCCGAGCTGGCGCTGATGGCCGGCGCCGACCGCATCGAGGGCTGCCTGTTCGGGCAGGGCGAGCGCACCGGCAACGTCGACCTGGTCACCCTGGGCATGAACCTGTTCTCCCAGGGCGTCGACCCGCAGATCGACTTCTCCGACATCGACGAGATCCGTCGCACGTGGGAGTACTGCAACCAGATGGAGGTCCACCCGCGCCACCCGTACGTGGGCGACCTGGTCTACACGTCCTTCTCCGGCTCCCACCAGGACGCCATCAAGAAGGGCTTCGACGCCATGGAGGCCGACGCGGCCGCCAGGGGCGTCACCGTCGACGACATCGAGTGGGCCGTCCCCTACCTGCCGATCGACCCCAAGGACGTCGGCCGCTCCTACGAGGCGGTCATCCGCGTCAACTCGCAGTCCGGCAAGGGCGGCATCGCCTACGTCCTGAAGAACGACCACAGCCTGGACCTGCCGCGCCGGATGCAGATCGAGTTCTCGAAGCTGATCCAGGCCAAGACGGACGCCGAGGGCGGCGAGATCACGCCGACGGCGATCTGGGACGTCTTCCAGGACGAGTACCTGCCCAACCCCGGCAACCCCTGGGGCCGCGTCCAGGTGGCCAACGGGCAGACCACGACCGACCGCGACGGCGTCGACACCCTCACCGTCGACGCCACGGTCGACGGCGCGGAGACCACCCTGGTCGGCACCGGCAACGGACCGATCTCGGCGTTCTTCGACGCGCTGCAGGGCGTCGGCATCGACGTACGGCTGCTGGACTACCAGGAGCACACGATGAGCGAGGGCGCCTCCGCGCAGGCCGCCTCCTACATCGAGTGCGCCATCGGCGACAAGGTGCTGTGGGGCATCGGAATCGACGCGAACACCACGCGCGCCTCGCTGAAGGCGGTCGTCTCCGCCGTCAACCGCGCAACTCGCTGACCAGCCGAATCAGTGGTTTGAGGTCCCGCTCGCCGGAAAACGGCGGGCGGGACCCCGTCATATACCGGCCATATATCTGCGGGGGTCACGGAAAGGTCTCGTCCTGGGTACTGACTCCACGTCGGTGGTGTGGCTAACATCACGCCAGCGCGACGATGCTGTCGCGCCGTTACGGAGGTGCGACGTGCTGCCTGAACGGGGACGAAACAGCCGAGCTGCCCGGCTGCCACGCATCCTGGGCACCCGCACCGCGTGGACACCCGTCGGTGACGGCGAGTTCTTCTGCCCCGGCTGCGGCGGTGACCGCAACTACACGCGGCTCACCGGCCGCCGCCGCTTCACCCTGCTAGGCGTTCCCGTACTGCCGCGCGGCGAGTCCGCGCCGACCGTCGAGTGCGCGGCCTGCCGCCGCCACTACGGCACCGACATCCTCGACCACCCGACCACCACCCGCTTCTCCGCGATGCTCCGCGACGCCGTCCACACCGTCGCCCTCGCGGTCCTGACCGCCGGCGGCACCTGCTCCCGCACCTCGCTGGAGACCGCGGCCGTCGCGGTGCGCGCGGCCGGCTACGAGGACTGCACCGAGGACCGGCTGAACGCGCTCGTCGAGGCGCTGGAGGCGGACACCGGCCGGGTCCGCGGCGAACCCTGCGTGCCGGGCCTGGCGATAGAGCTGCACGAGGCGCTGGACCCGCTGGCCCCGCACCTCGCCGCCGTCGGCCGCGAGTCGATCCTGCTCCAGGGCGCCCGCATCGCCCTGGCCGACGGCCCCTACACCCCCGCCGAACGCGACGCCCTGGCCACGGTGGGCGCGGCGCTGACCATCTGCTCCGACGACGTGACCCGCCTCCTGGAGTCGGCGGGCACGCCCTCCTAGGTCCTGTCGTCGAACTCGCGCCGTCGCCCGCAGGGCGGCCCCGCGGCGTCAGGTGCGTGCTCTATGGCGTGCCGGGTCCTGGGCCTCGTACGGGATGTACCCGGGTCAGGGCCCGGTACGGCGAGAGTGCGTGCATGACGTCGCTGGGCAGACGGGAGTCTCACGAGGCCTAGTCCGGGCCGGGACTCCCGGGCAGGTCCAGGCGCATGATCTGGCGGTGCATGCCCGGCCCGAAGTAGTCCGGACGCAGGCCGCCGTCGGGTTCCTCCGGGCGGAAGCCCAGGGAACGGTAGAGGAAGATCGCGGCGAGGTTCGCCGGCTCCACCGTCAGCCGGACCATCCGGATGCCGTCCCGGCGCAGCCGGTCCAGCACCTCCGTCATCAGCTCCCGGCCCAGTCCGTGGCGGCGCCGGTCCCGCGTCACGCACAGGCCGAGTATCCAGCTGTCCGCGCCGAGCGCCCGGGTGGCGGCCAGCACATAGCCGCGCAGCCGGCCCGTGCCGTCGTCGAGGACCAGGAAGTGCTCCTCGTACATGTCGAAGAGCTGACGCAGCAGGAACCCGGGATAGGCGACCTCCCGGAAGACCTCCTCGTCCAGCCGCCGCAGTTCCGGCAGATCGGCCTCCTGTGCCGTGCGCAGGACCAGCGGTCGCCCGTCCGGTTCCGAGCCGGGTCGCGTGAGCTGGTCGGGGCGGTCGAGGGAACGTTCCAGCGGTTCGGCGGTCATGCAACCCCCAGTCGGACGTGCGTCAACTCGTCGGCATCGGCGCCGTGCACACGAAGGGATGGGGTCTCATGTGGCGGCGGGTGTCTGCTTCTGGCTAGAGTGAGCGTCCAACTTGCCGCATGCAAGGGCGAGTTAGGGCGTGCGACCATGCGCCCGACGTGCGCCGGTCGGACGCGGATGGCGTATTCCCCCGCTGTCTCGAGGCATCCGGGTCACCTACCGTGAACACACTGGGGATGTGTCCGAAAGCGAATGGAACGCGGCAGGGTGACTATGGATCGCAACGCCGACGCGCCTTGGTCGAAGTTCGATCCGGAGGCGTACGTCGACAACAACTACCGGAAGCCGCTCGAAGTCGACCTGCTGATCGTCCGGTTGCTGCGTGACCACTTCACCCGTTGCTTCTCCGGGGCCGTACCCGGACCGGTGCGCGGTGTCGACGTCGGCGCCGGCGCGAATCTCTATCCCGCGCTGTCCATGCTGCCCTGGTGCGAGAAGGTGCTCCTGCTGGAGTACGCGCACCCGAACGTCGAATACCTGGAGAAGCAGGTCTCCCCGGGCGGGTACGACACCGCGTGGGACGCCTTCTGGGAGGTGCTGCGCGAGGCGCCCGCCTACCGCGCCGTCGAACCGAGGGCCCTGGTCAGCGAGATCGTCCGGGTCGAGCGCGGCAACCTGTTCGACCTCGAGGACGGACACCGGCGCTGGGACCTCGGCACGATGTTCTTCGTCGCCGACTCGATGTCCGAGTGCCCCGAGGAGTTCCACCGCGGCGTGCGCTGCTTCATGAACGCGCTCGGTGCGGGCGCGCCGTTCGCCGCCGCGTTCATGAAGGAGTCGGTCGGCTACCGCGTCGGCGAACACGACTACCCGGCCTACCGGGTGAACGAGGACCGGGTCAGGCAGAGCCTGGAACCGTTCACCGGAGAGCTGGAGATCCACGATCTGCACCACATGGTGCGGCCGGGTCACGAGGGAATGCTCCTCGCCCTGGGACGGCGCGATGCGGAGATTGCCACCCCGTAGGAACGGGGACCATGCTGAACACAGGGCACCGAGATCTGTACGAGGGGTGCGGGGATGCAGATCAAGCCACGCCAGCACCTGCTGGACATCTGGCAGGCCATGGCCCGTCACTCGTTCGACGAGGGGAAGCTCGTCCGGGGGGACACCGACGGACTGAGCAGCGTCGCGGACGCCGAGCGCCTGCTCTGCCTGCTCTATCCGGCCACCGAGGTCCCCGCCTTCCGGCTCGACCAGCCGGACACCACCGAGCGTGACGTCCTGCGCGCCCTCGACCGGGTCGGCAGCCGGCTGGAGATCCCGCCCAACCTGATCGCCGCGCTGACCCAGTTCATGCGCACCCACACCGGGAACGACGACAGCCCGACCTTCGCCGGCGGCCACTACTTCCGGCCCTCCGAACCCGACGGCGAGATCACCCACGACCAGGCCCAGCTGGGCGTGGTGGACTCCTACTCCATGTCCGTCACGCTCTGCCTCGCCACCCTCGGGTTCCTCAAGGTCTACGAGGGCACCACGACCCGCCCCGAGGTGCGCAAGGCCGTCGCCGAGCTGAGGGACGCCACCAACATCCGGCTGACCGCCGCGATGATCAGCCTGCTGCGCTCCTTCACCGTCAACGTCTTCGACGCCGAGTCCGAGCAGGGCCGGCGGCTGATCCAGGTCATCGGACAGGGCGGGCTGTCCGACCGGCTCGTCCTCCAGCAGTTCTCCCGGCGGTTGCGCCCCCTGCGCGCCACCATCATCGAGAGCATCTCCAGAGGCATCCAGGTCGACGAGGGCATCCGCGACGAGAGCCAGCTCTTCGAGTGCGGCTGGGCCTGGGGCATCGTCAAGGACGCCCCCGAGATCGGCGACCTGAACACCCCCGCACCCGGCCAGCCCGACGGCATCGCCGACCGGCTGCCCTACGTGTACTTCACCGTCGCCGCTCTCGACGGCATCCAGGACCTGTTCTCCGACCGCACCCTCACCCTCGGCCTGCTCGACGAGGACCAGCAGAAACTCGCCGAGATGCTGCGCCTGCGCTGGGAACTCAGCCAGCAGTACTGGTCCGCGATCGCCCGCTTCGGCACCGACCGCTGGCCGCTCGAGGACCTGCCCTGGCAGACCACCGGCCTGCGCCTGGAGTCCGAGTACTTCTCCCTGACCGTCGCGGCCATCGTCGTCCACGACCTGGTCCGCCGGAAGGCCACCGACGACGACCTCACCCGCACCGTCGCCGTCATGGAACGCCTCGCCGACCGGGGCCGCGTCACCAGCCGCATGACCAGACGGGACACCACCATCCGGCTGCACAACCCGGGCGTCACCATGCCGCTCGCCGGGTCCGAGCGCTCCGGAGGCCGGCTGCTGTGGCGGATGACCGACTTCTCCGCCCAGCTCCTCAAACGCAGCATCCAGCTCGCCGAGCTGTCCCGGAACATCGGCGCCCAGGACCGGCTGCTGCGCCTGGCGGAGCAGACCTTCGAGCACCTGTGGTCACGGCGCATCGACGACGAGGACGGCGCCGGTCTCTGGGACAACGTCCGGGCCGTCTACCCCGAGTCGCAGGACGTCGCCCTGCGCCTGTCCTGGAGCATCACCGAACGCGTCACCGAGTGCCTCGTCGCCGCCCGCAACCTGTACGAGCAGCAGCCCATCCGCAGCCCCGAGCTGGCCGAAATGGCCCGCGGACTGCTCAGCGAGGCCACCCACCTGTTCGGCAAGGAACAGCTGGAGGCGTCCGCCGCCGCCGACGGAAGCAGAGCCCGCGCCATGCGCAGCATCGAGAGCCGCCTCGACCACGCCCGCAGCCTGGTCGACGAGCGGCCCGCGACCGCCTTCGCACTGGCCCTGCCCGTGCTCCGGGAACTCGACACCCTGGCCCAGGCCAGGGGCGCCGCCGCGCAGGAGGTGTGAGCGTGCTCGTCTTCGCCGCCTCCGACAAAGGAGGCACGGGACGCTCGGTGACCAGCGCCAACCTGGCCTACCAGCGCGCCCTCACAGGCGACCACGTGGCCTACGTGGACTTCGACTTCGGCTCGCCCACCGCCGCCGCCGTCTTCGACGTGCCCGGCGCGATGCGCGGCACCGAGGAGCACGGTCTGCACTCCTACCTGGAGGGCGAGACCGCCGAGCCGGTCAGGATCGACGTCTGGCGGCAGACCGAGCACCCCCTGCTGCGCGCCCGCCCCAACCAGTCCGGCCGCCTGGTGCTGTTCCCCGGCGACGCGGGCGGCGGCGAGTTCGCCACCGGCGAGGAATCCCTGGAGCGCTGCATCGACCTGCTGCTGAAGCTCAACGGCGAGTTCGACGTCACCGTCGTCGACCTCAGCGCCGGCCGCAGCTACGCCGTCGACATGGTCCTCGCGGCGACCGCCCACGCCCGGATGCGCAACGTCCCCTTCCGCTGGCTGGTCTTCCACCGCTGGACCCGCCAGCACGTCATCGCCGCCTCCGGACTCGTCCACAAGGACCACGGCATCATCGGCGGCGGCGTCGAACGCGGCCACGACGAGGACACCCTGCGCGCCGCCATCCGCTTCGTACGGGCCGCCGTCCCCGACCCCGAGTCGCCGCTGTGGTCCCAGGGCTCGCCCGCCCAGGCCGCCTGGATGCAGGCCTGCGACGAGGCACTGCGCCGGCTCGCCGCCGAGCACCGCATCGGCGACAGCGTCGTCCTCGGCGTCGTACCGCTGGAACCCATACTCCAGTGGCGCGAGCAGCTGATCACCGAGGAGGACGTCCTCTCCACCCAGATCGCCAACAAGGAGACCCTAGAGGCGCTGGAGGAGATCGCCCGGCGCCTGACCGACGACTCGCACTGGGGGCGGCCGTGAGCGACGCGGTGTTCCGCGAGACCGCCGCCGAACCGCGCACCCGGTCGGTGCCGCTGGCCCACCTCTCCCTGGAGCTGGGCCACCTCTACATGGAGGACTTCGAGGCCGGACCGGAACGGCTGCGCGCGCACTTCGCCGAAGTGCGCCCCTGGGTGGAGGCGGCCCGCACCGCCGCCGCCCGGGCGGGCGGAAAACGCGCCCGGATCAGCACCTGCTTCCTCGTCGACGACTACTTCAGCCGCTTCTCCACCCCCGCCGAGGTCGTCCCCATGCTGCTCGCGGAGGCCGAGCGGGCCGGGCTGAGAGTCGACTACCTGGCCCGCGAGTCCGGCTGCGCCGTCACCGGCAAGGTGCCCGTCGCGGAGGCGGTGGCCGGCCGTATCGTCGAGTCCCCGCCGCCCGGCAGCTACGGCCTGCGCCCGCCCGCCGCCCAGACCGGCTGGCTCGCCAACGGCGAACGCAGCCCCGTCGCCCGCGCCCCGCAGGCCATGAAGCGGGCCGTCGCCTGGCAGCCGCCCCGGGAGACCGCGGCCCGCCGCCACTCCGTCTTCCTCGACGTCGAACTGTGGAGCGACGACGCCGACGGGCAACGCACCTGGTCCTGCCCCTTCCTCGCCGCCGTGTGGCAGCTCGCCCGCCTCGGACTGCTGCGCAACGAGGGCGAGACCGTCCTCGTCCCCCAGCCGTACGCCCCCGCCGCCGGATTCCCGGACGACTGGGACGAACTGCCGTCCCTGCTACGGCTCGACGACCGCGCCGCCCCCTTCGCCGCCTACCGCACCTGCTCGGTACTGCCGGGCCGTTTCCTCCCCGTCGAACACGCCGTCCGCGTGATCCTCGACCAGATCGAGGTCGACCCCGGCGCCCTGACGCAGGTCGCCGAACGCTCCGGCCGCGAACGCGTCCCCGTCCCCGACTCGGTCGCCGACCGCGTCTCCTACGTGTACTACGCGGGGCTCTGACATGGCGCCGCGGCAGAGCAGCACTCCGCGCGCCGCACTCGCCTGCGGCGAGGTCCGCACCTGCCTGCTGCCCGCCCGGCAGGCCCTCGACATCCGCTCCGCCGCCCAGCTCCTCGGCCTGCGCGCCGACGAACGCGTGCTGCTCTCCGAGCGCCCCGGCCTCTACGCGCGCTCTCCCGACACCCTCACCGGCGTCGACTGCCCGCTGCCCAGCGCCAACGGTGCCCGGATCCGCGCGGTCGGCACCGTCACCGCCCACGCCGCGCTCACCGAGGGCCGCGTCCTGCAGACCTCCGCATACTGCCGGATCCCCGCAGGCGGACCCGACCAGCGGCGGCCGTGGGGCGAGTACCTGGTGCGGCCCGGCATCGTCGAACCACTCGGGAGACTCCCCCACGAGGCGGTCGCGCGGGGCGTCCTCGGAGGCCCACGCCACGGCGACCTCGACATCGGGCTGATCGCCGGCGGACTGCTCACCCGGCTGCTGCGCCACCCCCTGCTCGACCAGCGCCCGCCCTTCAGGTCCCGCCCCACCCGGCTGCGCTGGGCGGCGCTGCCCGCCGAGCCGGGCGAAGGACCCGCCGTCGAGCGGTTCACCCTCGCCGAGGACGAGCTGCGCACCGTACGCCTGCGCGTGCCCGAGGGCACCGCCGCGGCAGGCCTCGCCGCGCTCTGCGACGACCTGGCCCTGCACGACTGGCTGCTCACCACCGTCGTCCGCATGCTCGACGGCCTCCGCCTGGGCGCCGGAGCGGCACAGGACGCCGGTGCCGTGGTGCGGACGCTGCGCCCGGCCGTCGACCATCTGCTGCACCTGTGGATGCCGCGCGCCCGCGTGACCGCCGAACTGGCCGCGCTGTGGGACCCGCTGGAGGAGCGCCCCGGCTTCACCCGGCAGTGGCAGACCCTGGTGCAGCGCATCCGCGACCAGCTCACCCTGCACGCCATACCCGTACCCCACCGGGAGGTGGAACCGGCCCCCTGACCGGCGCCCCGGCCCCCAGTGGCCCCGGCACCCGCCCCGCACGCACATCCCCGCACCCCTATCCGACGCGCATCCCAACGGGGGGAGAAGCGAGATGAGCACGGCACAGTCACCCCGACCCGACGACCCGCCCCGCACGACGAACCCGATCGACCCGAGGGGGGAGTCCCCCCGGGCGCGCGTGCTGCTGATCGCCCTCGTCGTCGGCGCCCTCTTCTGGAGCGTCACGACGCTGCTCGCCCCGGACGACGGCACACTGCGGCAGTTCGTGTCCGCGGTGCTCTGTGCCGGCGCGGCGGCAGCCGTCCAGTACGTCCTCGGCCTGGCCCCGCGCCCGGGACAGCAGCGGCTGGAGGAGCACACCCACCGGGTGGAGAGCGCCCTGGCGGAGAACACCGCCGCCGTACGCGACGGTCTGAACCGGTACGACGACGAGCTGAAGTCGGGCCTGTCCCGGCACACCGAGGACGTCAAGCAGCTGGTCGAGACTCACGTCACCCAGGTCGACCACCGGGCCGCCGAACCCGGTCGTCCACTGGACCCGGTCCGTATCGACAGCGTCCCCGACCTGGCCAAGGGCTTCGCCGACGTGCTGCTGCCCAGCCCCTCCATCCTGCACACCTTCGTCCACCTGGAGATGTCCCGGGTGGTCGGCCACATGGCGGACCTCACCAACCTGACCGCCGAGTGCCCCGGCGAGAACCACGACTGGATGCTCACCCTCACCCGGGCCGCCGAGCGGTCCATCCTCGCCACCAGCACCTCCGTCGACCGGGAGTTCTGGAGCAGCGAGCCCGCCGGCCGCTACCTCGACGCCCAGCAGGCGGCCATCGACGAGCAGGGCGTCGCGGTGCGCCGCCTGTTCCTGCTGGAGAGCGCCCGCGAACTCGACGACCGGCTGCTGCGCCTGTGCGAGGAGCAGGAACTGCGCCGCATCGACGTACGCGTGGCGGTCCTGCCCGAACTGCCCCCGCACCTCCAGCGCGGCACCACCAACGACTTCATCCTCTACGACGAGGAGGTGTCGTTCGAGATCGAGCAGGACCTGCGCGACGTCAACATCCGCACCCGGCTCACCGCGCGCCAGGACTACGTACGGGACCGGCTCAAGCGCTTCAAGGAGCTCTGGGACGCGGGCATGGGCCTGCGCGAACTGGAGGTGCGGGTCGACGACGAGGAGGACGGCAACTGGATGGTCGACCAGGCGTGACGGCCGCCGTACTCCCCGGGGAGTAACGACGGCTGCGCGTCACCCCGGGCAGTAGCCGCCGACTCGCCCTCAGGCCCGACGCGTTCGCGTCCCGCTGCCGGAAGTCTGGAGACCGACCAGACATCCACCGGAGGGAGGCCCGTCGGATGGGGGCCGTAAGGACAAGCGCGGGGCGGCGGCGGGCCTTGCCGTGGCTGGTGCTCGGGCTGTGGATCGCCGTCCTGGCGATCGCCTCGCCGTTCGCGGCGAAACTCGGGGACGTGCAGCACGACCGGGCCGTCGACTACCTTCCGGCGAGCGCGGACTCGACACAGGTCGCCAGGATCCAGGACCGGCTGCCGGGCGGCGAGGCCACCGAGATGGTCCTCGTCTACCACCGCGACGCCGGACTGACCGCCGCCGACGAAGCCACCGCGGCCGAGCAGCTCGCCGAGATCGCCGGCGCGCACGAACTGACCGGCCGCCCGGCGGGCATCCCGTCCAAGGACGGCACCACCCTCGTGTACCCGGTCGCCTCCAACGAGCCCGGCCAGGACGAGAAGGCCCGCGACGCACTCGTCAACGACGTACGGGACATCGCGCGGGGCGGCGACGGGCTCGGCGTCGAGGTCGGCGGCGCGGGCGCGCTCGCCACCGACGCCGCCGAGGTCTACGACTCCCTCGACGGCCCCCTGCTCTACACCACCGCCGCGGTGGTCGCCCTGCTGCTGATCCTCATCTACCGCAGTCCCTTCCTGTGGCTCGTCCCGCTCGCCGTCGCGGGAATCGCCGACTACCTGTCCATGGGCGTCGCCTACGGCCTCAACCAGTGGTTCGGCACCGCGGTCTCCGGCCAGAGCAGCGGCATCATGACCGTCCTCGTCTTCGGTGTCGGCACCGACTACGCGCTGCTGCTGGTCTCCCGCTACCGCGAGGAACTACGGCGCGCCGAGCGGCCGTACGACGCCATGCGCGCCGCCCTGCGCGGCTGCGGCCCCGCCGTGCTCGCCTCCTCCGGCACCGTGGCCGCCGGGCTGCTGTGCCTGCTCACCGCCGACCTCAACTCCAGCCGGGGCATGGGCCCCCTCGGCACCGTCGGCGTCCTGTGCGCGCTGGCCGCCATGCTGACCCTGCTGCCCGCGCTCCTGGTCCTGCTCGGCCGCCGCGTCTTCTGGCCGCTCGTGCCCCGCCACGGCAGCGCGCCCAAGGCCCGCAGATCGCTGTTCACCGCGATGGGCAGCTCCGCCGAACGCCGGCCGCGCACCGTCCTGGTGGGCGGCGCCGTCCTGCTCGGCGCGCTGGCGCTCGGCTCGTTCGCCCTGCCCGGCAGCCTCAAGCAGGAGGACTCCTTCACCACCAGGCCCGAGGCGATCGCGGCCATGGAGACCCTCGCCGCTGCCTACCCGGAGCGCGGCACCCAGCCCATCACCGTCATCGCCCCCACCGGCCGGGCCGACGCCGCCCTCGCCGAGATCCGCGGCACCCGCGGTGTCGAGAACGCCGAAACCGGCCGCAGCGGCGGAGGCTGGACCGAGCTGACCGTACTGGCCTCCGCCCCGCCCCAGTCGGCCGCCGAGACCGCCACCATCGAGGCCCTGCGCGACAAGCTCGACGGCTCCTACGTCGGCGGCCCCAGCGCCCAGCAGATCGACCTGGAGGACACCAACGCCCGGGACACCACGATCGTCGTGCCCATCGTGCTGCTGTCGGTCCTGCTGATCCTCACCGTGCTGCTGCGCTCCCTGGTCGCGCCGCTGATCCTGGTCGCCGCCGTCGTCGCCGTGTGGGGCGCGGCCGTCGGCATCGGCGGTCTCGTCTTCGAGCCCCTCTTCGGCTTCGAGGGCACCGACCCGGGACTCGGGCTGCTCTCCTTCGTCTTCCTGGTCGCCCTCGGCGTCGACTACGGCATCTTCCTGATGCACCGGATGCGCGAGGAGGCCCTGAAAGGCGCCGAACCCACACAGGCGGCCCTCTCGGCGCTGCGCACCACCGGCGGCGTCATCGCCTCCGCGGGACTGGTCCTCGCGGCCACCTTCGCGGTGCTCACCAGCATGCCGATGGTGCAGCTGGTCGAGCTGGGCTTCGTCATCGCGGTCGGCGTCCTGCTCGACACCTTCCTGGTCCGCACCTACCTGGTCACCAGCGCGAGCGTCGCGCTGCGCCGCCGGGTGTGGTGGCCGGGCCGGCTGTCCCGGAAGCCGGAACGGCCCGCGCCGGACGGCGACCGGGAGCCGGTCGGTGTCTGAACCGCCCGACGACCGGAGCGCGCCCCTCCCCTCCCGGCGGGGCGCGCGGGTCACGGAGTATGGAGGCGTGCAGGCAACCACCGAGGCAGCGTCCCGTCCCCGCGTCGGCGAGCGGATCATCGCCGCGATCAACCGCGACCCGCGCACCGCCCCGCACGGCACCCGCAACGACGTCGTGCTGGCCGCCGCGCTCCTCACCGTGGCCGCCTGCCTGGCGCTGTCCACGGACGAGGGCCGCCGCCCGGACGCGGTGGGCTGGACGCTGCTGGTCGCCGCGCACCTGCCGATCGTGTGGCGCCGCCGCCGTCCGCTGCTGGTGCTCGCGACGGTGGTGGCCCTCGTCGGCCCCTACCACGCGATGGACAACAACCACGCTGCGGCCGCCCCCGCCTCCTACGTCGCCCTGTACACGCTCGCCGTCACGGGCCGTCCCCTGCGCACCGTCGTGACCGGCGTCGCGGTCCTCACCGTGTCCGTGAGCGTCATGCTCACCGTCAACACCCACCAGGCCCTCGAACTGATCCGTATCTCCGGCTGGGTCGTCGCCATCCTCTTCTGCGGCATCGACATCCGCTACTACCGCCAGTACGTCGCCGCCATAGTGGAGCGCGCCGAACGCGCCGAACGCACCCGCGAGGAGGAGGCGCGGCGCCGTGTCGCCGAGGAGCGCCTGCGCGTCGCCCGGGACCTGCACGACCTGCTCGCGCACAGCATCACCCTCATCGGCGTGCAGACCTCGGTCGCCGCCCACGTCCTGACCGCCGACCCCGGGCGCCTGGACCGGACGGCCGTCGCCAAGGCCCTCGACGACATCGCCGAAACCTGCCGCACCGCGCGCGGTGAACTGCGCACCACGCTGGAGGTGCTGCGGGAGCGGGGCACCGCCGACGCCCGCGGGCCCCTGCCCGGGCTGCACGGCCTGTCCGACCTGGCGGAGAGCGCCCGGCTCGCCGGTGCACACGTGGACCTGGCGGTGAGCGTGGGCGACGTCCCGCCCGCGGTCGGTGCCGCCGCCTACCGCATCACGCAGGAGGCGCTGACCAACGCCGTACGCCACGCGGGGCCCGAACCGTCCGTCCGCGTCGACGTGCGCGCCGAGCCGGGCGTCCTGCGCCTGTCCGTCACCGACGACGGCACCGGACCCGACTCCGCGGGAACTCCGGGCTTCGGCCTTCTCGGCATGCGGGAGCGGGCCCGCAGCGTGGGTGGCACACTCGACGCCGGACCACGGGAGGGCGCCGACGGCTTCGAGGTGACGGCCGTACTGCCGACTCCCGCCACGCCCCTGACGACCCTGACCTCGGAGAGAGCCGGATGACCATACGCGTGCTGCTCGCGGACGACCAGAACCTCGTCCGCGCGGCGTTCGCCCTGCTCGTGGCCTCGGCCCCCGACATGGAGGTCGTCGGCGAGGCAGGCACCGGCCGCCAGGCGGTGGACCTGGCCCGCACCGAACGCGCCGACCTCGTCGTCATGGACGTGCGCATGCCCGACCTGGACGGCATCGAGGCGACCCGGCTGATCGCGGCCGACGAGGACCTCGCGGGGGTACGGGTGCTGGTCCTCACCACCTACGACACCGACGAGAACATCGTGGAGGCGCTCCGCGCGGGTGCCTCCGGATTCCTGGTCAAGGACACGAAGCCGGCCGAACTCCTCGACGCCATCCGCACGGTGACGGCGGGTGACGCCCTCCTCTCGCCCGGCCCGACGGCCCGCCTGATCGAACGCTTCCTGCGCAGCCCCGCGACGCCGGTGGCGGGCGAGGCCGGCCCCGACTGCCTGTCGGACCGCGAACGCCAGGTACTCACCCTGATCGCCCGCGGCCTCAACAACACGGAGATCGCCGACGCGCTGGGACTGAGCCCGCTGACGGCGAAGACCCACGTCAGCCGCATCATGGGCAAGCTGGGCGTCCGGGACCGGGCGCAACTGGTGATCGTGGCGTACGAGTCGGGGCTGGTGACCCCGGGCACGGCTCAGCGGCGGTAGAGGCCCGCCTCCGGCCGCCGCCCCGGTGGCCGGGAAACGGGAGACGGTGGTGCCCCCTTCGCCGCGTTCGGGCAACTCCCTGAAACGGCCCGGCGGCCCGGGGTCTACCCCGCCACATCCCTGACGAACGCGGACCAGGCAGCCGCCCCGACGACGATCACCGGGCCACCGCTCACCTTGCTGTCCCGGACGGGCACGATGCCGGGGACTCCGTCGGTGACTTCGAGGCAGTCGCCGCCATTGCCGTCGCTGTAGCTGCTCTTGCGCCAGCGTGCGTGGTTCAGCTCGTACTCGCGCATCGTCTGTGGTCCTCCACCGCCGACTTGATCCGGGCCAGGGACGCCTCTGGTGACAGTGCGGCGGCCCTGATCAGATCGTATGCCGAGCGGATCCGCTGCACCACGGGCGGATCGTCCAGGAGGGTCCCCGAATACACGGCTTCTGTATAGACCGTTGGGGGAGCGTCCTCGAACTCCATGAGCTTCAGCGACCCCGTCATGGCCGGGTAGGCGCCGGCAGCCAGCGGCAGCACCTGCACAAGTACCGTGCGCGCCTGCGCCAAGGTGGCGACGTGTTCCAGTTGCTCGGCCATCGCCAAGGGCCCACCGACAGGGATGCGAAGCACACATTCGTGCAGGACCACCCAATACACGGGGCGTGTGGCGTCCGCGAGGATCCCAGCCCGATCCATGCGACCGGACACCTTCTCCTCGATGTACTCGTCCGGCGCGAAGGGGTTCATGGCGAGCGTGACCGCCCGCGCGTAGTCCGCCGTCTGCAGCAGCCCGGGCACCAGCGCCGGGGCGAACTCGCAGATCGTCGTCGCCAGCCCTTCCAGTTCCGCCACCTTCGCGAAGTAGTCCGCGTACCGGGGATCGTCAATCAGCTTCCGGCACAGGCGCTCGAAAATACCGTCGGTTTGTAGCGACTCGTCGATCCGCTGGGCCACATCCAACTGCGGCTTCCGAATTGCCTGTTCGAACTGACCGATGTAACCGCCGGACACGAATACGCGTGCCCCCAGCTCTACTTGGGTGATTCCGGCGTCCTCTCGCCGCCGTTTCAGTTCCGTTCCGAAGAACTCCCACGCGGCTTGCCGTGAACCATTGGCCATAACCAACCCCCATGTACTGAACCGCACTTGTAGTGCGCATACTCCTGCCGAGTGTAGGCACGTCGAGGCATTCTGGGGACACGAAGAGTGAAACCGTAAAGAAAAGGGGAGCACGGTGGAAGAACGGCACTCGGCGCTCTGCGTCGAAGGAGCGGAGGACACGGTGAAGGAATTGCGCGCGGCGCTCGCGGAGGCGGGAATTACTCTTCCCTCCCTCGGGGTCGACCCGGTGAGTCTTGCGCGGGAGGCACCCTGTCCGCTCGTCGAATTGGGGCGGTGTTCCGTCGAGACCGCGCAGCGGCTCGCGGCGGTGCTGCGGTGATCACGCCGTCCGTCGGGACCTATGCCGTGGACACCCGCAGTGGGCGGGTCGGGATCGTGATGGGGCACGAGGGGCCGTACGTGCAGATGCGGCCGTACGGCGGGGGCAGGGAGTGGGACGCCGAGCCGGGTGACGTACGCCACGCCACTCCGTCCGAGCGGCTCAGCGCGGCGATGGCGTACACCAACGCCCGAAGCCGGGGCGAGGTGCCTTGAAGGATGCGCGAGAATGGGCGCCATGAGTCTGTTCCGCGACGACGGCATCGTGCTGCGCACCCAGAAGCTGGGTGAGGCGGACCGGATCATCACGCTGCTCACGCGCGGTCACGGACGCGTACGCGCCGTGGCGCGGGGGGTGCGGCGGACGAAGTCGAAGTTCGGAGCGAGGCTGGAGCCGTTCTCGCACGTGGACGTGCAGTTCTTCTCGAAGGGCAGCGAGCTGGTCGGGCGCGGGCTGCCGCTGTGCACGCAGAGCGAGACGATCGCGCCGTACGGTGGCGGGATCGTGACCGACTACGCGCGGTACACCGCGGGGACCGCCATGCTGGAGACGGCCGAGCGGTTCACCGATCACGAGGGCGAGCCGGCGGTCCAGCAGTATCTGCTGCTGGTGGGTGCGCTGCGGACCCTCGCCCGGGGCGAGCACGCGCCCAACCTCGTCCTCGACGCCTTCCTGCTGCGCTCCCTCGCCGTGAACGGTTACGCCCCGACCTTCGGGGACTGCGCGAAGTGCGGTCTGCCCGGTCCGAACCGGTTCTTCTCGGTCGGCTCGGGCGGCTCCGTCTGCGCCGACTGCCGGGTGCCCGGCAGCGTCGTACCCTCGCCGCAGGCCCTGGTACTGCTCGGGGCGCTGCTCACGGGGGACTGGGGGACGGCGGACGCGTGCGAGCCGCGGTACGTCCGGGAGGGCAGCGGACTGGTGTCCGCGTACCTGCACTGGCACCTGGAGCGCGGCCTGCGCTCCCTGCGGTACGTCGAGAAGTCCTAGAAGGACCCGGCAAGGACAGCGAACACAGCAGGAACAGCAGGAACAGCAGGAACAGCAGGAACAGCAGGAACAGCAGGAACAGCAAGAGCGCCAAGAACGGTTCGAGGAGACGAGAGACACATGGCCGTACGCGGGATCCTGGGGCGGCAGCGCCGGGAGTACAGGACGCCGGAGCCGCATCCGTCCGGCGCGCGGCCCCCGGGGCTCGGTGAGCTGGTTCCGGAGCATGTGGCGATCGTCATGGACGGCAACGGACGCTGGGCCAAGGAGCGCGGGCTGCCGCGCACCGAGGGGCACAAGGTCGGCGCCGAGCAGGTCATGGACGTCCTGCAGGGCGCCATCGAGATGGGCGTCGGCAACATCTCCCTGTACGCCTTCTCCACCGAGAACTGGAAGCGCTCGCCGGACGAGGTGCGCTTCCTGATGAACTTCAACCGCGACTTCATCCGCAAGTCCCGTGACACCCTCGACGAGCTGGGGGTGCGGGTGCGCTGGGCGGGGCGGATGCCCAGACTGTGGAAGTCGGTGGCCAAGGAGCTCCAGGTCGCGCAGGAGCAGACCAAGGACAACGACAGGCTCACGCTGTACTTCTGCATGAACTACGGCGGACGCGCCGAGATCGCCGACGCGGCGCAGGCCCTCGCGCGGGACGTGCGGGCCGGGAAGCTCGACCCGTCGAAGGTGGACGAGAAGACCCTCGCGAAGTACCTGTACTACCCGGACATGCCGGACGTGGACCTGTTCCTGCGGCCGAGCGGGGAGCAGCGGACGTCCAACTACCTGCTCTGGCAGAGCGCGTACGCCGAGCTGGTGTTCCAGGACGTGCTGTGGCCCGACTTCGACCGGCGCGACCTGTGGCGCGCCTGCCTGGAGTTCGCCTCCCGGGACCGCCGCTTCGGCGGTGCCATCCCGAACGAGGAGCTGTTGGCCATGGAAGGCCGCACCGAATAATCCGGCCCGTCCCCGCCCTTCAGCCCCTCCGGCGTTCGGGGACGAGGCCGTTCAGGCAGGAACAGGGGCCCGGGGCGCAGCCCCGGCCCTGAACGGCTCAGCCGCCGGAGGCACCCGCGCAGTCGGCGCAGGTGCCGAAGATCTCCACCGTGTGCGCGACGTTGACGTAGCCGTGCTCGGCGGCGATGGCCTCGGCCCACTTCTCCACCGCCGGGCCCTCGACCTCGACCGCCTTGCCGCAGGTGCGGCAGACCAGATGGTGGTGGTGGTCGCCGGTGGAGCAGCGGCGGTAGACGGACTCGCCGTCGGCGGTGCGCAGGACGTCGACCTCGCCGGCGTCGGCGAGGGACTGCAGGGTGCGGTAGACCGTGGTGAGCCCGACCGAGTCGCCCTTGTGCTTGAGCATGTCGTGGAGCTCCTGAGCGCTGCGGAACTCCTCGACCTCGTGGAGAGCCGCCGACACGGCGGCCCGCTGCCGGGTGCTGCGGCCCTTCACGGGCGGTCCAGCGGTCGTCACCGGATTCCTCCTCACGTCTTCGCGGCTTGCCGGGCCATTGTGCCAGCCCGGTTCACCCGCGGTCAGACGCCGACCTCGTCGGCGGCCCCCCGGGTGGCCGGAATCTTGCACTCCGCCGGTTCGGCGGCGGGCCCCGCCGCTGCGACGGCCCGCGCGCGTCGCCGGGCCAGCGGCGCCGCCAGCATGGTCAGCAGGACGAACGCGCCGATGGTGAGCAGCACGATCGTCGCGCCGGGCGGCACGTCCTGGTAGTACGACGTGACGGTGCCGCCGATCGTCACGGTCACGCCGAGCGCGACGGCGATCGCGAAGGTGGCGGCGAAGCTGCGGGTGAGCTGCTGCGCGGCGGCCACCGGGACCACCATCAGCGCGGAGACCAGCAGCAGCCCGACGACGCGCATCGCGACCGTCACCGTGACCGCCGCCGTGACGGCCGTCAGCAGGTTCAGCGCGCGCACCGGCAGGCCGGTGACCCGGGCGAACTCCTCGTCCTGGCTGACCGCGAACAGCTGGCGCCGCAGGCCGAGGGTGACGAGGACCACGAAGGCGGCCAGCACGCAGATCGCGGTGACGTCGGACTCGCTCACCGTCGACAGGGAGCCGAAGAGGTACGAGGTGAGGTTGGCGCTCGAGCCGGTCGGCGCGAGGTTGATGAACATGACGCCGCCGGCCATGCCGCCGTAGAAGAGCATGGCGAGGGCGATGTCGCCGCGGGTCCTGCCGTACCAGCGGATCAGCTCCATGAGGACCGCGCCGAGGACGGATACCAGGGTCGCCATCCACACCGGGGACCAGGAGAGCAGGAAGCCGAGGCCGACGCCGGTCATCGCCACGTGGCCGATGCCGTCGCCCATGAGGGCCTGGCGGCGCTGGACGAGGTAGATGCCGACGGCGGGGGCGGTGATGCCGACCAGGACGGCAGCCAGCAGGGCCCGCTGCATGAAGGCGTAGTTCAGGATTTCCATGGGTGCCTTCTCAGCTCAGCAGTCCGGTGCGGATCGGTTCGGCGCCCGCCGGTGCGTGCGGGTGCACGTGGTCGTGGCCGGGCAGCGCGTGCTGGCCGACCGCCTCGGGCGGCGGGCCGTCGTGCAGGACGCAGCCGTCGCGCAGGACCACGGCCCGGTCGATGAGCGGCTCCACCGGGCCCAGCTCGTGCAGGACGAGGAGGACCGTGGTGCCGGCCGCGACCTGCTCCCTGAGCGTCTCGGCCAGCACCTCCTGGCTGGCCAGGTCGACGCCCGCCATCGGCTCGTCCATGATCAGCAGTTCGGGTTCGGCGGCGAGTGCCCGGGCGATCAGTACGCGCTGGTGCTGACCGCCGGAGAGGGCGTTCACCGAGTCCTTGGCCCGGTCCGCCATGCCGACCAGGCCGAGGGCACGGCGTACGGCCTCGTGGTCTGCCTTGCGCAGGATGCCGAAGCGGGTCCGGGAGAGCCGGCCCGAGGAGACGATCTCGGTCACCGTGGCGGGGACGCCGCCCGCGGCGGTGGTGCGCTGCGGGACGTAGCCCACGCGTGCCCAGTCGCGGAAGCGGCGCCGCGGGGTGCCGAACAGCTCGATCTCCCCGGCCGTCACCGGCACCTGGCCGATGACGGCGCGCACGGCCGTGGACTTGCCCGAGCCGTTGGCGCCGAGCAGCGCGACGACCTCGCCGCGGCCCACGGTGAGATCGATGCCGCGCAGGACGGGGCGTGAGCCGAGTTCGGCGCGGACGCCGTGCAGCGAGATGACGGGCTCGGTCATGCCACCCTCCGGTTGTTCGGGTTGTTCGGGTTGTTCGGGTTGTTCGGGTTGTTCGGGTCGATCCGGTCGAACGTATCGATCGAGTCGGTTGTTCCGGTCGGTCACTTGGCGTTCAAGGCCGTCCGCAGGGCCTTGAGGTTCGCTTCCATGACCTGGATGTAGTCGTCGCCGCGGGACTTGTCGGTGATGCCCTCGATCGGGTCGAGGACGTCCGTCCTGAGGCCCGCGTCCCTGGCGACCGTCTTCGCGGTCCTGTCGCTGACGAGCGTCTCGTAGAAGACCGTGGAGACGCCGTCCGCCTCGGCCATCTTCTCAAGGTCCTTGATCCGGGCCGCGCTGGGCTCGGACTCGGGGCTGAGGCCGTTGATGGCCTCCTCGGTCAGGCCGTAGCGCTCGGCGAGGTAGCCGAAGGCGGCGTGCGTGGTGATGAAGACCTTGGTCTTCGTGTCCTTCAGCCCCGTCTCGAACTTCGTGTTCAGCCCGTCGAGCTTCCCGACCAGGGCCGCGGTGTTCTTCCTGTAGTCGGCGGCGTGCTCGGGGTCGGCCTTCTCGAAGGCCTTGCCGACGCCCTCGGCGACCTCGGCGTACTTGACCGGGTCGAGCCAGATGTGGGGGTCCTTGCCGCCCTCCTCGCCGTGGTCGTGGCCGTGCTCGTCCTCGGCGTGCTCGTCCTCGTGCTCGTGCTCGGCCGCGTGGCCGCCGACCTCGGAGCCGTGCTCCTCCAGGGTGGTGAGCGTGGTCGCGTCGATCTTCGTCTTGGCGCCGGACTGGGTGATGGCCTCGTCGACGGAGGGCTGCAGGCCCTTGAGGAAGAGGGCGGCGTCCGTCTGCTCGAGCTGGGCGCGCTGCTTGGCGCTGATCTCCAGGTCGTGCGGCTCCTGGCCGGGCTCGGTCAGACTGGTGACGCTGACGTGCTCGCCGCCGATCTGGTCGGCGAGGAAGGCCATGGGGTAGAACGACGCGACGACGTCGAACTTGTCCGTGTTGCCCGCCGCCGAGCTGTCGCTTGAGCAGGCGGAGAGGGTCCCGAGACCGAGCGCGGCGGCTGCGGTGACTGCTATGCCGGATATGTGGCGTCGACGTACGTTCATGACTCTCATTTTCAACAAATATGGAAACCGTTGTCAACAAGCGGTCGACTCCGCGAGGGGAGGCCCCGATTTGGCCGAGGGGCTGTCCACGCCGGTAACCTGAGGCATTCTCTGGAAGCATCTCGCTTCGTCGCCCGTCGTCGTAATGAAGAGAGCACCGTGGCCGCCGACAAGATCGACACCATCGTCAGCCTGAGCAAGCGCCGTGGCTTCGTATTCCCCAGCAGTGAGATCTACGGCGGTCAGCGCGCCGCCTGGGACTACGGTCCGCTGGGTGTCGAGCTCAAGGAGAACCTCAAGCGTCAGTGGTGGCGCTACATGGTCACCTCGCGCGAGGACGTCGTCGGTCTCGACTCCTCCGTGATCCTGGCCCCCGAGGTCTGGGTGGCCTCCGGTCACGTCGCCACCTTCACGGACCCGCTCACCGAGTGCACCTCCTGCCACAAGCGGTTCCGCGCGGACCACCTGGAGGAGGCGTACGAGGAGAAGAAGGGCCGCGCCCCGGAGAACGGCCTCGCCGACCTCAACTGCCCCAACTGCGGCAACAAGGGCACCTTCACCGAGCCCAAGCAGTTCTCCGGTCTGCTCTCCACCCACCTCGGCCCCACCCAGGACAGCGGTTCCGTCGCCTACCTGCGGCCCGAGACCGCCCAGGGCATCTTCACCAACTTCGCCCAGGTGCAGACCACTTCGCGCCGCAAGCCGCCGTTCGGAATCGCCCAGACGGGCAAGTCCTTCCGCAACGAGATCACGCCCGGCAACTTCATCTTCCGCACGCGCGAGTTCGAGCAGATGGAGATGGAGTTCTTCGTCAAGCCGGGCGAGGACGAGAAGTGGCAGGAGTACTGGATGGAGCAGCGCTGGAACTGGTACACCGGCCTGGGCCTGCGTGAGGCGAACATGCGCTGGTACGAGCACCCGGCCGAGAAGCTCTCCCACTACTCCAAGCGCACCGCCGACATCGAGTACCGCTTCCAGTTCGGCGGCAGCGAGTGGGGCGAACTGGAGGGTGTCGCCAACCGGACCGACTACGACCTCTCCTCGCACGCGAAGGCCTCCGGCCAGGACCTCTCCTACTACGACCAGGAGGCGGGCGAGCGCTGGACGCCGTACGTCATCGAGCCGGCGGCCGGTGTCGGCCGGGCGATGCTCGCCTTCCTGCTCGACGCGTACATCGAGGACGAGGCCCCGAACGCCAAGGGCAAGCTGGAGAAGCGCACCGTGCTGCGTCTCGACCCGCGGCTGTCCCCGGTGAAGGTCGCCGTGCTGCCGCTGTCCCGCAACCCGGAGCTGTCGCCGAAGGCGAAGGGGCTCGCGCAGGCACTGCGGCAGAACTGGAACATCGAGTTCGACGACGCCGGTGCGATCGGGCGCCGGTACCGGCGCCAGGACGAGATCGGGACGCCGTTCTGCGTCACCGTCGACTTCGACACGCTCGACGACAACGCGGTGACCGTGCGGGAGCGGGACACCATGAAGCAGGAGCGTGTGTCGCTGGACCAGATCGAGGGGTACCTCGCCTCTCGGCTGGTCGGGTGCTGATCGTTCGTTCCGGCTGACGTACCGGGGACCGGCCCCCTGGAGGTCCGGTCCTTCGCCCGCCCCTCACCCGACTCGGTCGGGTGAGGGGCGGGCGTTCGGCGTTCTTGTGCGGCTCGGTTCGGGCGTCAGCGGCCCTGCAGTGCCTTCACGTTGTCGCCGAAGGTCCAGTTCCTGGAGCCGTCCCAGTTGAGCGACCAGGTCATCAGGCCCTTGAGGGAGCCGTGGTAGTGGTTCCAGGCCTGGGCCACCAGGGACGGCGACAGGTGGCCGCCGCCCGCGCCGGGCTGGGCGGGCAGGCCCGGGACCTGCTTCTCGTAGGGCACCCGGATCGTGGTGCCCTGGATGACCAGGCCCTTGTCCAGGCAGTCGGTCTGGGCGGTGAAGCCCCGCACCGTGCCGGCCGGGTAGGAGTCGCCGGAGCAGCCGTACATGCTCCCGTTGTAGTACTGCATGTTCAGCCACCACAGCCGGCCGTTGTCGGCGTACTTCTTGACGATCGGCAGGTACGCGCCCCAGATCGAGCCGTAGGCCACGCTGCCGCCGGTGACGTAGGCGGTCTCCGGGGCCATCGTGAGGCCGAAGCCGGCGGGCATGCGACCAGACCGAGGCCGGGCCAGGAGCGCCACACGGCCAGTGTCATCGGGGCCGGGCCCAGCCGACCGGCCCTCGGAGGGCGGCGCCCGCCGGCACGACGCGTGTGCCGTAGCGGGCGACCAGCCGGGGACCGGCGAGGGAGAACAGGAAGAACACCACCGCGAGCGGCGCCGCCCCGGACGGTGACGTACGCACCCGCCGACGAGGTCTCCCGGGAACGGCTGGAGAAGCCGCCCGCGATCGCTCCGGAGCGCGCGCCGACGCCGTCCGGGTGAGTGCCCGAAGTGCGGGAACCCGGAGAAGTGCGGAAGGTGAGGTTCCGAGGGTTTCCCCACAGCACGACAGGGCGAGGACGAACAGTCATGGCTGAGCAGAAGTCGGCGCGGACGCTCCCGCAGCCGTTGCACGCGGCCGCTTCGGTGGTGCGGAAGGTGCCGGGCGCCGGGACGGTGGGCAGGGCCGCCGAGGGTGCGCTGGACAGGATCGGGGCCGTGTCGCCGCGCGGGCGACGCGTGCTCGTGTACACGGGGGCCGGGGTACTGGGCGTCGCCGGGCTGGTGGAGTGGCCGGTGGCCGCCACCGGGGCGGCGGTGGCCTGGCTGACGCAGTCGCGGGGGCGGCAGAACGGTGGCTCCGGCTCCCCCGCGTCCGGGAGCGGGGACGTGGCCGGGTCCGGCGTGGCCGCCCGTTCCGCCGCTGCCAAGAAGACCACCGCAGAGGCGAACGCGGCGCGTACGACCGCGGCCGGGACGGCCGGGACGGCACCGAGCAGAACCGCCGGAACCGCCAGGGCGGCCAGGACGGCCTCCGCCGGCCGGACCACCGCGGAGAAGTCCACCGCGAGGAAGTCCACCGCGGAGAAGACCGGCCCCGGGACGGCCACCGCGAGGAAGTCCACCGCGAGGAAGTCCACCGCGGAGAAGACCGGCCCCGGGACGGCCACCGCGAGGAAGTCCACCGCGAGGAAGTTCACCGCGGAGAAGACCGGCCCCGGGACGGCCACCGGAAAGAAGGCTTCCGGAGGGAAGAGCACGGTGAAGAAGAGCACGGCGGACAAGACCGCGTCCCCCACCCGGGCGAAGAGCCGGTCCGGGACCAAGGCGTCGCCCAGTCGCCCCTCGTCCTCGACCTCGTCCTCCTCCTCGGCCGGGGGCCGGAGCCGCAAGACGGCCGCCGCCTCGCGCAGCGGCAAGTAGGACTGAGGCGCAGCGATGGCCGGTGGACTGCTGACGCGTCCCCAGAACGCCGTCACCGGATTCGTGCTGGCGGGTCCACGGCTGCTCGCGCGCGGCACCGCGCCCGCCGTGGGGGCCGCGGCCGGCGCGGCGGCGGGCACCGCCCGGGCCGGTGTGCGCGGCGCCGACTTCGCGGCGCGGGCGGCACGGGTCGCCCGCGCCGCGCTGCCGGGCGGCGCCCGGGAGTGGCGGGCCGGACCCCGGGCGCACCTCGCGCTCCGGCCGGCCGCGACGGACGAGGTACGCCGGGCGGGCGGCACCGAGCGCGTGGCGCGACGGGTGGCGGCGGCCCTGGCCGAGCACCCCGACGTGCTGCTCGCCTACTGGGACACCGGTCTCGCCAGACTGGTGGTGACCGCGACCGAGGACGCGCTCACCGACCGCGTCGTGGACCGGGCCACCGAACTCGCCGAGCACCACGGACTCACCCGGGCGGACCAGCCGGGCCGGCCGGATCGGCGGGAGCGGCGGGACGGGGACGACGACCCGGTGGACGAGCCGGACCATCCCGGCGCCCCGGCCTCGGTGCGTGTCGCGGCGGCCGCCCTCGGGGCCGACGTGCTGGGCATCGCCGCCGCGGTGACCGGCGCACGCCTGCGACTGCCGCCCACGCCCCGCCTGGTCACCGCCGTCGCGACACTGCTGCGTGAGAACCCGGCCTTCCGCGCCTGGCTGCGCGAGCGGCTCGGCGACCACCGTATGGACGTGGCGATGGCCGCCGCCAACGCGGCCGTCCACGGTGCCGGACAGAGCCCCACCTCGCTGGTGCTCGACGGGGCGCTGCGCGTCTGCCAGTTGACGGAGGCGGTGGCACGCGGTGCCGCTTTCGAGGTCGTGCACGACCGCTTGTGCGTTCCGGGCCGGGGCAGCCTGCCCGCGGCACCCTCCCTGCGCCCGCCGCCGCGCAGCTCCCCGGCCCAGGACTACGCCGCCCACGCCTCGGCGGGCAGTGTGGCGGGCGCCGCCGCGACCCTGCTGGTCAAGCACGAGGTGGCCGAGGCGGCGGAGGCGGTGCTCGCCGGTTCGCCCAAGGCCGCGCGCTACGGGCCCGCCGCCTTCCACGCCGTACTGAGTGCCGCGCTGTCCCGCACCGGCGTGCTGGTGCGCGACCCCGGGCGGCTGCGCCAGCTGGAGATGGCCCGCACGGTCGTGCTGCATCCCAGCGCGTTGCGGGTGCCGGACGCGGGCGCGGACCCCTGGACCGAGGACGTGCTGGACGCGGCGCGGCGCGCGGGCCTGCGCGTGGTCATGGTCGAGGACCCGGCGCTGGCCGACTTCACCGGGCTCGCCGACCAGGTCGTCGGCGCCCGGCGCCCGCTCGCGGACGTCGTGGCCGAACTGCGCGGCGAGGGCGGCGTCATCACCGTCGTACGGCCGCTGCCCGGCGACGACGGGACCGTGTCGGCCGGGCTGCTCGCCGGGGACGTGGCGGTCGCGCTGGCCGACGCGGACTGCCCGGTCGCCTGGGGCGCGGACGTGCTCGCACCCCAGGGACTGGCCGACGTGTGGCGGGTGCTGCGGGCGGTGCCCGCGGCTCGTGCGGTGGGGAGCCGGTCGCAGACACTGGCCCGGTCGGGGGCCGCGCTGTCCGGACTGCTGGTCGCGGTCGGCGAGGCGCGCGGCAGGAGCGAGGGCGGCGTGTCGTCGCTGCTGGGGATGCGGCACGCGCCGGTGGACGCGGGCGCGGCGCTGGCCCTGGTGTCCGGTACGCGTGCCGCGCTCGGCGTGGCGATGGCCCGCGCCCCCCGCCCCCGCGCCCGGGTGGCGTGGCACGCGCTGGACCCGGACGACGTACGGGAGAGGCTGGAACGGGAGCGCGAGCCCGAACCGACCGCCGTGGAGCAGGCCACGGCCCGGCTGCGGGCGGCCGCCGACCGGGCGGGCCGGGTACGGGTGCTGGCCCCGGCCCGCTGGTCGTGGCAGCTGGCCCGCGCCGTGCGCGGGGAGCTGGACGATCCGCTCACCCCGGTGCTGGCGGTCGGCTCGGCCGCCTCCGCGATCCTCGGCTCGGTCGTCGACGCGCTGCTCGTGGTCGGCGCGCTGGACCTGAACGCGCTGGTCGGCGGCTTCCAGCGGCTGCGCGCCGAACGGGCGCTGTCCGGGCTGCTGGCGGATCAGAAACAGAAGGCCCGCCTCGCGGAGGACCCCGCGGCGACGGCCGGGCGGGCCGGACCCGACGGAGTGGCGGGGGAGTACGCGGGCACCGGGCGGTCCGGCGACGGCGGCGCCCCGGCACGCGGCGCGGGGCCCGGCCGGGACGGCGGGAATCCCCCGGTCCCCGCCGCGGGAATCCCGTCGCGGAGCGTCGGTGCCGAGGTGCCGGACGGGGAGAGCCCGCAGAGGGGCACCGGAGAGGCCGCCGGGGTGGCCGCCGGGGAGCCCTCCGCGGAGGCCGAGCCGCGCATCGTGGACGCCGCCCGGCTGCACCCCGGCCACGTGATCGAGCTCAAGGCCGACGACGTCGTGCCCGCCGACGCCCGGCTGCTGTGGGAGGACGGTCTGGAGGTCGACGAGTCCGCGCTGACCGGTGAGTCGCTGCCGGTGGACAAGTGCGTGGACCCCGCGCCCCGCGCCCCCGTGGCCGAGCGGTACTGCATGGTCTTCGAGGGCACGACCGTGGTGGCCGGGCGGGCCCGGGCCGTCGTCGTCGACACCGGCGAACACACCGAGGCGGCGCGGGCGGTCGCGCTGGCGGCGCGTACGCCGTCGGCGGCCGGAGTCCAGGCGAGGCTCCAGGAGCTGACCCGCAAGGCGCTGCCGCTCACGCTGGCGGGCGGGGCAGCGGTGACCGGTCTGTCGCTGCTGCGCGGGGCCCCGATCCGGCAGGCCGTCGCGGGCGGCGTGTCGGTGGCGGTGGCCGCGGTGCCCGAGGGGCTGCCGCTGGTGGCGACGGTGGCGCAGCTCGCGGCGGCCCGCCGGCTGAGCCGCAGGGGCGTCCTCGTGCGCACCCCGCGCACGCTGGAGGCGCTCGGCCGCATGGACACCATCTGCTTCGACAAGACGGGCACCCTCACCGAGAACAGGCTGCGGCTCTCGCGCGTCGCGGGCGCCGACGGCACGGTCCGCCGGGTGGGCGACCCGGACGCCGCCGACGCCGTACGGATCGCCGCGCGCGCCTGTCCCCGGCTCAACGGCGACGGTACCCGGCCCACCCACGCCACCGACGAGGCCGTCCTGGACGCGGCCGGGGACGACCCGCGGTGGACGCAGAAGGAGGGACTGCCCTTCGAGACCTCCCGCGGCTACGCCGCGGCCGTCGGACACGAGAACGGGAGCGGGGGCGGCGGGCGGGACGGGGCCGGCGGTCCCGCGGTACTGGTGGTCAAGGGCGCCCCGGAGACGGTGCTCCCCGCCTGCGCGAACCTGCCGGACCATGCCTGGGAGACGGCGCAGCGCCTGGCCCGCGACGGGCTGCGCATCATCGCCGTGGCCTCCCGCCCCCTGCGCCGGGGCGAGAACGCGGCCGACGTCCTCGAACAGCAGCCTTCGGGGCTGGAGTTCACCGGACTGCTCGCGCTGGCCGACGTGGCCCGCGAGACGTCCCCGGCGCTGGTGCGCGGGCTGCGCGAGGCGGGCGTACGGCCCGTGGTGCTGACCGGCGACCATCCGCAGACCGCCCACGCCATCGCCGTCGACCTGGGCTGGCCCGAGGACGCGGTCGTGGTCACCGGCGACGAACTCGCCGCCGCCGACCGCACGGAGCGCTCCCGGATGCTGCGCGACGCGGACGTGGTGGCCCGGGTGGCGCCCGAGCAGAAACTCCAGGTCGTCGAGTCCCTGCGGGACGCCGGAAGGGTCGTCGGCATGGTCGGCGACGGCGCCAACGACGCCGCCGCGATCCGGGCCGCCGACATCGGCGTCGGCATCAGCGCCCGCGGCTCGGCCGCGGCCCGCAACGCGGCCGACCTGGTCGTCACGGGCGACGACCTGCTGGTCCTGGTGGAGGCGGTGCGGGAGGGCCGGGCGCTGTGGCACAGCGTCGCCGACGCCATCGCCATCCTGATCGGCGGCAACGCGGGCGAGGTCGGCTTCGGCATCCTCGGCACGGTGCTCAGCGGCACCGCCCCGCTGTCCACCCGTCAGATGCTGCTGGTCAACCTCTTCACCGACCTGTTCCCCGCGATGGCGGTCGCGGTGACGCAGACCGGGGACCCGGAGCAGGAGAAGGCCGACGCGGGGGCGCCGCTCGGTACGGCGGTGCTGGGCGAGCCCCTGATCCGCCAGATCCGGCACCGGGCCCTGACCACCGCGCTCGGGGCGACCGCGGCCTGGCTGTTCGGCCGCTTCACGCCGGGCACGGAGCGCCGCTCGACGACCATGGCCCTGTGCGCGGTCGTCGGCACCCAGCTCGCCCAGACCCTCGCCGACCGCCGCGACAGCCGTCTGGTCCAGGTCACGTCCCTCGGCTCCGCCGCCGCTCTGGTCGCCCTCGTCCAGACCCCGGGCGCCAGCCGCCTCTTCGGCTGCACCCCGCTGGGCCCGGTCGCGTGGACGGGCGTGGCCGCGGCGATCGCCCTGGCGCTGGCGGGACAGCGGGCGTTGCCGGGGGTGGAGGACGCGGTGACGAAGTACTGGCCGACGCTCGCGGAACGGCTGCCGCGGGCGGTGCGCTGAGGCGGGAGCGTCAGCCTGCCGCGGGCCCGGCGGCCTGGCGGCCCGGCGGCCCGGCGGCCCGGAGCCGGAACGTCGGGCGGGCGGAGCCGCCGTCAGCCGATCACCGGCGCATCGGCCTCGCACGCCAGTGCGCGGGTTCCGTGGCCACCAGTGGATTCCCACCAGTGGGCTACGGCGTCACGTCCCCACCCGCGCCGCGTCCCGCACCTCAGGCGACCGAAGGCGTTCCGCCGTCCGCTCGGCCGTCCGGTGGGCCCAGCGGCCGCTCGTGACGGCGCCCAGGACGAGGACGGCGAGGCCGCAGGCGGCCAGGATCCACCAGCCGGGGCGGGCGGCGGAGACGAAGGTGTCGCGGTACGACGACGCGCCCACCCCCGTCGCCAGCACCGCGCCGACCACCGCGACGCCGAGCGTCTGGCCCAGCTGGCGGCTGGTGGAGGCGACGGCCGCGGCGACCCCGGCCTGGGCGCGGGGCATGCCGGAGACCGCGGTGTTGGTGATGGGGGCGTTGACGAAGCCGAAGCCGACGCCGAACAGGACGTAGCCGACGAAGCGGGTGACGTCGGAGGTCTCGGCCCCGAAGGCGGCGAACAGCACCCCGCTCAGGGTCAGCGCGCCGCCCGCGATCAGCAGCGGCAGGCGCGGCCCCCGGCTGCCCACCAGCCGCCCGGACAGCGGGGCACACAGGAAGGTCGGGACGGCCATCGGCAGCATCCACAGGCCGGCCTCCAGGGCGCTCAGCCCGCGCACGTTCTGCAGGTACAGCGTGGACAGGAACAGGAAGCCGCCCAGCGCGGCGAAGGCGCTGATCGCTATGGCGGTGGCCCCGCTGAACGGCGCCGACCGGAAGAAGCGCAGCTCGATGAGGGGCTCGGCGCGACGGGGCTCGTGGAGGAGCAGGCCGAGCAGCGCGGCGAGCGCCAGCGCGGCAAAGGGCAGCACGGTGGTGAGCCCGGCGTTCGGCGCCTCGATGATCGCGTACGTCAGGGAGCCGAACAGCACGATCACCATCAGCTGGCCCAGCGGGTCGGGGCGGCGGGCCTTCGGCGCCCGGGACTCGGGGACGAAGCGGAGGGTGAGGAGGAGAGCGGCCAGGCCCACCGGGAGGTTGACCCAGAAGATGGAGCGCCAGCCGACCGACTCCACGAGTACGCCGCCCACCAGCGGACCGGCGGCCATGGATATGCCGACGACCGCGCCCCAGACGCCGATCGCGCGGGCGCGCTCGCGGGGGTCGGTGAAGGTGTTGGTGATGATCGACATGGCGACCGGGTTGAGCATCGAACCGCCCACCGCCTGCATCATCCGGAAGACGACCAGCGAGGACAGGTCCGGCGCCACCGAGCACAGCAGCGAACCGAGGGTGAAGATCACCAGGCCGGTCATGAAGACCCGCTTGCGGCCGATCCGGTCGGCCGTGGAGCCGGACAGCATCAGCAGCGCGGCCAGCACCAGCGTGTACGCGTCGATCGCCCACTGGAGACCGGACGTGCTCGCGTGCAGGTCACGCTGCATGGAGGGGAGGGCGACGTTGAGGATCGTGTTGTCGATGCTCACGATCAGCAGGCTCATGCAGCAGATGGCGAGCACGAGCATGC
The DNA here is from genome assembly GCF_043200575.1 of Streptomyces sp. NPDC048392. Taxonomy (NCBI): domain Bacteria; kingdom Bacillati; phylum Actinomycetota; class Actinomycetes; order Kitasatosporales; family Streptomycetaceae; genus Streptomyces; species Streptomyces sp. NPDC048392. Next base: position 220,340 of record NZ_JBICYB010000001.1, read on the forward strand.
GTCGGCGATGGGTCAGCTCGGGCATGGACTCCATCGTACGCCCACTTCGATAGTGCGGCTAACTAATGACCTGTGCAGGTTCTTTGTCCACAGGGCGCGACGGGTACCGCCCCGCGTGCGTGACAATGGAGCAATGTCCACGCTCACCACGCCCGCCCCCGACACCATCGCCGCGCCGTTGCGGATCGGCCCGCACACCGTCGCGCCCCCCGTGGTGCTGGCCCCGATGGCCGGGATCACCAACGCGCCGTTCCGCACCCTGTGCCGGGAGTTCAGCGGCGGCAAGGGCCTGTTCGTGAGCGAGATGATCACCACCCGGGCGCTGGTCGAGCGCAACGAGAAGACCATGCAGCTGATCCACTTCGACCCGGCCGAGACCCCGCGCTCGATCCAGCTGTACGGCGTCGACCCGGTGACCGTCGGCAAGGCCGTCCGCATGATCGCGGAGGAGGACCTCGCCGACCACATCGACCTGAACTTCGGCTGTCCCGTGCCCAAGGTGACCCGCAAGGGCGGCGGCTCGGCCCTCCCGTACAAGCGGAACCTGCTGCGCGCCATCGTCCGCGAGGCCGTGACCGGCGCCGGTGACCTGCCCGTCACCATGAAGATGCGCAAGGGCATCGACGACGACCACCTCACCCACCTCGACGCCGGCCGCATCGCCGTCGAGGAGGGCGTCACCGCCATCGCCCTGCACGGCCGCACCACCGCCCAGCACTACGGCGGCACCGCCGACTGGGACGCCATCGCCCGCCTCAAGGAGCACGTCCCGGAGATCCCCGTCCTCGGCAACGGCGACATCTGGTCCGCCGAGGACGCGCTGCGCATGGTTCGGGAGACCGGCTGCGACGGCGTCGTCGTCGGGCGCGGGTGCCTCGGACGGCCGTGGCTCTTCGCCGACCTGGTCGCCGTCTTCGAGGGGCGCACCGACGCCTTCGTACGCCCCACCCTGCGCGAGGTCGCCGACGTGATGGTCCGGCACGCCACGCTGCTGGGGGAGTGGATCGGCGACGAGGCGCGCGGCGTCATCGACTTCCGCAAGCACGTCGCCTGGTACCTCAAGGGCTTCGCCGTCGGCTCCGAGATGCGCAAGCGGCTCGCCGTCACCTCCTCCCTGGAGGCCCTGCGCGCCGGCCTCGACGAACTCGACCTCGACCAGCCCTGGCCCGCCGGTGCCGACGGCCCCCGCGGCCGCACCTCCGGCAACAACCGGGTGGTCCTGCCCGACGGCTGGCTCAAGGACCCGTACGACCGCGCGGGCGTCGGCGCGGACGCGGAGCTGGACACCTCCGGCGGCTGACCGAGGGCTGACCGGCCACGGCCGACCGGTCCGTGGCCGGTCAGCCCTTCGTGGGGTGCGGCGTCGAGCCGTACGCCGTCAGGAAGCGGTCGCGGAAGGAACTCATCTTCCACACCGGGGCGTCCCGGGCCGGTTTGAGCCCCTCCGTCCAGTTCCAGTCGTCGATCGCGTCGAGCACCTTCGGGTCCTTGGCGACGATCGACACCGGGACGTCCCGGCTCGCCCCGTCGCCGCTGACGCGGGCGAGCGGCTGGTGGTCGCCGAGGAAGACGAGGACGGTGTCGTCGGTGCCGTAGCGCTCCAGCCACTGGGTGAGGCTGGTGACCGAGTACTGGATCGACTTGCCGTACTCCTCCTTCGAACGGGCGGAGTCGGCGATGACGTCGGACGCCTTCACTCCCGACGCCTCGATGCCGTCGTACACCGACCCGTCGCCGACCTCGTCCCAGCCGACCATCTCCGGGATCGGTGCCCAGGGCTGGTGGCTGGAGGTGAGGATGACCTCGGCCATCAGCGGCCTGTCGCGCTTCCTGCCGTGCTCCAGGCGCTGGAAGGCCTCCAGCGCGTACTGGTCGGGCATGGTCGACCAGCTGAACTTCGGCCCCCGGTAGCCCATCTCGAACGCGTCGTAGACCTTGTCGAGGCCGTACCACTTCGACTCCGGCCAGGCCTTCTGCACCCCGGGCATGAACCCGGCCGTGTCCCAGTCGCCGGTCTTCTCGAACGCCTTGGTGAGGGTGAGGTGGTCGCCGGCCGTGACGGTGCGGTAGCGCTGCTGGTTGTCCACCCACAGGCCGGACAGGAAGGTGGAGTGGCCGAGCCAGCTGCTGCCGCCGTACGTCGCCGAGGTCAGCCAGCCGCTGCGGGCACCGAAACCCGCCTTCGCCAGCGCCGCGGTGCTCGCGTCCAGTGTCCGGTCGACACCCGGTGCCATCACCGGGTCCTCGATGGCGCTGCGGCCGTAGCTCTCGATGAACGTGAAGACCATGTCCTTGCCGCGCAGGTCCGGCACCAGCTGCTCGCCGGGCGTGGCGCCGAAGCGGTCCGCCTTCGCCTCGTCCGCGAAGGCCGCCTCGTCCCGCAGCGTGTCCACGACCCGGTGCGCCTGCGCCTGGACCGCCCCGGAGGCGCTCCTGGTGGCGACCGGCACGCCGAAGGTCTGCACGCCCAGGGCCGCGCAGGTCATCCACACGGTGGCCGCCATCAGCGCGCCCCGCGCCGCCCGGTCCCGGTGCGCGGCGAGCAGTTCGCCGAGCCGGACCGCCGCCAGCGCCATGAGCGCCGGCAGCAGGACGACCAGCGCGGCGGCGCCCACGGCGGCCCAGGCCGCCGCCGCCCCGCCCATCGAGTCCGCCAGGTACGACTGGGCGTCGTCGAGCAGACCCCAGTCCAGGACGAGGTTGAAGCCCCGGCCCAGGTACTCGGTGAAGCCCATGTCGAGCAGGTTCAGCACGGTCAGTGCGCCGAGGGCGGTCCCGAACACCGCCGCCGCCACCAGGCGCGGCACCCTGGGCAGGCAGAGCAGCAGCACCGCGGCGATGACCGCCTCCGCCGGGATCCGCGCGAAGCGGTTGGGCTCCAGGGCGACGAAGGTGTTCGGCAGCAGCAGCGCGCCGAGCACGACAACGGCCGCGAGGGCCGTCGTGGTCCGGCGCACGACCAGGGCGGCGAGCGGGCGCCGGGTGTGCCAGGCGCGCCAGTGCGCGAGGCGGGTGGGTACGACGCCCTCGTACGGTTTCGTCTGCGGGGCCGTCTCCGGCCCGAGGGGCTCCGCCGGTTTCCCGGCCCTCCCGGGCCCGGTCGCCTCTCCGGGGTCGTCGGGCTCGACGTCGTCGGGCCCGGCCGGTTCGCCGGGCTCCTGAGGGCGACCGGTGCCGTCGGTGGTGCCCGCCTCACCGGTCTCGCCGGACCCACCGGGTTCGTACGGCTCCTCTGCCGGGGTCGGTGACTGGCGAAAGCGCGTGAAGACGGGCACCCGAAGGTCCTTCCGTACGAATCCCGGTGGACGGCGGGCCCGGCGAGGGGGCCGAGCCCGCCGCAGTGTCGTACGTCCGCGGTGGGCGGTCCGTTCACCGGTCCGCATGGTGAAATCCCGCGGTCTGTGGCAGCGTGATTCTCGCCACCTCTGATAGGAGCGACGCTCAGATGAGCAAATCGTGCGCGACTCTACTTCTCCAAGGTGTGGCACTGAGTGCCATGTGCTGATCGTTCATCGACCGAACTCAAACGTACAGTCAGGCGCTCAGGCGAGCATGAATCAATGGGTTCGAGCGTTCGTATGTTCAAGAAGTGAAAACACTGGTGACTGGTCGCTTGCCAAGCCTTGACTTTCGATCCACTGGCGGACGAGTGGTTACAGGCACATGACGGGCAAGTGGACGTACCCATGGGCCTTTGATCTGGGTACATTCCTCGCCGTCAGGGCAGCCACCGCGTCCTCGAGGAGTCGAGACCCGTGTCGGAGAACAAAGATCCCCAGGTAGCGAACACGGCGAAGTTCGTTTACGACTTCACCGAGGGCAACAAGGAGCTCAAGGACCTCCTCGGCGGCAAGGGTGCCAACCTCGCCGAGATGACCAACCTGGGTCTTCCGGTCCCTCCCGGTTTCACGATCACGACCGAGGCCTGCAAGACCTACCTCGACAGCGGCGAGGAGCCCGCGGCGCTGCGTGACGAGGTGAGTGCGCATCTGGACGCCCTCGAAGAGAAGGCGGGCAAGAAGCTCGGCCAGGCCGACGACCCACTCCTCGTGTCGGTGCGGTCCGGAGCCAAGTTCTCCATGCCCGGCATGATGGACACGGTCCTCAACATCGGTCTCTCCGACAAGTCGGTGCAGGGCCTGGCCCAGCAGGCCGGCGACGACCGGTTCGCGTGGGACTCCTACCGCCGGCTGATCCAGATGTTCGGCAAGACCGTCCTGGGCGTCGACGGGGACCTCTTCGAGGAGGCGCTGGAGGCGGCGAAGACGGCCAAGAAGGTCGCGGTCGACACCGAGCTGGAGGCCGCCGACCTCAAGGAGCTCGTCACCAAGTTCAAGAAGATCGTCAAGGCCGAGGCGGGCCGCGACTTCCCGCAGGGCCCGCGCGAGCAGATGGACCTCGCCATCAAGGCCGTCTTCGACTCCTGGAACGGCGAGCGCGCCAAGCTCTACCGCCGCCAGGAGCGCATTCCGCACGACCTCGGCACCGCCGTCAACGTCTGCTCCATGGTCTTCGGCAACCTCGGCCCCGACTCCGGCACCGGCGTCGCCTTCACCCGCGACCCCGCCTCCGGCCACCAGGGCGTGTACGGCGACTACCTCCAGAACGCCCAGGGCGAGGACGTGGTCGCGGGCATCCGCAACACCGTCGCACTGGCGGAGCTGGAGTCGATCGACAAGAAGTCGTACGACCAGCTGATGCAGATCATGGAGACGCTGGAGAACCACTACCTGGATCTCTGCGACATCGAGTTCACCATCGAGCGCGGCCGGCTGTGGATGCTCCAGACGCGCGTCGGCAAGCGCACGGCGGGCGCGGCCTTCCGCATCGCCACCCAGCTCGTCGACCAGGGCCTGATCGACGAGGCCGAGGCCCTCCAGCGGGTCAACGGCGCCCAGCTCGCCCAGCTGATGTTCCCGCGCTTCGACGACGAGGCGAAGGTCGAGCAGGTCGGTCGGGGCATCGCCGCCTCGCCGGGCGCGGCCGTCGGCAAGGCCGTCTTCGACTCGTACACCGCCGTCAAGTGGTCCCGCTCCGGCGAGAAGGTCATCCTGATCCGCCGCGAGACCAACCCGGACGACCTGGACGGCATGATCGCCGCCGAGGGCATCCTGACCTCGCGCGGCGGCAAGACCTCCCACGCGGCCGTGGTCGCGCGCGGCATGGGCAAGACCTGCGTCTGCGGCGCGGAGGAGCTGGAGGTCGACACCAAGCGCCGCCGGATGACCGTGCCCGGCGGGCACGTCGTCGAGGAGGGCGACGTCGTCTCCATCGACGGCTCCTCCGGCAAGGTCTACCTCGGTGAGGTACCGGTCGTGCCTTCGCCGGTCGTCGAGTACTTCGAGGGCCGGATGCACGCGGGCGCCGAGGACGCGAACGAGCTGGTCGAGGCCGTGCACCGCATCATGGCCTTCGCCGACCGCAAGCGCCGGCTGCGGGTGCGCGCCAACGCCGACAACGCCGAGGACGCGCTGCGCGCCCGCCGTTTCGGCGCCCAGGGCATCGGCCTGTGCCGCACCGAGCACATGTTCCTCGGCGACCGGCGCGAACTGGTGGAGCGGCTGATCCTGGCCGACACGGAGGCCGTGCGCGAAGAGTCCCTGAAGGAGCTGCTGCCGCTCCAGAAGCAGGACTTCGTCCAGCTCTTCGAGTCGATGGACGGCCTCCCGGTCACCGTCCGCCTGCTCGACCCGCCACTGCACGAGTTCCTGCCCGACATCACCGAACTGTCGGTGCGTGTCGCGCTCGCCGAATCCCGTCAGGAGCCGCACGAGAACGAGCTGCGCCTCCTCCAGGCCGTGCACCGGCTGCACGAGCAGAACCCGATGCTGGGCCTGCGCGGCGTCCGCCTCGGGCTGGTCATCCCCGGTCTGTTCACGATGCAGGTCCGCGCCATCGCCGAGGCCGCGGCCGAGCGCAAGGCGGCCAAGGGCGACCCGCGCGCCGAGATCATGATCCCGCTGGTCGGCACCGTCCAGGAGCTGGAGATCGTCCGCGAGGAGGCCGACCAGGTCATCGCGGAGGTCGAGGCGGCCACCGGCGCGAAGCTCAAGCTGTCGATCGGCACGATGATCGAGCTGCCGCGCGCCGCGCTGACGGCCGGCCAGATCGCCGAGGCCGCGGAGTTCTTCTCCTTCGGCACCAACGACCTGACCCAGACCGTGTGGGGCTTCAGCCGCGACGACGTCGAGGCCAGCTTCTTCACCGCCTACCTGGAGAAGGGCATCTTCGGCGTCTCCCCGTTCGAGACCATCGACAAGGACGGCGTCGGCGCCTTGGTCGCCGCCGCCGCGAAGGCCGGCCGCGCCACCCGCCCCGACCTGAAGCTCGGCGTCTGCGGTGAGCACGGCGGCGACCCCGAGTCGGTCCACTTCTTCCACGAAGTGGGTCTGGACTACGTCTCCTGCTCCCCGTTCCGGATTCCGGTGGCCCGCCTGGAGGCCGGGCGGGCGGCGTCGCGGTCGAAGGGCAGCGACCACCGGTAACCCCCGAAGGGGTCCTCGGGCCCCGGAGCCGCCGCCCGTCACCCGACCACCCTCACCGATCGGCGGCGGCTCCGGACCACGGGAAAAGGCGGCACCCTGTGCGGGGGTGCCGCCTTTCGCGTGTCGTCCGGCCCGTCTTCTGTGACGCGTTCGACGGTGTGAATCGCTCTGTGGCGAGCAGCAGCAAGCTGTCGAGGAAGTTCGAGAGCCGTGCCAGCGGACAGCGGCCGACGCCCGGAACGGTGGTTGGATGACCCAGACGGAATACAGGGAACCGGCCGGCTCGACCGCCCCGGGCGGGTCCGGGGGCGCAGTCGCCTCCGCGGTGCCCGGTCCGCGGACCGGCGCCGAGGCGCGGGTCGCCGCGGCCGGCCCGCCCGTCCGCGGGAACCGGCTCGCGGCACTCGACGGGCTCCGGTTCCTGGCGGCTCTGTGCGTGGTCTTCTTCCACTTCGTCGGCCAGGTGCCCGTCACCATGGAGACCATCTGGGGCCGCCCCGTCGACACCGTCTTCCCCGGGTCGCACGCGTACTTCGCCTACGGCCGGCTCGGTGTCGAACTGTTCTTCCTGATCAGTGGCTTCGTCATCTGCATGAGCGCCTGGGGCCGCACCCCGCGCGACTTCTTCATCTCGCGCGTGACCCGGCTGTACCCGATGTACTGGGTGGCCATCGGGGTCACGGCGTGCGTGGTCTACTTCGCCGACAGCCCGTTCGGGCGGCCGCACCCGCGCGTGATCTTCGCCAACCTGACGATGCTCCAGACGCCTCTCGGCGTGGACAACCTGGACTCCGTCTACTGGACGCTCTGGCCCGAGCTGTGCTTCTACCTCACCTTCGCGGTCGTGGTGTGGAAGGGCCTGACCTACCAGCGCGTGGTGATCTACTGCGGACTGTGGACGGTCGCCGCGGTGCTGGCCCCCGGTGCCGACATCCACCTGCTCACGCTGCTGGTGAACCCGCCGTCCGCGCCGTACTTCATCGCGGGCATGGCCTTCTACCTCATGTACCGCTACCGTCCGACCCCGCTGCTGTGGGGCATCGTCGCCATGTCGTGGCTGTTGGCGCTGCACTATCTGCTGACACCCGGCGGGGGCCGCCTGAACTGGGACGCCTGGCAGCCGGGGCGTGGCTGGCTGATCCTGGTCATCACGGTGTTCTTCCTGCTGATCGCCGCCGTCGCCCTCGGCCGGACCAGCCGGATCCGCTGGCGCGGGCTGACCGTCGCGGGCACGCTGACCTTCCCGCTGTACCTGCTGCACGACGCCATCGGCGTCAACATCCTGCACCGCTTCGGCGACCGGGCGGACCCGTGGGCCGTGGTCGGGGCCACCGTCGCCGCCCTGGTGGCGGTGGCCTACCTCGTGCAGCGGTTCGTCGAGCGCCCGGTGGCCCGGGCCGCACGGCGCCGGCTGAGCAGCGCCGCCTTCAGCCTCAGACCGCCGGAGCCCCGCCGCTGAGCGGACGGCGCCCCGGCGGCCGTACGCCGGATCAGCCGGCGCCGTCGCTCCGGCGCCGGCGCGTGACCAGCATCAGTCCACCGCCGGCGAGCACGACGACCGCGCCGCCCGCCGCGATGTACGGCGTGTCGTCGTCGCCGCCGGTCTCCGCCAGGTCGGGGCCCTGCCGCCCGGCGGCCTCGTCCCCGCCGCCCGCCTCGCTCCCGGAGCCCTTCCCGCTCCCGGAGCCCGCCGCGTCGTCGGTGTCCTCGTCACCGGCGGGCACGAAGCCGGCGGGCGGGTTGTCGCAGCCCACGCCGTCCTTGTCGCGGTCCAGGTGCGCGCCGTAGTGCTCGTCACCCTTCGGGATGTCGGAATAGCCGGCGTCGTACGCCTCGGTGCAGTTCTCGAACGGGTGGGCGCCGTCGTGCGCCTGGGCGGCGGCGGCCGGCAGGGCGGCCAGGGCGAGCGCGGCGACGGCCACGGCGGCGGGCTTGCGGAGCAGGTTCATCGAGAGTCCCGGAATCGGTGTGGTGTGGATGCGTGGATATGAGGTGACGAAGCTATTGAGCCGCCCGGGACGTGGTGGCGATATGAAGGACTCGTGATGCGAACGTGACGTGACCGGACGGTAGCTCTCCGTTCAGGGGTGCCGGGCGCGTACGGTGAGACGGTCCGGACCAGGGAAGGAGCCGCGGATGACCGGCTGGACCACGGGTGACATCCCCGACCTGGACGGGCGCGTGGCCGTCGTCACCGGAGCCAACGGCGGCCTCGGCTACGTCATCGCCCGGGAACTGGCGCGCAAGGGGGCGTCCGTCGTGCTCGCCTGCCGCAGCGAGGCACGCGGGAGCGCGACCGTGCAGCGCCTCCTCGGCGAGGTGCCCGGTGCCGCCGTCGAACCGGCGCGGCTGGACCTGGGCGACCTGGCGTCGGTCCGGGAGTTCGCCTACGGGCTGCCGTACGAGCGGGTCGATCTCCTCGTCAACAACGCCGGGGTGATGGCGCTGCCCCACGGGACGACGGTGAACGGCTTCGAGACCCAGTTCGGCGTCAACCACCTGGGCCACTTCGCCCTCACCGGGCTGCTGCTGCCCACCCTGCTCGCCACGCCCGGCGCCCGGATCGTGACCGTCTCCAGCTTCCTGCACGCGCTGGCCAGGGTCGATCCGCGCGACCTCAACAACGTCCGGCGGTACGGTCGCTGGAGCGCCTACGCCCGCTCGAAGTCCGCCAACCTGCTTTTCACCCATGAGCTGGCGCGCCGGCTCGCTGCACGGGAGGGCGCCCGGGACGTGCGCGCGGTCGCCGCCCACCCGGGATACGCCAACACCGGCCTGCAGACCGCCGGGCCCCGGGCCGAGGGGCGCAGGCTCGCCGAACGGCTCGCGCGGCTCGGGAACCGGGTCGTCGCCCAGTCCGCCGAGGCGGGCGCGCTGCCCGTGCTGTACGCGGCGACCGCCCCCGGCGTCCCCAACGACTCCTTCACCGGCCCGTCCTTCGCGATGTGGCGCGGGACGCCCGCACCGTCCTGGCGGGCGTCCTGGACCACCGACGACGCGATGGGGGAGCGGCTGTGGGCCGCCTCCGAGCGGCTGACGGGCATCACCTACGAGGCGCTGAGGCGCTGAGGCACTGAGGCACTGATGTCCCGGGCGCCCGGGTTGTCCGGCCGCCGTCCACCACCAGGTCGGTGCCCGGACCGCGCCTGTGCGCCCGAAGGAGGAGGCACTGTTCACGATCGCGCCGCCGCCCGGCACGAAGACCGGGACAGGGGCGGGCGGGGCGGGCAGCGGCGGGCAGCGGAGGGCCGGGAAGGGCCGGGAAGGGCCGGGGAGGAGATCAGGCCGGTCAGGCGGCCTTCACCTCGTACGTCTCCACCCGCATCGCCTCGTCGTCCAGGCACTCCCCGGTCGTGAGGTCGAAGCGCTGCTTGAGGAGCGGGGAGGCGACGAACGGGCGGCCCCGGTGGGTGCCGGTCAGACCCCGGGAGAGGACCGCCGCGCCGGTGAACGGGTCCCGGTTGTCGATGGCGTACAGCTCCCCGTTCCGGTCGCGGAACAGGGCGACCTGGCCGCCGTCCGGCAGCAGGGCCGCCACGCCGCGGCCCGGGAGCAGGGCGCCGAGGTCACAGGCCGTGAACCAGTCGTCGGTCAGCCGCAGCCGGACCTTGAGGTCGGTCGTCTCGGGCGCCGGGGACTCGGGTGCCAGGGTCATCGCCGGGTGCTTCCTTCCAGGAGGTCGTCTTCCGAGGGGCGCTGCAGGCCGATGTTCAGCAGCGGCAGGTCGGGCTTCATCTGGTCGCGCTCGGGCACGAAGCCCACGACCGGGTCGGGAGTGCCGGGCGCGTTCACGAAGGACACGAACCGGGCCAGCTTCTCGGGGTCGTTGATGGTCTCGGCCCACTCGTCGCGGTAGTGCGAGACGTGGGCCCGCATCAGGGACTCCAGCTCGTCGCAGATGCCGAGCGAGTCGTGCACGACGACGTCCCGTACGTGGTCCAGGCCGCCCGGGACGCGCTCCAGCCAGGTGGAGGTGCGCTCCAGTTTGTCGGCGGTGCGGATGTAGAACATGAGGAACCGGTCGATGAGGCGGACCAGTTCGGCGTCCGAGAGGTCCTGCGCGAGCAGGTCCGCGTGGCGCGGGGTGGCGCCGCCGTTGCCGCCGACGTACAGGTTCCAGCCGTTGGAGGTGGCGATCACGCCGAAGTCCTTCGACTGGGCCTCCGCGCACTCACGGGCGCACCCGGAGACCGCCGACTTGAGTTTGTGAGGGGACCTGAGTCCCCGGTAGCGCAGCTCCAGGTCGATCGCCATGCGCACCGAGTCCTGGACGCCGTAGCGGCACCAGGTCCGCCCCACGCAGGACTTCACCGTGCGCAGAGACTTGCCGTACGCGTGCCCGGACTCGAAGCCGGCGTCCACCAGCCGGGCCCAGATCACCGGGAGCTGCTCGACGCGGGCACCGAACATGTCGATGCGCTGACCACCGGTGATCTTCGTGTAGAGCCCGAAGTCGCGGGCGATCTCGCCGATGACGATGAGCTTCTCCGGGGCGATCTCGCCGCCGGGGATGCGCGGGACGACGGAGTAGGAGCCGTTGCGCTGGAGGTTGGCCAGGAAGTGGTCGTTGGTGTCCTGGAGCGCGGCCTGCTCGCCCTCCAGGACGTAGCCGCTCGCGCCGATCGCCGGGGCCAGGGAGGCGATGACCGAGCCGACCGCCGGCTTGCACACCTCGCAGCCCTCACCGCCCCGCGCGTCCTCCCGGCCGTGCCGGTCGAGCAGCTCACGGTAGGAGGTGATCCGCAGGGCGCGGACGATCTCGTACAGCTCCTCCCGGGTCTGCGCGAAGCAGCCGCACAGGCCCTTGTCGACCTCGACGCCGCTCGCCTCCAGCTCGGCGGTGACCAGCCGGCCGAGCACCTTGACGCAGGAGCCGCAGCCGGAACCGGCCCTGGTGCACTTCGTCACCTCGGGCACGGTCGTGCACCGGTGGTCGGCCACCGCCCCCCTGATGGCGCCCTTGGTGACGTTGTGGCAGGAGCAGATCACGGCGTCGTCGGGGAGCGCGGACGGACCCAGCTGGGCCGGGGCCCCGACGCCGGCGGGCAGTACGAGGGACTCGGGGGAGACCGGCGGAACCGACCCGGTGAAGGCGCGCAGCGTGCCGTACGCCTCCGCGTCGCCGACCAGGATGCCGCCGAGCAGGGTGCCGTCGCGGCCGACGACCAGCTTCTTGTACAGACCCGCGCGGGAGTCGGAGTAGACGACGTCCAGGCAGTCCCCGGCCGTGCCGTGCGCGTCGCCGAAGGACGCCACGTCCACGCCGAGCAGCTTCAGCTTGGTGGACAGGTCGGCGCCGGTGAAGGACGCCTCCTGGGCCGCGATGGTCGCGGCGGCCGTCTCCGCCTGCTCGTACCCGGGCGCCACCAGCCCGTACACCCGCCCGTCGGCCGCCAGGGCGCACTCGCCGATCGCGAAGACGCGCTCGTCGGTGACCGTGCGGCACCGCTCGTCGACGCTGATGCCGCCGCGCTCGCCGACCGCCAGCCCGCAGTCGCGGGCGAGCTGGTCGCGGGGGCGGACACCGGCGCTGAACACCACGAGGTCGGTGGCGAGTTCGGAGCCGTCGGACAGCTTCATGCCGGTGACGGCGCCTGACGCGTCGTCGACCACGATCTCCTGTGTGCCGACGCCCGTGTGGACGGACAGGCCCATGTCCTCGATGGTGCGCAGCAGCGCCGCGCCGCCGCCCTCGTCGACCTGGACCGGCATCAGGCGCGGTGCGAACTCCACGATGTGCGAGGCGAGTCCGAGTCCCTTGAGCGCGCCCGCCGCCTCCAGGCCGAGGAGCCCGCCGCCGACCACCGCACCGGTCGTCGCGGCCTTCGCGTACTCCTCGATGGCCAGGAGGTCCTCGATCGTCCGGTAGACGAAGCAGCCCTCGGCGTCCTTGCCGGGCACCGGCGGGACGAACGGGTAGGAGCCGGTGGCCAGGACGAGCACGTCGTACTCGACGACCAGCCCGGACCGGGCGGTCACCTCGCGCGCGGCCCGGTCGATCGTCTCCGCCGGGTCCCCGACGCGCAGCTCGATGCCGTGCTCCTCGATGAAGGCCGGGTCGGTCATCGACAGGTCCCCGGGGGTCTTCCCCGAGAAGTACGAGGTGAGCCTGACCCGGTCGTAGGCGGGGCGCGGCTCCTCGCACAGGACGACCACACGGTGGGTGCCGGTCAGGCCGCGCTCGGCCAGCGCCTCGAGGAAGCGCTGGCCGACCATGCCGTGGCCGACAAGCACGATCGTCGGGGTGAGCCCCGGGGTGGCGGTCATCAGGAGCCTCCGTCATTGGTGAGCAGGTGGAGCAGGGGGCCGCCGTCGGACGGGAGCGGCTCTGCTCCCTCCCAGGCGCGCGCCAGCGCGCCGACGGTGCCGAGTTCGCCGACCAGGACACCGCCGACCAGCCGGTCGTCACGGACGACGACCTTGCGGTAGGTGCCCCGGGTGGCGTCGGCGAGCTGCACGACGTCGTCGCCGGGGCGGGGGTCGGTCTCGCCGAACGCGGCGAGGTCGAAGGGGCTGCCGGGCCCGGCGCGGTGCGGGCCGGTCCCGGTGAGGGGAGCGCTGGCCCCGGTGAGGGGCGCGCCGGTCCCCGTGAGGGTGAGCCGGGTCAGTGCGCGGGTGCCGGTGTAGCGGGCGGTGCCGCTGCCGGCGAGCAGTCCGGCCAGCGCGCCGGCCTGTTCGAGGGCGGGAGCGGCCAGCCCGTACACGCGTCCCGCGTGCTGGGCGCAGTCGCCGACCGCGCGGATGTGCGGGTCCGAGGTACGCAGCTCGTCGTCGACGAGGATCCCCTTGCCGACTCCGAGCCCCGCGTCCTGTGCGAGCCCGGCCCGAGGGCGGACCCCGCACGCGAGCACGACCAGGTCGGCGCCGAGGGCGTACCCGTCGCCCATCTCCACCGACCGCACCGCCCCGCCGACGCTCCGTACGTCCCGCACCCGGCACTCGGTGTGCACCTCGACGCCGAGGTCCTCCAGATGGCGCCGGACGAGCGCGGAGGCCGCCGGGTCGAGCTGCCGCTCCATCAGCCGCTCGGACTGCTGGGCCAGGACGACCTGGGCGCCGCGTACGGCCAGCGCACGGGCGGCGGACACGCCGAGGAGCCCGCCGCCGATGACGACCGCCCGCGCTCCCGGGCGCACTGCCTTCGACAGCCCCAGGCAGTCGTCCATCGTCCGGAACGCGTGCACGCCCTCGGGCAGCTCGTGGTCCGGGGTGAACAGGCCGCGCAGGGGCGGCAGCACGGCGTTGGAGCCGGTGGCCAGGACCAGGGTGTCGTACGCGATCACGGACCCGTCGGCGCACCGCACGGTCCGCCCGGCCCGGTCGATGCCGGTGACCCGGCCGCGCACCAGCCCGGCGGGCGCCGGCAGGGCGATCACCTCGGGGCTGTACCGTCCGGCCAGCACCTCGGCGAGCAGCACCCGGTTGTACGGGCGGTGTTCCTCGTCGCCGACCAGCAGCGCGGGCGTGCCCAGCTCACCGAGCCGCCGGGCGAGCGCCACGCCCGCGAGTCCGGCGCCGATCACCACCACACGCGTTTTCGAGGTCATGGCATCGAGAGTGCGGTGCGGGTGTTACCCGTCCGCATCCCTTCTGTTTCCCACGGGGAACGCTGCCCTCAGCGGGTGCGGCCGGTCCGTGTGAGGGGTGGCGGGAACCTCAGAAGTCCCTCATCTCGATGGACGGCACATCCATCCCGTCCATAGGGTCGCGATCATGCCCGACATATCGCTGACCACGGTCGTCCTGCTCTGCCTCGCCGCACTCGCGGCCGGCTGGATCGACGCCGTGGTCGGCGGCGGCGGGCTCCTGCTGCTGCCCGCACTGCTGCTCGGCCTGCCCTCCGGCACCCCGGCCGCGCACGCGCTGGGCACCAACAAGGCGGTCGCCATCGTCGGTACCACGGGCGCGGCGGTGACGTACGCCCGCAAGGCACCGGTGGACGTGCGCACCGCCGTACGCATCGGCTTGGCGGCGCTCGCCGGATCGTCCGGCGGGGCGTTCTTCGCGGCCGGGATGAGCACCGAGGTGCTCAAGCCGGTGATCATGGTGGTGCTGCTCGCGGTCGCGGCCTTCGTGATCCTGCGCCCCGCCTTCGGCACCGCGCCCGCCACCGGCCCGGCGACCCCCCGCCGGATCCTCGCCGCGATCGGCCTCGCGGGCCTCGGCATCGGCTTCTACGACGGCCTCGTCGGCCCGGGCACGGGGACGTTCCTGGTTCTGGCCCTCACCGCCGTCCTCCACCTCGACCTGGTGACCGCGTCCGCCACCGCCAAGATCGTCAACTGCTGCACCAACGCGGGCGCCCTCGCCACGTTCGCCTGGCAGGGCGCGGTCCTGTGGCAGCTGGCCGCCCTGATGGCCGTCTTCAACCTGGCCGGCGGCATGTTCGGCGCGCACACCGCCCTCAAGAAGGGCAGCGGCTTCGTCCGCGTCGTCCTGCTGACGGTGGTGTTCGCCCTGGTGGCGAACCTGGCGTGGGAGCAGTGGGTGGCGTAGACCGGCCGCGCGAGCCCGGCGGTCGCCGCCCACAGGCGGCGTTGTCGATCACGGGCGACGGGCGTACCCCGGTCCACGCGGGCGGGTTGAGCACCGGCACCGCCTCACCCGGGTGGCCGTGACCTGTGACGGCCACGTCGACTTCCACTCGGTGTGGCTCCTCACCCGCGACGACGCCGCGTTCCGGGGCGGTGGCCGACGACCGGGGCGGGCGACGACCGGGGCGGTCCTCGACGTCGGCGGCGAGGGCGGTCCTCCCACGCTCGCGGTCGGTCCCTGGAGCCGGTCGGCGCGGCTCAGCGGCCGCCCGTCAGGTGGGCGTACACGACGACGTTGCCCTGGTAGCCCGTCGTACGCGAGTAGGCCCCGCCGCAGGTGATGACACGCAGCTCGGGCCGGTCGGCCGCGCCGTACACCCTCTCGTCGGGGAAGTCGTCGGCGGCGTACACCTCCACCGCGTCCACGGTGAACACCGCGATGCCGCCGTCGCGCCGGTCGACCTCGATCGTGGAGCCCTTCTTCAGGGCGCCGAGGCGGTAGAAGACGGCGGGGCCCTCTGCGTTGTCGACGTGTCCGGCGACGACCGCGGTGCCCGTCTCGCCCGGGGTGGTGCCGGCCTCGTACCAGCCGGCGAGGTTCTTCCTCTCGGCGGGCGGCACGTCCAGGCTGCCCGTCCGCGTCAGGCCCAGGCCCGTCAGCGGGGCGTCCACGCCGATCGCCGGGATGCGGACGCGGTCCGGCGGGGAGGGGGGCAGGGCCGGTGCGGCGGCGCCCCGGTCGGCCCGGCCGGTGCGGGCCTGCGCGGCCGACGGCTGCGGCGGGGCCTCGGCGGAGGCGTCGCCCAGCAGGAGCCACGCACCCGAGCAGAGGGCGGCCGCGGTGACGGCCGCTATCGCGGTGTCCTTGCCCCTGGGCATGACGTCCCCTCTCCCTCGCGTCCTGAAAGGTCCCCTGCCCCCTCCGGGCCGCGAGGGGCGTCGGACCCGGAGGGGGTGGGGAAGTGCGGTACCGGCGGACGGGCAGCGGAGGGTGCCCGTCAGATCCCGTCGCCTCTCGCCCGGCGATGCAGGAGCCAGGTACCGCCCGCGGCGGCGACGGCGAGAGCCGCCACGCCGGCCGCGGTCTGCACGGGATCGGGGCCGAGTGCGCCACCGACCCCCGTCTTCACGCTTCCTCTGGGGTACACCTGCTCGGCGGCCGAGGTCAGCGTGACCACCAGGTCGCCCGTCACCCGCCGTTCGTCGTCCCCACAGGTCGCGACGATCTCGTACGTCCCCGGCTGCGCGCTGGGCGGCACCTCGAAGTGGCCGCTCGCCTCGCCCTGGCCGGTGCCCGGCGCCAGCGGGAAGGCGCCCGCGCCGACCGCGCTCGCGTCACCCGCCGCCGAGCCGCCCTTGCCGCACGCCGGGGTGGTCACCACCGCCCGCTCGCCCGGCACGACCGAGGACGGAAACACCGTCAGACCGCCGCCGGCGGTGCCGGGTTCCCCGGCGTACACCGGGACCGCGGTGGTCAGACCGACGGCCGCGGCGGCGAGCGCGGTACCGGTCAGCAGGCGGGCGGTACGTCGCATCGCTGCTCCTTTGAGCTCTTCGGTGGACCCTGCCCTACCGAGGAAAGTGGCACCGGAGCCGGCCCGCCCCCCGAGAACGCGCGGGCAATGGGATGAACGGGTGTCGCCCGCACTCCCGGACGCCCGGCACCGGACAGCGTCTGGGCAGGTCACGGGCGTGTGGCGGGCAGGTCCCGAAAAGATCCGGAGGGGCACGGGACGCGGGTGTGAACGGGTGACCGGTGCCTCCGAACGGGCCCTCCGAACGGCCCCTCCGAACGGGCCCTTGGGCCTCGCGGTTTGACCTCGAGCAAGGTTGAGCCACCAGGCTCTCCCGCGTGAACACCACGACCGCACCCCTGCGTGTGACCCTGCTCGTCGGCAGCAACCGGCACGGCCGCTTCGGCCCCGTCGTCGCCGACTGGCTCATGAACACCTGGAGGCCCACGACGACCTGGTCCCGGAGGTGGTGGACGTCGCCGGGACCGAGCTGCCCGCCACCTTCGCCCGGACCCCGGAGGCGAGTGCCGCACGGGCGGAGATCACCCCGGAACTGGCGGACGCCGACGCGTTCGTCGTGCTCACCCCCGAGTACAACCACTCGTTCCCGGCGGGTCTGAAGAACGTCATCGACTGGCACTTCACCGAATGGCGGTCCAAGCCCGTCGGCCTCGTCTCCTACGGCGGTCTGTCCGGCGGCCTGCGCGCCGCCGAGCACCTGCGCCAGGTCTTCGCCGAACTGCACGCCGTCACCGTCCGCGACACCGTCTCCTTCCACAACGCGGGCGTGTCCTTCGACGACGAGGGCGGGCTCAGGGACCCCTCGGGGCCGCACGCGGCGGCCAAGACGATGCTCGACCGGTTGGTGTGGTGGGGGGCAGGCCCTGCGGGCGGCGAAGGAGAAGCGGCCCTACGACGACGCGTGATCCGCCATAGGAGCTTCCTATGGCAGCCGCTGCAATTTCGTCTTTGCTTCCCTTCAATTTCCGGATCTACCGTGTGGGGGTAATCATGCGAACGTGAAAGGGACAACGCCATGGCCGTGAAGGAAAACGCTCCGGAGAACAGGGAACTCGCTGGAAAGCGGGCCCTGGTCACCGGCGGTACGCGCGGAATCGGAGCGGCGATAGTCGGCAGGCTTCTGGACGCCGGTGCCGAGGTGATCACGACCGCCAGGTCGGCGACGGGCTCGGCGCCGGAGGGGGCGGGCTTCGTGCAGGCGGACGTGCGGACCCCCGCCGGAGCGGAGGCGCTCGCCGGGGCCGCGCGGGAGGCGCTCGGCGGGGTGGACATCCTGGTCCACAACGCGGGCGGGGCGCGGCCCCACAAGGACGGCCTGATCATCCCCGACGAGGAGTGGCTGGACACGCTGAACCTGAACCTCCTCGCGTCGGTCCGGCTGAACTCGCTTCTGGCACCGGGCATGCGGGAACGGCGCTCGGGGGCGATCGTGCACATCTCCTCGGCCGCGGTCGCGCCCCCGGCACCCCCGTTCCTGCACTACCAGGCGGCGAAGGCGGCGCTGGACAACTACAGCGCCGGACTGGCCGCGACGCTGGCCCCCTCCGGCGTCCGGGTCAACACCGTCAGTCCCGGCCGGACCTCCACCCCGGGCGGCGAGGAGACCCGGGAGTACTGGGCGGGTCTCGACGCCGGACCGGGCGCGACCGGCACCGCCCCGCTGGGACGCGACGGCCTGCCCGACGACATCGCCCACGCGGTGCTGTTCCTCGTGTCCGACCGGGCGGGCTGGGTGACCGGGACCAACCTCGCCGTGGACGGCGGGGAATATCCCAGGGGCTGACACCTGAAAGAAAGTGAAACTGGAAAAGCCGAAGAGTCTGCAAAATAAGGGACCCGGAAATGGGTAAGTACAGCAACAAGAATGCCGTGATCACGGGTGGCGGCAGTGGAATGGGTTTCGCGATGGCGGAACTGCTGGTGGCCGACGGGGCCCGCGTCGTGATCACCGGCCGTTCCGCGGCCACGCTCGACACCGCGCGGGAGCGGCTCGGCGAGAACGCGGTGGCCGTCCGGGGCGACGTGGCCTCACTGTCCGACCTGGACGCCCTCGCCGGCCGGGTGAAGACCGAACTCGGCACGGTCGACGCTCTGTTCGCCAACGCCGGCGTCGCGAACCTCACGCCCTTCGGATCGACGACCGAGGAGGCGTACGACGAGCTGTTCGCGATCAACGTCAAGGGCGCCTACTTCACTGTGCAGAAGCTCGCCCCGCTTCTCAGCACGGGCGCCGGCGTCGTCCTCACCACCTCGGTCGCGAACGTCATCGGCATGGTGGACACCAGCGTCTACGCGGCGGGCAAGGCGGCGCTGCGCTCGATGGCCCGCAGTCTCTCCCGTGAGCTGCTGCCGCGCGGGATCCGGGTCAACGCGGTCAGTCCGGGCCCCGTCGACACGGGAGCCCTGGACGCGGCGATGAGCGCGCAGGAGGCCGAGCGGTTCAAGGCGGAGCGGGTCGCGGACAATCCGATGCGGCGTTTCGGCACCCCCGACGAGATCGCCCGGGCCGCCGCGTTCCTCGCCTTCGACGCCACCTACACGACCGGCGCCGAACTCGCCGTGGACGGAGGTGCCACCCAGCTCTGAGCGAACCTGTACCAGGTCTCCTGGCGCAGGAACTCGAGCAGGGCCGTCTCCGCCGGGCCCGCGCCGGGCCGGACCGCGGCGACGACGGGCTGGGACACGACCGGGGACAGCGGGCGCACGAGGTGCTCGTGCCCCGGGGGCACGGCGGAGGCCGGGACGAACGTGACCCCCAGCCCGTGAGCGGCCCAGCGCACGGCCGTCGCCGTCTGGGAGACGCGGGCGACCGTGGTCGGGGCCAGCCCGTTGTACCGCAGCACGTCCACCAGTACGCCGTCGAGCGCGCTGTTGGGGTCGAACCGCACCCACGGCTCCCGCTCCAGGTCACGCAGCGCGACCCGGTCGGCGGCGAGCTGAGGGTGCCCGGCGGCCAGCACCACGACGAACTCCTCGTCGCCGAGGTGGTGGCCGTCGTACAGGCCCTCCTCGCACGGCCCGGCCATCAGGGCGAGGTCTATCACGCCACCGCGGGCCAGCCGCTCCAGCTCGGTGGGGTTCGGCTCCTCGAAGACGGTGACCTCGAGGCGTGGGAAGCGGCGGCGCAGCGCGGCCAGGGCGCCCGGCAGCTGCCGCGTGCCCAGGCCCATCTGCACCGCGACCACCAGCTCGCCCACCAGCTCGTCGGCGCCGGCCCGGGCCGTCGCCCGCGCCCGCCGCTCCGCGCTCACCGCGACCTCCGCCTCCCGCAGGAACGCGCGGCCGGCCACGGTGGGCACGAGACCGGTCGGCGTGCGGGAGAACAGCTCCACGCCGAGGTCCCGCTCCAGGCCCCGGATCTGCTGGGACACCGAGGGCTGAGCGACGCGCAGCACCTCCGCCGCGGCCGTCACCGAGCCCTGCTCGGCAACGGCCAGGGCGTACTCGAACTGTCGGAGGCTCATCGGCTGCCGTCCCCTCGTTCCCTCGCTGCGACGGCCGCGGTCCGCGCCGCGGTCTCGCCGCCAGCGTAGGCGAGCGCGGCCTGAAGACGGGTCGGCCGGGAGGCGTCGGCCCACGTTCACCGCGCTCCACGCCGCGCCGGCCGCGGCGGACGCGTCACTGCCGGTGCCGGAGGGGGCGCCGGCCGCCCGCAGGGTGGCGGCGGGGGCGCCCGCGTAGCCGTGGACGAGGTCGTGCAGACCGCCGGTGCCCGGCCGCGGCCCGGCTCGGGAGGAGCGGGCGGCTGATCCAGGGCGGGGATGTGGCCGGTGCGGTGACGGCTACCGCGGCACCGTCTCCACCCGCACCGCGCACACCTTGAACTCCGGCATCCGCGAGGTCGGGTCCAGTGCCGGGTTGGTCAGCGTGTTGGCGCGGCCCTCGCCCGGCCAGTGGAAGGGCATGAACACGGTGTCGGGCCGTATGCCGGTGGTGACGCGGGCCGGCGCCACCGCCCGCCCCCGCCGGGACACGACCGCCAACGGGTCCCCGTCGGCCGCTCCGAGCCGCGCCGCCAGTCGCGGGTGCAGCTCCACGAAGGGGCCGGGCGCGGCGGCGTTCAGCTCGTCCACCCGCCGGGTCTGCGCGCCGGACTGGTACTGCGCCACCACCCGCCCCGTGGTCAGCAGTACCGGGTACGCGTCGTCCGGTTCCTCGGCGCTCGGCCGGTGCGAGACGGGCACGAACCTCGCCCGCCCGTCGTCGGTGGCGAACCGGTCGAGGAACAGGCGCGGGGTGCCCGGGTGGGACACGGTCTCCTCGTCCTGGGGCGCCGGGCACGGCCAGAACACCCCGTTCTCCCGCGCCAGCCGCCGGTAGTCGATCCCGGAGTAGTCCGCCGGGCCGCCCGCGCTCGCCCGGCGCAGCTCCTCGAAGACCTCCTCGGGCTCGGTCGAAAACCCCTTCTCCACGCCGAGCCGGGCGGCCAGCTCGTGCAGCACCTCCAGGTCGCTGCGGACCCCGTCCGGCGGGGTGATCGCACGCCGCCGCAGCAGCACCCTCCCCTCCAGGCTGGTCGTGGTCCCCGACTCCTCCGCCCACTGCGTCACCGGCAGGACGACGTCCGCCAGCGCCGCCGTCTCGGAGAGCACCACGTCGCACACGGCCAGGAAGTCCAGCGACCGCAGCCGCTCCTCGACGTGCGCCGCGCGGGGCGCCGACACCACCGGGTTGGAGCCCATCACCAGCAGCGCCCCGATGTCCGTGCCCAGCGCGTCCAGCAGCTCGTACGCACTGCGCCCGGGACCCGGCAGCGAGTCCGGGTCCACGCCCCACACCTGCGCCACATGCCGCCTTGCCGCCGGGTCGGTCAGCTTGCGGTAGCCGGGCAACTGGTCGGCCTTCTGGCCGTGTTCACGCCCGCCCTGCCCGTTGCCCTGCCCGGTCAGACAGCCGTACCCCGACAGCGGACGCCCCGCCCGCCCGGTCGCCAGGCACAGGTTGATCCATGCGCCCACCGTGTCCGTGCCCTTGGCCTGCTGCTCGGGCCCGCGCGCGGTCAGCACCATCGCCGCCTCGGGCGCGCAGAACAGCCGCACCGCCTCCCGCAGTTCGGGCACGGACACGCCCGTGATCCGCTCCACGTACTCCGGCCAGTGCGCCATCGCCGCCGCCCGCGCCTCCTCCCAGCCGGCCGTGCGCTCCTCGACGTACCGCTCGTCGACCCGCCCCTCGGAGACCACCAGGTGCAGCATGCCCAGCGCGAGCGCCAGGTCGGTCCCGGGCCGGGGCGCGAGATGCAGGTCGGCCTGTTCCGCGGTCTTCGTCCGCCGCGGGTCGACGACGATCAGCGTGCCGCCGTTCTCGCGCAGTTCGGTGAAGTACCGCAGGGACGGCGGCATCGTCTCCGCCGGGTTCGACCCGACGAGGATCACGCAGCCGGTCTTCGGGATGTCCTCCAGCGGGAACGGCAGCCCCCGGTCGAGACCGAACGCCCTCGTCCCGGCCGCCGCGGCCGACGACATGCAGAACCGCCCGTTGTAGTCGATCTGCGAGGTGCCCAGCACCACCCGGGCGAACTTGCCCAGCGTGTACGCCTTCTCGTTGGTCAGCCCGCCCCCGCCGAACACCCCGAGCGCGTCCGCGCCGCGCTCCGCCCGCGTGCGGGCCAGGTTCCCGGCGATCCGGTCCAGCGCCTCGTCCCAGCGGGCCGGCACCAGCGCACCGCCGCTCGACCGCACCAGCGGCGAGGTCAGCCGCGCCCCCGACGCGAGCACCGCCGGCGCCGTCCGCCCCTTGCCGCACAGCGCGCCCCGGTTCACCGGGAAGTCCGCGCGCTCGCTCACCTCGACGGTCCCGTCGGCGGCGGGCGTCAGATTCATCCCGCACTGCAGGGCGCAGTAGGGGCAGTGCGTGGGCGTGGCGGTCTTCCGCATGCCGGTGTTCTGCATGCCGCCCAGCGTGCGTCGTCCGTGTTACGCGACCGGGCGGCGCTCTGTTACACCGCCGGGACGGTGACCTCCCCGCCGCCCTCCGGCCGCGGTGAGGGACGCGTCACCCGGCGTCGGCGAACGCCCGCGCCACCCCCGGCTCCCTCGGCCCGAGGAAGTGCGGATCCGGCTCGAAGACCGCGTCCAGCACCGCCCTGCCCGCCGCGAGGATCTCCCGGGCGCCCCCGTAGTACCAGGTCACGTCGTGCTTGTCGTCGACCCCGACGCCGTACGACGTCACCCCAGCCTCCTGGCACAGCGCCACCGCCCGCCGGATGTGGAAGCCCTGGCTGATCAGCACGGCCCGGTCCACCCCGAAGATCTTCTTCGCGCGCACGCAGGAGTCCCAGGTGTCGAAACCCGCGTAGTCGCCGACGATCCGCCCGTCGGGCACCCCGTGCCGCACCAGGTAGGCCCGCATGGCGTCCGGCTCGTCGTACTCCTCGCGGCTGTTGTCCCCGCTCACGAGCACCACCTCGATCCGCCCCGCCCGGTACAGCTCGGCCGCCGCGTCCAGCCGGTGCGCGAGGTACGGCGACGGCTCCCCGTCCCACAGTCCGGCGCCGAAGACGACGGCGACCTCGGTACGGGGGACGTCGGCGGTGCCGCGCAGCCGGTCGTCCGCGACCAGGTGCGGCCACGTCGCGGGCAGCAGCGCCAGCACGCACCCGGCCATGGCCGCCTGGACCAGTCTCCGCCGCCCCCTGCGGGTGCGCGGCAGACGCGGTCGGCGAAGTCCCGGTCGGCGCATCGGACGGTCCCTCCCCTGTCGGTCCCCGTCATCAGGGACGTCCGGGCGCACCGTCCGGTTCATCCGGCACCGCTCACACGGGGCGGGCGGTGCCGCGCGGACCGACGGAAAGCCCCTGTGACACCCACGCAACGGGGAGGCAACGTCCG
The DNA here is from genome assembly GCF_043200575.1 of Streptomyces sp. NPDC048392. Taxonomy (NCBI): domain Bacteria; kingdom Bacillati; phylum Actinomycetota; class Actinomycetes; order Kitasatosporales; family Streptomycetaceae; genus Streptomyces; species Streptomyces sp. NPDC048392. Next base: position 243,724 of record NZ_JBICYB010000001.1, read on the forward strand.
GCCGCCACCCTCGGTGCATGACGGCGACGACGGCGACGACGGCGACGACGGTGACGAGCGGGACGAACAGGACGGTGACGAGCGCGACGAACAAGTGGAGCACGGCGGCCGCCGGCCAGAGACCGGCCCTGGTCGTCGTCGCCCACGGCAGCCGCGACCCGCGCGCGCTGAGCACCGTGAGCGCCCTCCTCGACCGGGTCCGCGCCCTGCGCCCCGCCCTGCCGGTGCACCTCGGCCACATCGAGCTGAACGCCCCCCTGCTGCCCGACACGCTGGCAGCCCTCGGCGACGGGGAGGCCAGGGAGGCCGTACTCGTCCCCCTCCTGCTCAGCCGCGGCCACCACGTGGGACGCGACATCCCCGAGATGGCCGCCGAGTCCCCGGCCCGCACCAGCGTCGCCGCCCCGCTCGGCCCGCACCCCCTCCTCGTGGACGCCCTCCACGCCCGCCTTCTGGAGGCCGGCTGGCCCACCCACGCGGGGTCGGACCACGCCGTCGTCCTCGCCTCCGCCGGCTCCCGCGCCCCGGACTCGGCCACCGACACCGCCCGCACCGCGGCCCTCCTCGCCGCACGCCTGGGCGTCCCGGTGCTCCCGGCCTACGCCTCGGCGGCCTCCCCCACGGTCCCGGAGGCGGTACGCGTCCTGACGGCCAGGGGCCACCGCCGGGTGGCCGTCGCTTCCTGCTTCACAGCCCCGGGCCGCTTCGCGACGGAGTGCGCGGCAGCGGCGCCGTGGATCGCGTCGGCCCCGTTGGGCACCCACCCGGCGATGGCCCGGCTTCTGCTCCACCGCTACGACGAGGCAGTGAAACCGGTCACAGGCAGCGCCTCGATACGCCGGGCAGCGCCAAAATCCTTTGGTAGGGCTATCTAGCGAAGCCCTACCGGAGGCGCGGGCCCTGCCGATGTGCGGCCCGCCGCGTGGGCGCGACCAGCCACAGACGGCCCGCAGCCGCGCGACTACAGAACCCGGCAGACGCATCCGCACCCCACCTGTCACACCTTCCGCTTACTGTCATGACATGGAAGGCACCGCACCCCCCACCCCGTACGACCCCACGTCAGTGGCCCGCTACGCCCCCGAGCCGGACAAACGCCCCGGCCGCACCGCCTTCCAGCGCGACCGCGCCCGTATCCTGCACTCCTCCGCCCTGCGCCGCCTCGCCGGCAAGACGCAGGTCGTCGCGCCGGGGGAGGGCAGCTCCGTCTGGGACGCCAGCCCCCGCACCCGCCTCACGCACTCCCTGGAGTGCGCCCAGGTCGGCAGGGAACTCGGCGCCGCCCTCGGCTGCGACCCGGACCTCGTCGAGGCGGCCTGCCTCGCCCACGACCTCGGGCACCCGCCCTTCGGGCACAACGGGGAACAGGCGCTCAACGCGTTCGCCGAGGACTGCGGGGGCTTCGAGGGCAACGCCCAGTCGCTGAGGCTCCTCACCCGCATCGAGCCCAAGCGCTTCACCGAGGACGGCTCCGTCGGCCTCAACCTCACCCGCGCCACGCTCGACGCCGCGACGAAGTACCCCTGGCCGCGCGGCGGCCACCCCACCGACCCGGCCTCGTCCAAGTTCGGCGTGTACGACGACGACCGGCCCGTCTTCGACTGGCTCCGCGAGGACGCGCCCGGCACCCGCACCTGCTTCGAGGCGCAGGTCATGGACTGGGCCGACGACGTGGCGTACTCCGTGCACGACGTCGAGGACGGCCTGCACGCCGGCCACATCGACCCGGACTGCCTGCTCGCCGGCCCCGAGCGCGAGGCCGTCTTCGAGGTCGCCGTCGGCCGCTGCGTCCCGGCCGGCACCGACCACGCCGAACTCGCCGCCGCCCTCGACCGCCTCCTCGCGCAGGACTGGTGGCCGCACGGCTACGACGGCTCGGCGGTCGCCCAGGCCCGCCTGAAGGACGCCACCAGTCAGCTCATCGGCCGCTTCTGCCTCGCCGCCGAGGCCGCCACCCGGGCCGCCTGGGAGCACCGCCCGGGCCGTCCGGGCACCGGGGAAGGCGGCGGCCGGCTCACCCGGTACACCGCCGAGCTGGTCGTCCCCCGCGAGACCCGCATGGAGTGCGCCGTCCTCAAGGCGGTCGCCGTCCGCTACGTCATGCAGCGCGTCGAGCAGAAGCGGCTCCGCGCCGACCAGCGGATCGTCGTCGCCGAGCTGGCCGAGGCACTCACCGCCCGCGCCCCCGACGGCCTCGACCCGCAGTTCCGCACCCTGTTCGACGGCGCCGCCGACGACCGGGCCCGCAAACGGGTGATCGTCGACCAGATCGCCTCCCTCACCGACACCTCGGCCCGCTCGCTTCACGCCCGTCTGACGGGGCATCCATGAGACTGGCGGCGGGACGGGTGTGATCCGGCATGCCCCGGGCGCCCGCAACGCGGTACCCGGGCGCCCGCAACGCGGTACCCGGGCGCCCGCAACGCGGTACCCGGGCGCCCGAAACGCGGCATTCCGTGGCCCGATCGGGTCACTGCCCCTTCCCGCACCACGCCACGTGCGGGACGCTCGCATGTGGCGGCACCCTGACGAGGAGGCAGACAAGTGGTCGACGCGGATCAGACATTCGTCATCGTCGGAGGCGGCCTGGCGGGCGCGAAGGCGGCCGAGACACTCCGCACGGAGGGGTTCACCGGCCGGGTGATCCTCATCTGCGACGAACGCGACCACCCCTACGAGCGCCCCCCGCTGTCCAAGGGCTACCTCCTCGGCAAGGAGGAGCGCGACAGCGTCTTCGTGCACGAGCCCGCCTGGTACGCGGGGCACGACATCGAGCTGCACCTCGGCCAGACCGTCGTCGCCGTCGACCGCGCCGCCAGGACCGTCCACTACGGCGACGACGGCACCCACGTCACGTACGACAAGCTGCTCCTCGCGACCGGCGCCGAACCCCGCCGCCTCGACGTCCCCGGCACCGACCTCGCGGGCGTCCACCACCTGCGCCGCCTCGCCCACGCCGAGCGCCTCAAAGGCGTCCTCGCCTCCCTGGGCCGGGACAACGGCCACCTCGTGATCGCCGGCGCGGGCTGGATCGGCCTGGAGGTCGCGGCCGCGGCCCGCGAGTACGGCGCGGAGGTCACCGTCATCGAGCCGGGACCCACCCCGCTGCACGGCGTCCTCGGTCCCGAGCTGGGCGCCGTCTTCGCCGAGCTGCACGAGGCGCGCGGCGTCCGCTTCCGCTTCGGTGTGAGGCTGACCGAGATCGTCGGCCAGGACGGCATGGTGCTGGCCGCCCGGACCGACGACGGCGAGGAGCACCCGGCGCACGACGTGCTCGCCGCGATCGGCGCCGCCCCGCGCACCGCGCTGGCCCGGGCCGCCGGGCTGGAGATCGCCGACCGGGCCCACGGCGGCGGCATCGTCGTCGACGACCACCTGCGCACCTCGGACCCCGACGTCTACGCGGCCGGTGACGTGGCCTCCTTCCACCACGCCCTCTTCGACACCAGCCTGCGCGTGGAGCACTGGGCCAACGCCCTGGGCGGCGGCCCGGCCGCCGCCCGCGCGATGCTCGGCAGGGGCCTCGCCCACGACCGGGTGCCCTACTTCTTCACCGACCAGTACGACCTGGGCATGGAGTACTCCGGCTGGGCGCCCGCCGGGACGTACGACCAGGTGGTGATCCGCGGGGACGCGGCCAAGCGCGAGTTCATCGCCTTCTGGGTGAAGGAGGGCCGGGTGCTGGCCGGGATGAACGTCAACGTGTGGGACGTCACGGAACCCATCCAGCAGCTGATCCGCTCGAAGGCCCGCGTCGACACGGAGGCGCTGGCGAACCCGCGTGTACCGCTGGAAAGCCTCGTCGCCTAGCTGTCGTACCGTCGCCGTAGACTTCACGCGTGGCAGGACGGATCAACGACGAGGACGTGAAGGCGGTACGGGACGCGGTCCCGATCGACGCCGTCGTCTCGGAGTACCTCCAGCTGCGAGGCGCGGGCGGCGGCAACCTGAAGGGGCTGTGCCCGTTCCACGACGAGAAGTCGCCGTCCTTCCAGGTCAGCCCGAGCAAGGGGTTCTTCCACTGCTTCGGCTGCCAGGAGGGCGGCGACACCATCACGTTCGTGATGAAGATCGACCACCTCACCTTCTCCGAGGCGGTCGAGCGCCTGGCCGGCCAGGCCGGCATCACCCTGCGCTACGAGGAGGGCGGGTACAACCCCGCCCACCAGCGCGGCGAGCGCATCCGCCTGGTCGAGGCCCACAAGATCGCCGCGCAGTGGTACGCGGAGCAGCTGGCGACCGGCTCCGAGGCGGACACCGGCCGCGCCTTCCTCGCCGACCGAGGTTTCGACCAGGCCGCCGCCCAGCACTTCGGCGTCGGCTACAGCCCCCAGGGCTGGGACCACCTCACCCGCTTCCTGCGCGGCAAGGGCTTCAGCGACAAGGAGCTGGTCCTCTCCGGCCTCGCCCAGGAGGGCCGCCGCGGCCCCATCGACCGCTTCCGGGGCCGGCTGATGTGGCCCATCCGCGACATCGGCGGCGACGTCGTCGGCTTCGGCGCCCGCAAGCTCTACGAGTCGGACAACGGCCCCAAGTACCTGAACACCCCCGACACGGCGATCTACCGGAAGTCCCAGGTCCTCTACGGCATCGACCTCGCGAAGAAGGACATCGCGAAGGCGTCCCGCGCCGTGGTCGTCGAGGGCTACACGGACGTCATGGCCTGTCACCTCGCCGGAGTGACCACCGCCATCGCCACCTGCGGCACGGCCTTCGGCGGGGACCACATCAAGATCCTCCGCCGGCTCCTCATGGACAACGGCTCGGCCCGCGTGATCTTCACCTTCGACGGCGACGCGGCCGGCCAGAAGGCGGCCCTGCGCGCCTTCGAGGACGACCAGAAGTTCGCCGCCGAGACCTACATCGCCATCGCCCCCGACGGCATGGACCCCTGCGACCTGCGCCTGGCCAAGGGCGACGACGCGGTCGCCGACCTGGTCGAGCCGCGCACCCCGCTGTTCGAGTTCGCCCTCCGCCAGACCGTCTCCCGCTACGACCTGGACACCCCGGCCGGCCGCGCGGCGGCGCTGGACGAGGCCGCCCCGGTCGTCGCCCGGATCAAGAACAGCGGCGCCCAGCACGAGGTGGCCGTGCAGCTCGCCGGCATGCTCGGCATCCTCGACACCCAGTTCGTGGTCCGGCGGATCTCCCAGCTGGCCCGGTGGTCCCGTGACCGCGGCGGCAAGGGCCCGGCCGCCCCCGAAGGCCGGTCGCGCGGCGGCCCGCAGCAGCACACCGCCCCCGTCCAGGCGTCCCCCCGCGGCCCTGCCCTCAACCTGCGCAACCCGGTCTTCGCCACCGAACGCGAACTCCTCAAGCTCGCCCTCCAGCGTCCCGAGCTGGTCTCCCCGGCCTTCGACGCGTACGGCGTCGACGAGTTCACCGCCCCGCCCTACGCCGCCGTACGCGAGGCGATCACGGAGGCGGGCGGCGCCGAGTCCGGCGTCCAGGACCCGCAGGGCTACCTGGTCCGGGTCCGCGAGGCCGCCCCCGACGACGCCGTCCGCGCCATGGTCACCGAGCTCGCGGTCGAGGCGATCATGCTGCACCGCGGCGTGAAGGACGTCGACGAGGTCTACGCGGGCGCCCAGCTGGTCACCGTCCGCCGCCGGGCCGTCGAGCGCCGCATCCGCGACATCACCGGCCGCCTCACCCGCCTCTCCGGCCACGGCGACCCCGCCGAACTGGCCGCCGTACAGAACGAGCTGTGGGTCCTCCAGCAGTACGACCAGAACCTGCGCGTGCACGGCGCCGCCGCCCTGTAGACCCGGCCCCGGGTAACCGCGCGGTCACGGACCGGACGCAAAAAGTCACCGCACGCCCCTCGTGGCGGCGATGTGTCGTACCCCACACTGGGGGCGGTTACTGAGTCCTCGGAGCGCGGCCGATCCGTCCCGGCGGGTCGCCGGACCCCGCGGCCGCGTTCCACGCGTGCGGGACGGACAGCGGCGAGCGAGCCGACTCCGCCCCCGAAGTACCGCCGCCGGCCCCCGCCGGCCGCGTCCATCCTGGAGGTCGCCCCCGTGCAGACCCAGACCCTCACCCAGACCGGCACCGGTACCGGCGGCGCGGAGCCGGACGCGGAGCGCGGTGTCCTCGTCGCGATGCCCGCGCAGCCCGGTGCCGGGCCGGCCGAGCACCACCCCGGCGACCCCGCGGACGTACCCGGGCCCGCCGAGCCGCCGCCGCCCACCCGCACGGAGTCCGGCGGACCCTCCTCCGACCTGTTCCGGCAGTACCTGCGCGAGATCGGCCGGATCCCGCTGCTCACCGCGGCCGAGGAGGTCGACCTCGCCCGGCGTGTGGAGGCCGGGCTGTTCGCCGAGGAGAAGCTGCGGCGCACCCCCGACCTGGACAGCCGCCTCGCCTCGGACCTGGACCGGATCGTCGTCCTGGGGCGGGTCGCCAAGCGCCGTCTGATCGAGGCGAACCTGCGGCTCGTGGTGTCCGTGGCCAAGCGGTACGTCGGGCGCGGCCTGACCATGCTCGACCTGGTCCAGGAGGGAAACCTGGGGCTGATCCGGGCCGTCGAGAAGTTCGACTACGCCCGGGGCTACAAGTTCTCCACCTACGCCACCTGGTGGATCCGCCAGGCCATGTCCCGCGCCCTGGCGGACCAGGCCCGCACCATCCGCGTCCCCGTCCACGTCGTGGAGCTGATCAACCGGGTCGTCCGCGTCCAGCGCCGCATGCTCCAGGAACGCGGCTACGAGCCGACCCCGCAGGAGGTCGCCGCCCACCTGGACCTGCCCGCCGAGCGCGTCGGCGAGGTGCTGCGCCTCGCCCAGGAACCGGTCTCGCTGCACGCGCCGGTCGGCGAGGAGGACGACGTCGCCCTCGGTGACCTGATCGAGGACGGCGACGCCGCCAGCCCCGTCGAGTCGGCCGCGTTCCTGCTGCTGCGCCAGCACCTGGAGGCGGTGCTCTCCACCCTCGGCGAACGCGAACGCAAGGTCGTCCAGCTCCGCTACGGCCTGGTCGACGGCCGTCCCCGCACGCTGGAGGAGATAGGCCGCCTCTTCGGCGTGACCCGGGAACGCATCCGCCAGATCGAGTCCAAGACCCTCGGCAAACTCCGCGACCACGCCTACGCGGACCAGCTGCGGGGCTACCTGGACTGAGCCGGGGCGCCGCCCCCGCGGCGGCGGCGCCCCGGCGCCGGCCCCCCCCTCAGTCCACCTCGGCCACAGCCTGCGCGAACTGCGCCTTGTACAGCCGCGCATAGGCCCCGTCCGCGGCCAGCAGCTCCGCGTGCGCCCCCTGCTCCACGATCGCCCCGTCCTCCATCACCAGAATCGTGTCCGCGTCCCGGATCGTCGACAGCCGGTGCGCGATCACGAACGACGTCCGCCCGTGCGCGAGCTTGGCCATCGCCTTCTGGATCAGTACCTCAGTCCGGGTGTCCACGGACGACGTCGCCTCGTCGAGCACCAGGATCACCGGGTCGGACAGGAAGGCCCGCGCGATGGTGACGAGCTGCTTCTCACCCGCGCTCACCCCCGTGCCCTCGTCGTCGATCACCGTGTCGTAGCCGTCGGGCAGCGTCCGTACGAACCGGTCGGCGTGCGCGGCCCGCGCGGCCTCCTCGATCTCCCCGCGGGTGACCTCCCGCGACGCCCCGTACGCGATGTTCTCCGCGAGGGTGCCGCCGAACAGCCAGGTGTCCTGGAGCACCATGCCGATACCGGCCCGCAGCTCGTCCCGGGACATCTTCGCTATGTCGACGCCGTCCAGGGTGATCCGCCCGCCGGAGACCTCGTAGAACCGCATCAGCAGGTTGACCAGCGTCGTCTTGCCGGCACCGGTCGGGCCGACGATGGCGACCGTGTGGCCCGGCTCCACCTTCAGCGACAGGTCCTCGATCAGCGGCTTGTCCGCCTCGTAACGGAAGGAGACGTGCTCCAGCTCAACCCGCCCGCGCAGGTCCTCCGGCCGGGCGCCCGGGATCGGGTCCGTCGACTGCTCCTCGGCGTCGAGGAGTTCGAAGATCCGCTCCGCCGACGCCACGCCCGACTGCACCAGGTTCGCCATCGACGCGACCTGCGTCAGCGGCATCGAGAACTGCCGGGAGTACTGGATGAAGGCCTGCACGTCGCCGATGGACAGCGTGCCCGAGGCGACCCGCAGGCCGCCCACCACCGCGACCAGCACGTAGTTGAGGTTGGACACGAACATCATCAGCGGCTGCATGATCCCGCTGTTGAACTGGGCCTTGAACCCGGCCTCGTACAGCGCGTCGTTCTGCTCGGCGAACTGCTTCGCCGACTCCTCCTGCCGCCCGAACACCTTCACCAGCGCGTGCCCGGTGTACATCTCCTCGATGTGCGCGTTCAGCTGCCCGGTCGAGCGCCACTGCTGCACGAACTGCGGCTGCGACCGCTTGCCCACCCGCGTGGCCACCACGAACGACAGCGGCACGGTCACCAGCGCGACCAGCGCCAGGATCCAGGAGACGTAGAACATCATCGCCAGTACGCCGATGATGGTGAGCAGCGAGTTGATCAGCTGGCCCATCGACTGCTGGAGCGTCTGCTGGATGTTGTCGATGTCGTTGGTGGCGCGGCTCAGCACCTCACCGCGCCGGCGCTCGTCGAAGTACGACAGCGGCAGCCGCGACAGCTTCGTCTGCACGTCCTCGCGCAGCCGGAACATCGTGCGGTTGACCGCCCGGTTCACCAGCCGCGTGGCCACCGCCATCAGCAGTCCGGCCACCGCGAACGTCGCCAGCGCCAGCAGCAGCACCTCGCCCACCGCACCGAAGTCGATGCCCTGGCCCGGTGTGAAGTCGGTGCTGCGGAGCATGTCGGCGACGTTGCCGTCACCGCGCTCCCGCATGGAGTCCAGGACCTGTTCCTTCGTGGCCCCGGACGGCATGTCCCGACCGACGATGCCCGCGAAGACCAGGTCGGTGGCCCGGCCGAGGATCTTCGGCCCGACCACGCTGAGGCCGACGCTGACGACCACGCACGCCAGCAGCGTGAACAGCGTCGTCCGCTCCGGCCGGAACTGGGCGACCAGCCGTCTGCTCGACCCCTTGAAGTCCATCGATCGCTGGTCGGGGCCTCCCCCGGCCATCATGCGACCCCCAGGCCCTGCCATCAGGCAGCCTCCGCTTCCGTCAGCTGGGAGAGCACGATCTCCCGGTAGGTCTCGTTGTCCGCCATCAGCTCGTGGTGCCGGCCCACGCCGACCACCCGCCCCTCGTCCAGCACGACGATCCGGTCCGCGTCCCGGATGGTCGCCACCCGCTGCGCCACGATCACCACGGTCGCCTCGGCCGTCACCCGGCCCAGCTCGGCCCGCAGCGCCGCGTCGGTGGCGTAGTCGAGGGCGGAGAAGGAGTCGTCGAAGAGGTAGATCTCCGGGCGCTGGACCAGCGTCCGGGCGATGGCGATCCGTTGACGCTGGCCGCCCGACACGTTGGTGCCGCCCTGCGAGATCGGCGCGTCCAGCCCGCCCTCCAGCTCGGAGACGAACCCCTTGGCCTGCGCCACCTCCAGCGCGTGCCACAGCTCCTCGTCGGTGGCGTCCGGATTGCCGTAGCGCAGGTTGGTCGCGACGGTGCCCGCGAAGAGGTACGGCTTCTGCGGCACCAGGCTCACGACCTTGGCCAGCGTCTTCGGGTCGACGGTCCGCACGTCCACCCCGTCGACCAGCACCTGGCCGTCGGTGGCGTCGAAGAGGCGGGGGACCAGCCCGAGCAGGGTGGACTTGCCGCTGCCGGTCGAGCCGATGACGGCGGTCGTCTCGCCCGGCCTGGCGACCAGCTCGATGTTCCTGAGCACCGGCTCCTCGGCGCCCGGGTAGCTAAAGCCCGCCCCCCGCATCTCCAGGTGCCCGTGCCGGCGCAGTCGCGTGACCGGCGCCAGCGGCGGCACCACGCTGCTCTCGGTCTCCAGGACCTCCTGGATGCGCTCGGCGCACACCTCGGCGCGCGGCACCATCATGAACATGAAGGTGGCCATCATCACGGACATGACGATCTGCATGAGGTAGGCCAGGAACGCGGTCAGGTCGCCGATCTGCATCCCGCCGTCGGCGATCCGGTGGGCGCCGAACCAGACCACCGCGATCGACGACAGGTTCACCACCGTCATGACCACCGGGAACATCAGCGCGAGCAGGTTGCCGGTGCCCAGCGCCACCTCGGTGAGATCGGCGTTGGCCTTCCGGAAGCGCTGCTGCTCGTACTCGTCCCGCACGAAGGCGCGGATGACGCGGTTGCCGGTGATCTGCTCGCGCAGCACCCGGTTCACCGTGTCCAGACGCACCTGCATGGCCCGGAACAGCGGGCGCAGCCTCCGCACGATCAGCGTGACGCAGATCGCCAGCACCGGCACGACCCCGACCAGCACCCCGGAAAGCGGCACATCCAGGCCGAGCGCCATCACGATGCCGCCGACGCACATGATCGGCGCCGACACCATCAGCGTGAACGACATCAGGGCCAGCATCTGGACCTGCTGCACGTCGTTCGTCGTCCGTGTGATCAGCGAGGGCGCGCCGAAGCCGCCGACCTCGCGGGCCGAGAAGGACTGGACCCGGTCGAAGACGGCACCCCGCAGGTCCCGGCCGAGGGCGGCCGCGGTGCGCGCGCCGTAGTAGACGGCACCGATGTTGCACACCACCTGGGCGAGCGAGATGCCGATCATCAGGGCGCCGTAGCTCAGGATGTAGCCCGAGTCACCCTTCACCACGCCTTCGTCGATGATGTGGGCGTTCAGGGTCGGCAGGTAGAGGGAGGCGCAGGTCTGCAGGAACTGCAGTGCCACCAGCAGGGCGATGGGCTTCTTGTAGGGCCTGAGACAGGTCCGCAGCAGTCGTATGAGCACGCTCGGTCTCTCGGAGTCGGCGAAAGGAGCGGGGTTGGTTGCCCCTGGCCCCTATCGTCGGACACTCCACCAGCGTTACCTCAACCGATTAACCCAAGAGCGCGGCAAATTCCGGCCGTACGAGCGGCACCCGGCCCGCACGGCCCCGCACGTCACACGCGCAGCGCGCCGGGGTGCGTCTGCTCCCGCACCGACACGAACTGCTGGCGCACGGCCTGCCCCACCGCCAGTTCCTCGCCCGGCTCCAGCACCTGCGCCACCGCGCCCTGCCAGACCGGGGGAGTGCGCGGGTCAAGCGTGCCCCGGGAGGCGCCCAGCGCCCAGGCCGCCTGCCGGGCCGAGCCCAACGCCGCGTAGTCCGCGGGCTGCGGTACGACGACCTGCGTCCCGAACAGCGCGGGCGCCGCCGCCTGCACCGCCGGCAGCTCGGCCGCCGCGCCCAGCAGGAACACCCGCCGCACGTCCACGCCCCGGCCGCGCAGTACGTCGAGGGCGTCGGCCAGACCGCACAGCATGCCCTCGAACGCGGCCCGCGCCATGTGCTCCGGCTTCATCGACTCGCGCCTGAGTCCGGACAGCGTGCCGGCGGTGTGCGGCAGGTTCGGCGTCCGCTCGCCCTCCAGGTAGGGCAGCAGCACCAGCCCGTGCGCGCCGGGTGTCGACTTCGTCGCCAGCTCGGACAGGCTCTCCAGGTCCGGCACGCCGAGGAGTTCGGCGGCGCCGCGCAGAGCCCGTACGGCGTTCAGGGTGGTGACGACCGGCAGGTGCATGCCGGTGGCGTCCGCCAGGGCGGTGATCATCCCGGACTGGTCGACGAGCGGCTCGGTGTGCACGGCCATCACGGACCCGGAGGCGCCCAGCGACACCACCGCGTCGCCCAGTCCGATCCCGAGCCCGAAGGCGGCGGCCTGGGTCTCGCCGGTCCCGGCGGAGATCAGCAGCCCCTCCGGCGTCGTACCGGCCGCCTCGGCCGGGCCGATCACCTCGGGCAGTACCACCTGATGACCGAGGGCCAGCTCGACCAGATCCGGCCGGTAGGCACCGGTCGCCGCCGACCAGTAGCCGGTGCCGGACGCCCCGCCCCGGTCGGTGGTCCGCCGGACCGGCCGCCCGAGCAACTGCCACACCAGCCAGTCGTGGGCCTGGAGCAGTACGGCGGTCCGCGCGGCGGCCTCCGGTTCGGTCCGCGCCAGCCAGCGCAGCTTGGTCACGGGCTGTGCGGTCTGCGGCACCGAGCCCACGGCCTGCGCCCACGCCTCACGCCCGCCGAAGGCGTCGATCAGGTCGGCCGCCGCCACCTGGGAGCGCTTGTCGCCGCCGACCATGGCGGGGCGCACGGTGTTGCCCTGGGCGTCCAGCGGCACGACCGAGTTGGTCTGCGCCGACACGCCGATGGCCTGCACGCCTTCGAGCAGCCCGCCGCCGGCCGCCTCCCCGAGGGACAGCAGCCAGGCCTGCGGATCGACGTCAGTGGGCCGGCCCCCGCCCTCGGGGCTCTCCAGCGGGTGCGGCGCATAGCCCTGGCGCAGCACGGCACCCGTGTCCGCATCACAGACCACGATACGAGTGAAATCGGGCGAACTGTCCAACCCGGCGACTATCCCCATGCCCGAAATTCTGCCGCACCGGATGCGGTGTCCGTACCCGGCGGGGGCACAGGGCCCGGCAGAGGAGCGGGCACAGGGACGGGGCCTCAGGTGTTGCTGGTGCCCCAGTCGTCGGGACCACTGCCGTTGGTGCCGCGTTCCCGCAGGGAGCGGACCCGGTGGGCCACCGAGTCGGGCACCCGGTCGCCGACCTTGTCACTCACCACGTGGTACGCCTTGTCGGCGAAGTGCCGGCCCTGCTGGGCCGCCGACTCCGCCGTGTTGCGTACGGCCGGGTTCTGCGCGACCTGCCGCGCGGACCTCCGCAACTGCTCGTAGCGGTCGCGCCCGGCCTTGGTCCCGAGCACGTAACCCACCGCTAGCCCTACGACGAACGTGAGCCGGTAACGCATGGCGGCCATCCTTCCCTTCACTGGCTCCGGGGTGCTGGAGAGTACCGATTGGCGGAGCACCCCCCTGCTTGCGCTAATGTATGTGTCGCAGCGAGCGCGCGCCCCCTGGCGAATACCCAGGCAGACGCGTTCGATGCGATCGAGACCTTCCTCGGTAGCTCAATTGGCAGAGCAGCCGGCTGTTAACCGGCAGGTTACTGGTTCGAGTCCAGTCCGGGGAGCTCGATCCTCCGTAGCTCAATTGGCAGAGCAGCCGGCTGTTAACCGGCAGGTTACTGGTTCGAGTCCAGTCGGGGGAGCGCGGTGAACGAGGACCCTTCGGGGTCCTTTTTCATGTGCCCACACGACCCGGGAACCACGCGGCACGCTGCGGAGTCCTCAAGGTCATGGAGGCAGCCGTGGAAGCCGACCATCCGAGGCAGGAGATCGTATGAGCGGCTATGCTGCGGCAGACGGCGCGCACACCTGTACGCGACACGCCGCTATGGGGCGGTAGCTCAGCCGGTTAGAGCAGCGGACTCATAATCCGTCGGCCGTGGGTTCGAGTCCCACCCGCCCCACTCATGCGCCCTGCCGCAGGAACGTTCTCACCTGGACCGGGGCATGAAACCTCGTCGGGCCGGGCACCCTCCGCTCGTCACAGAGATCGCTAGCCGGCCCGCTGCTGGCCCGAGAGATAAACGATCAAGACGTGAAGCGGCCCCGTACGGCGACGGGGACGTCGATCCGGGGCCGCGGTCGGGAGTTCGCCTCAGGCGCGCGCCCGGACGATGAGGGTGCCGATCGTCCGGTTGCCGGGTGGCGCGGCCAGGACCGTTGCGTCGACGTCGGTGAAGCCGTGCTCCTTCAGCAGCCGCTCCCATGCATCGGGCTCGTAGTCCCACCGCTTCACAACGAGCGGGTCTTCGTCAGCGCCGCGCGGGATGTACGAGGCCTGGCAGCCGTAGCAGCCCTCCACCGGCGGCCGCTGGGAGAAGACCAGCCTGCCACCCGGGCGCAGCCGCTCGCGGATCGCGGGCAGCAGCACCGCGGGGTCGGTGAACCAGACGGCGCCGTACACCGTGTGGTCGATGGTGATGCGGCGGGCGAGCCGCTCGGTCACCTCAGGGCCGACGAGGGCGGCCGGGTCGGTGGTGCCCACGGGACGCTCTAACGCGATGGTCACGTCTTCCTCCTGTTGTGGACGTCACCTCCGGGCGGAGGCGTCTGGCCCGCCCGCTGGTAGAGGGCGGGAGTCTGGGTGAGGCGCGAGGGCCCGCAGCCCGACAGGGGTGGGCAGGCGAATACCTCGGCGCTGAGGTCGTGGACGCCGGAGCGGCCCTCGGCTCGGCCGATGGACACGCCGCCTGTCGTGGCGAGGGAGGCGCCGCACAGGACGCAGGCCCAACCGGCGTACTGCGCCCACGGCAAGGCGGTGGCGGCGGGCAGGTCGGTCATCACCGTCGGCCTCCCAACTGCCCCCACAGCCCCGCTCGTCCGTGGTGAGCCCGGCCCAACTGCACAGGCCGGCCAGGATCGACCAGCCGGGCCCGTGGCTGTTGATGAGGGGGAGCGGGCCGGGACCCTCCGCGGTGATGCGGATGCGGGCGCCCGCCGTGGAGAGCGTCATCTCAACGACGGGGGCGCCGGAGCCGAGGACGGCGACGAACAGTTCGTCGGCGATGAGCGGGGCGTCCGGGTGCTCGACGCGGCCACGGGTCCAGAGGCGGACGTGGGGCGCCTCGATCGGCTCCCCTTTGAATGCCTTCTGCCGCGTGTGACCCGATTCGGGCATGGCTGTACCCCGCAGACGGTGGTTATCTGCGTACGGATAGTACTTATCTGTACTCGGATTGTCGCCGAGTTGGCGCTGGTCAAGAGGGAGGGGAGAGTATGTGTACTCAGATTGACGCGACCACTTGGAACGGTGGTACGGCAGCGGCACAGCCCGAGTACCTGCGCATCGCCGCTGAGCTGCGGCAGCGCATCGCCTCCGGCCAGCTCGCCCCCTGCGACCAGCTGCCGACCCTGCCCGCCCTGTGTGCGTCATATGGCGTATCCGAGACCACCATCCGCAACGCGCTCCGGCTCCTCGCCACCGAGGGGCTGATCGAGACCCGGGCCCGCGCCGGCACTCGCGTCCGGCCGCGGCCTCCGATCCACCGCATGGCCGCCGACCGCTACCGGTCCACGCCCGGCGCGGAGTCCACACCGTACACACGGGACCAGGGCATCGGCTGGTCCGAGTACCGGCTCGACAAGCGATTCGAGCGGGTCAAGGCCGCCGCCGACCTGGCGGGCCTGTTCGAGTGCGAGGTGGGTGAGCGACTCCTCGCGCGGCACTTCGTGTTCCACGACAACGACCAAGCCACCCAGATGAGCACCTCCTACGTGCGCTGGTCAGACGTTGCCGGGACCCCGGTCGCGGACCCGATCAACGAGCCCTGGCCTGGCGGCACCCGGGCGCAGCTCGGCAGTCTCGGCATGGAGTCACTGCGTTCGGCGGACGGACTCGAACTCGTCCGGTCCGTGGCCGAGCGGATGCTCCAGGAGCTGATCGAGGCCGAGGCGACGTCGAGGATCGGCGCGGAGTGGAACGAGCACACCGAGACACGCACCGCGCTGCGCGACGGGCACCGCGACAAGACGCTGACTACGCAGGCCGGTGACCTGGACCTGGCCATACCCAAGCTGCGCTCGGGCAGCTTCTTCCCGAGCCTGCTGGAGCGTCGCCGCCGTATCGACCAGGCCCTGTTCGCCGTCATCATGGAGGCGCACGTCCACGGGGTGTCCCCCCGCTCGGTCGACGACCTGGTCAAGGCACTGGGAGCAGACAGCGGGATCTCCAAGAGCGAGGTCTCACGGATCTGCGCGGACCTGGACACCCAGCTGACCGCGTTCCGCGGCCGGCCCCTGGAGGTCGTCCAGGTCTTCCCCAACGACGACTCGCTGCTGCGGCTGGTCACCGCCGTGCTCTTCGAGATGCACGACGAGTGGATCGCCTTTCCCCGCCGCTACCTGCCCGAAGGAGGGCGTGGTGTGCGGCACGTCCGGCACGTCCGGTTCGTCGTCGCGTTCAGCCCTCGGCCTGGGACGGGGTCGGCTCGCTCTCGCTCATCGGGTTCCTCCTCCTGCCGGGCGGGTCGCGGGCCGGGTACCCCGTCCGGGGGGCCGGCACCACCGGACGACGCGTCCGCCTGCTCAGCGTCCGAGCCGGCTCAAAGCCGTCCGCAGGGCCCTGCGGACCTCCGCCGGCGGGGGCGGTCCGTCGCCCTCGGTACTGGCGGTCACCGCCGCCGCGACCGTGTGCAGCTTCGTGTTGGACAGCTGGGACGCCTCCCGCAGGATGTGCCACGCCTCGTCCGACGTACAGGCGTGCAGCGCCATCAGCACGCCCCGCGCCTGGTCGATGACGGGGCGGGAGGCGATCGCCCGGCGCAGTTGGGTCACCTCCTGCTGGAGGACGTGCAGCCGCTCGGCGGAGGCCCCGGCGGTCCCCGGTGGCTCGGACTCCGACTCCGACTCCGACCGCGGCCGGTGGGCCGTGGTGCGCAGGGGGTCGGTGGTGTCCAGACCGGCCAGCGCGAGCACCCGCAGCGGCTGGCCGTGCCAGTTCGTCGCCGTCACCGGTACCGCCTGCCGGTGGCTGTAGCCGCCGAGCTGGTCCAGGAAACGCAGCCCGGCCGTGTCCATGAACACCACGTGGCGCATGTCCAGGTCGACCCGGTCGACGTCGGCCGGCAGCGCGGCCAGAGCCTCGGCGAGAGTCTCCGCGCACCCCTGGACGAGCTCTCCCCGCGGGACGAGCAAGGCCCGGCCCGCCTCCACCCGGCGCTCGATGGCCAGAGTGGCCGGCTCGCCCGTCAAGCCTGGTGGTGCCGCTCGGGTCATGTCACCGCCCTGTCCGTCTCGTCGGTTCCCGGCAGACGTCCGCGACGTCGTGGGGGCCTCGTCGACCCCGTCACTTCGTGCGCCTGCCCCTCGGAAAACGGACTACACCCGGGTGCGGGGAATGGCCGGCCCAAGGGTGGGTAATGGAGCTGCCCCACCTCCACGGTCCGGTCTCCCACCTCCACGGTCCGGTCTCCCGCCCCGTCCGCTCACAGGGGCGCCCACCACGTGACCGTCGTCCCCCGCCCCTCGCACCCGCCGCCCTCGCTCTCCCCGGCGCCCGCGCCGTCGTCGAAGACCCTCAGGCGCACCCCGTCCCGGCCCTCCGGCGACGTGGCGGGGGTCTCGACGGTGACCTCGACGCGGGAGACGCCCGTGCGGGCGGACGCGTCGGCCAGGGCGTCGCGGAGGGCGGTGAGGAGGCGGTCGGCGACCCGGTCGGGTACGCGGGTGTCGACGGCGCCCCCGAAGTGCGTGGACGGCACGGCACCGAGCCGGGCGGCGGCGGAGGCGGTCTCCCGGAGCACCCGGACGCGCAGTCCGGCCGGCGGGCCGGCCGGGGGCTGCTGCAACGCGAAGATCGCCGTACGGACCTCCTGGACCGTGGACCGCAGTTCGTCCACCGCCCGTACCAGGATGCCGCGCACGTCCTGCGCGCCGGGCCGGCGCTGCGTGGACTCCAGCATCATGCCGGTGGCGAACAGCCGCTGCACCACCAGGTCGTGCAGGTCCCGGGCGATGCGGTCGCGATCCTCGTAGACCGCGAGCCGCTCCCGGCCGCGCCGGGCATCCGCCAGGACGAGGGCGAGCGCCGCCTGCGAGGCGAACTGCGTCGCGAGCAGCCGTTCCACGTCCGTGTACGGGCGCGCGCCGCGACGCCGGGGCAGGGCGAGGGTGCCGATCAGACGGCCGCTCGCCCGCAGGGGCAGCATCATGCTCGGCCCGAACCGGTGCCGTACGTGTGTGGTCATGCGCGGGTCGGTCGCCGAGTCGGCGATGAACACCGGCTCGCCGCCCAGAAGCTGCTCCAGGACGGGGCTGCCCGGCGCGATGGTGGCGCCGACGATGCCGTCCGGGTCGTCGGGCGTCGAGGCGGTCACGATCTCCATGCCGCCCTCGGCGGTCGGGTGGAGGATGACGCCCGCGCAGGCGCCGGCGAGCAGCCGGGCCCGTTCGGCGACCGTGGTCAGCGCGTCCTCGGCGCCCTCCTCGGTGAGCAGTGCGGTGGTGACGGCCGCCGTGCCCTCGATCCAGCGCTCCCGCTGCCGGGCCGTCTCGTACAGCCGGGCGTTGCCGATCGAGATACCGGCCTGCGTGGCCAGGACCCGCAGCAGCTGCTCGTCCTCGACGGTGAACGGGCCCGCACCGGGCCGCCCGGCCAGCCGCAGCTCGCCGAACTCCTCGTCGCGCACGTGGATCGGCACCCGCAGCAGGGGCGCCGTCTCCGGTACGGGGTGCGGGCCCGGGGTGCGGACCTCGGCGAGGCCGCCGCCCTCGGCGGGGTGCGCGACGACCAGGGCCGCGCGCCCGGCGCCGGTCAGTTCGGCGGCGCCGTCCACGAGGTGCTGCAGGACGCTGCGCAGATCGAGGGCGGTGCCGACCCCCAGCACGGCTTCGAGGAGACGCGTCAGCCGGGGCGCGGGCTGCGCGGTCATCGGTCCGGCTTCCCCGGCTTTCCCGGCGGCGGATCAGTCGGACGAGGCCGGGTGCAGCGCCAGCGGCGCCACCCGGCCCTCCAGCATGCTGCCGAGTCCCTGGACCGCGCACACGTCGGGCCGCTCCGCGATGTGCACCGGCATGCCCGTGGCCTGACGCAGCATCTGGTCGAAGCCCGGCAGCAGCGCGCTCCCGCCGACCATCATGATCCCGCGGTCTGCGAGGTCCGCGACCAGGTCGGGCGGGCAGTCCCGCAGCACCTTGCCGATGCCGTCGAGTACGGCCGTCAGCGGCGTCTGGATGGCGTTGCGCACCGTGGCGGTGTCGACCCGCACACTGCGCGCCAGTCCGGTCGCCACGTCCCGTCCGTGGATCTCGGTGGACGCGGGCCCCTGCGGGGTCAGCCCGTTGCCCGACAGGGCGAGCTGCAGCGGGCGTACGGACTGGCTGGGCAGCACCAGCTCGTGCTGATGGCGCAGGAGCTGCACGATCGCGTGGTCCACGGCCTCGCCGCCGACCGGGACGCGCACGGCGGTGACGATCGAGCCGAGGGAGAGGACCGCGACCTGCGTGGCGTGCGCACCGCACACCATGATCATGGTCGCCTCGGGCTGCTCCACGGGCAGTCCGCAGCCGACCGCCGCCGCGATCAGCGTGTCGACGAGTTCCACCCGGCGCGCGCCGAGCCCGACCAGCGTCTCGATCGCCGCCCGCTGCGCCAGCGGATCGGCGTCGTGCGGTGTACAGGCGGCGGCGCGCAGGCGGGGCTTGCGGCGCAGGGCGCGGCGGACCCGGTCGCCGAGCAGGTGCCGCAGCATGCGCTGGGCCATCTCGATGTCGACGACCGTGCCACCGGATACGGGCCGCACCACGCGGATGTAGCTGGGGGTGCGGCCGGTCATCTTCTCCGCGAACTCGCCGACCGCGATGAGCGCGCCGGTGCGGGTGTTGACCGCCGCGGCGGACGGCTGGTCGACGACGAGCCCGGCACCCTTCACATACACGCGGGTCCGTGCCGCACCGAGGTCGACGGCGAAGTGGCAGCGGCGCAGCGCCTCCAGACTGGCGGTACTGGCGGTACTGGCGGTCATGGCGATTCCTCCCGAGAGCGCGGACCGTGCGGGGCCGCCCGGTGGCCGGCCTCTTAGGGACCGATCGTGCGCGGCGGCGGTGGCGGGCGCCCGCTGGAGAGGGCCGGGCGGGGGGCCGCTGAACGGGGGGCCGGTCGACGTCCCCTTGCGTATGCCGGCGTGGTGGTCCGTACGCCGGCGTGGTGGTCCGTACGCCGGGCGTCGTGGTCCGTACGCCGGCGTGCCGGCTCAGGGGCTGTCCGCCGCCCCGGCGCCCACCGTCCCGCCGACCAGGCGGTACCAGCCGGTGTCGTCGGCCAGCGGCCGGAAGAGGTCCGGGGGGAAGGCGGGCCCGTCCTGGCCCTCCTCGCAGACCTCGTCGTAGTACAGGGAGTCGGACAGGGCGACGACCGCCTGCGCCGGTGAGGCGTCCAGGGCGGCGCCGACCGACTCGGCGTCGGCGCGGCCCAGTGACTGCTCCCCGGCCCCGCCCAGCCTGAACTCCACCTGCCAGAACTCCACCCGCAGCCGCAGGCCGGCCAGACGTGCCAGCCGCCCGGGCAGCCCCTCGACGGTCGCCCTGAGGAGCGGGGCGGCCTCCGTCCGTGGTGCCAGCAGCACGAGCAGGCCACCCCGGTCGTCGAGGAGTTCGTGGGCGGCGCCGTCCATCCCGCTGTCGGCCAGCAGATCCGTGACCACGCGGTGCAGGGCCGCGCGGGCGTCATGATCCGCCGGGCCGTCGGCGAGGGCGTACCGGGCACAGTTGCGGAAGTCGGTGTCGAAGTCCGTGCCGAAGCCGGTGCCGAAGTCGTCCCCCGCCTCCTCTTCTCCCCCGACCGCCCTTTCCCCGGCCCCCTCCTCCCCGACCACCCTTTCCTCGACCGTCTCCTCCCCGTCCGCCGGGATCTGCGATCCGTCCTGATCCGCGTCCTGATCCGCGTCCTGGTCCGCGTCCTCGGCCGGGTGGTCTCCTCCCGCACCGGGCCCGACGAGTACGCCGTCCCGCTCCTCCTCCGCGCGTGCCTCCGGCTCGCCCGGCAGGGACGTCCACAGGTCGTCCTCGGTGGGGAAGGGGCCCTCCGGCAACTCGTCCGGAGCGGCCACGACGGTTTCCGGGCCGTCCCGGTCCCGGGGCCGCTGCCCGTACTCCGGCCACGGCGCGTCGTCCTCCGGCCCGGCGTGCTCCTCACGCAGTTCCCGGCCCAGCGCGGTCAGGGCCGGACTGCGTCCTCCGGACAGCTCGTACTCCTCGTACACCTCCAGGGCCTCCTCGCCCCGGCCCTGGCGGCGCAGCGCGATCAGGTACAGGCGGCGGAAGTCCTCCCGGTGCGGGTGGGCACGCAGCAGGCCGGCCAGGTCGGCGGAGGCCCGGTCGTACTCGCCGAGGGCCAGGTCGAGTTCGGCGCGCTTGGTGTGCAGCGCGAGCCGGAGTCGCAGCAGGCGGGTGCGGGCGGTGCGGGCGGCGGGGCCGGGCACGTCCGCGAGGGGCTCGGCGTCGCCCCACAGCGACAGCGCCTCGGTGACCAGGCCGTGGGCCTCGGCGAGCGCGCCGTCCAGCCGGGCCGCGTCGGAGCGCCGTACCAGCTCGTCGCAGCGCACCAGGTCCAGCTCGTCCGCGCTGGTGTGCAGGGCGAAGCCGTGGGCGGGTCTCGCCAGGACGCCCGGGCCCAGAATCCGCGCGAGCCGACTCGCCAGCCGGGTCGTCTCGTCCCGCGGGTCGCGCGGCTCGTTGCCCGGGTCCCACAGCCCCCACCGCAGCTCCTCGTGCGTCACCGTGCGGCCGTGCTTGAGGAGCAGCATCGCGAGGAGCGCGCGCACGTCCGGCGGCAGGCTGGGGGAGCCGTCCGGCAGGGTGACGCGCAGTGGCCCGAGCGCCTGGTAGCGGCGCCGCGTGTATGTCGCGGCGGCCTGGGCCGGCAACCGCGGGTCCGTGAGGAGCCGCAGGCCCTGGGCCTGTGCCGCGGGTGAGGCGGACATCATCAGGTCGAAGGCGTGCGCGTAGTGGATGCGCATGGCGCCGAGCGACCGGTCGAGGCGGCGGGAGTCGATCGGGACGGTCAGGTGCGAGGTTCCCGACGTCAGCAGCAGCAGAACCTCGCACAGGGCCCGCAGGTCCGCGGACCGTCCCGGCGGGCCCGAGGTGCGCCCCGGTTCGAAGAGGCTGAGCCGGACCGTGCCGTCCGGCAGCAGGACCACCCGGGACGTCTCCAGGCCGCCGTGCGTGACGCCCGCCCGGTGCAGGGCGGTGAGCGCCCGCGCCAGCTGCGCCCCCACCGACACCGTCAGCGGCGGCGGCAACCGCCGGTCGTCCGACCGGGTGAGGACGTTGAGCGCTATGCCGTCGAGGTGCTCCATGACGACGTACGGGACGTCGTCCTCGACGCCGGCGTCGAGGACGGTCACCACGTTCGGGTGGGTGACCCGCGTGAGTCGGCGCGCGTCCCGCAGGAAGGTGCGGCGCGAGGCGGGGTCGGGATCCGCGTCGTGCAGCCGGATCGCCACCGTCCGGTTCGTTCCGGTGTCCTCCGCCAGCCACATCCTCCCGGTCGGTGCGAGCCGGCGCGTCGGCCGGTAGCGCGCGCCCAGGGCCGCCGGGAAGGGTGACGGCACCGCCGGCCGCTTCCGCGCGGCCAGCTGCCGGGCGCTCTCCCGGCTGATCGCCGCGAACGACTCGCTCCCGTCGGCCCGCTCGGTGCCCGTGGGGGACGGGATCAGCGCACGGAACTCGCCGGGTGCGCGTCCGGCCCGTTCGTCGATCAGGCCGCCGGTGCGCAGCAGTAGCTCGTGGGTGCGGTTGCGGGCGGTGCGGGGCAGCCCGCGCAGCAGGAGGTCGCGCACGCCGGGGCGGAAGACGTAGGAGCCGGGCGGTCCGGCGACCGTGGTGAGCAGTCCGCCGAGGATGACCTCCGCCAGGTGCTGGGGCCGCGGGTCCGGCTCGACCGCGGCCTGCACCAGCCGCATCACGGGCAGGTCGGGCCGCCCGAGCGCGAGGTGGCCGGCCAGCCGGTAGGCCTGCGGGGACGCGTTGGCGCGAAAGCGCAGGACGAGTTCCTCGGCCGACAGCCGCGCCACGTCGGCACGGTCGTCGGCGTCGGCCGGCAACGGGCGGTGCAGCGCGGCGGCCGCGCCCGGGTACCGGGTGCCGCCCGGGCTCGCGACCAGGGCGGCCCAGTTCGCCAGCCACTCCGGCCCCGGCTCCAGCACGGGGATGTGCACCGCCCGCTCGGGACCGCGGGGCGCGGTGCCGTCGTACGGCGTGAAGTCGAGCGAGGCGCTGGGCGCGGCCCGGTGCGGGGCCGACAGCCGGCCCGGGACCGGCGGCAGGGCGGTGTCCCGCCACAGCTGCTCGGGCAACGGCTGCAGGACGGCCAGGGGCGTGCGGTGCGCCCAGCGGCGCAGTGTGCCGAACCACCGGGTGCCGGCCGGGCCCTCGCGCCACTGCGGCCCCATGCAGTCGCTGACCAGCAGCATGACCGTACGGCCGTCGGCGGGGACCTGGGCTCCGTCGCCGCGGACGGTGCCGTCGGCCTCCGCGCGGTGCAGGGTGACGGTGCGGAAGACGCCCGACTGGGCGAGCGCGGCGTGCAGTTCGCGTACGAGGGGCTGCCAGACGGGCATCGTGGGGCCCGCGTCGTGCACCAGGTGCAGGCGCAGCCACCGCTCCCGTACGGGGCGCAGTACGGGCAGCCACCACTCGGGCCCGGCGCCGAGGCGCGCGATGCGGTCGGCGGTCGCGGCCTCGTCCACCTCCTGGCCCGCGGGAGCGTCGGTACGGCGCTTCAGCGGGCGCAGGGAACGCTGCAGCGCCAGCGTGTGGCGCAGCATCGGCGGTGCGGGGGCGAGCAGGGCGCTGTGCGGCTGTGCCGCCGAGGTGCCCGGGGCGGGGGCCGGGGACGGCAGGCGCAGGGGAGTGCGGGGGGCCTCGGCGGGCACGGGGGGTCCCACCGCCCCCTCGCCCCGGGGCCGGTGACCCTGCCGCGGCCCACGGTGCTCGTGCCGGGCCTGCCGCCGGTTCCTTTCCGCGTCCAGTGCCCGCTGCTGTTCGGGGGCGGCTTCATGAGCGGCCCGTGGTGGCCGCGCGGGCCGCGCCCCGGACGCCGGGCCGTCCGGCGGGTCCTGCGCCGGGGGCTCCATGTGTCCGGCCAGCCAGAGGAGTTCGGCCAGCTCCAGGGGGGTCGGGCGGTCGCCGGAGGCCGCCCGGCCGAGGATGTCGGCCAGGCGGGGCAGGGGTTCCGGTGAGCCGGGGCGGTCGGCGGGCATCAGAAGGCGTCGGCCTGCGGGGACCTGCCCAGGTACGGCATCAGCTGCTCGGCCAGCCCGTCCAGGGAATCGGCGCCCAGGCCGGAGGAACGGGCCAGGTAGATGGCGTTGAGCAACTGGTCCGTGGCCAGTTCACCGCTGCCCACCCGGGACAGGAACCGGTCGATCAGCTGCCGCGCGTATCCGTCCGGCTCGCCCAGGTGGGCGCGGACGATCTCGGCGAGGTGGTCGTCGTCGGGCTGCCGCAGGCGCAGCGAGACACAGCGGCGCAGGAAGGCCGGGGGGAACTCGCGCTCACCGTTGCTGGTGAGGACGACGAAGGGAAAGGCCTTGCAGCGGACCCGGCCGCGCTCCACCGGTACCCGCCGGTCCGTGCCGTCGATCAGTACCTCGGCGTGTCCGTCGGGGGTGTCCCCGGAGGCCCGGACGAGTTCGGGGATCTCGTACTGGCCCTCCTCCAGGACGTGCAGCAGGTCGTTCGGCAGGTCGAGGTCGCCCTTGTCGATCTCGTCGATGAGCAGGGCGCGCGGGCGTGCGTAGGGCAGGAGGGCGGTGCCGAGCGGGCCGAGGCGCAGGTGGTCCTCGACGCCCGTGGCGGCCGCGGGGGTGTCGGGCCGCTGCGTGGTGTGGCGCGCCGCGTACAGGCGGGAGAGCGGGTCGTAGGTGTAGAGGCCGTCGCCGAGCGTGCTGCGGCTGGTGATGTTCCACCTGAGGACCGGGCCGAGCCGCAGTTCACGGGCGACCGCGTAGGCGAGGGACGACTTCCCGGTGCCGGGCGGCCCGGTGACCAGCAGCGGGCGCCGCAGGTACAGGGCCGCGTTGACCAGCTGCACCGTCTGTTCCGTGGCCTGGTAGGTCGCGGCGCGGTGGGCGCGGTCGGGCGAGACGGCCGGGGAGCCGGCGTCCGCGTCGGGCGGGTCGAGCACCGGCCCACCGTCGAAGTCCCGCCAGGGCGGGGGCGGGGGCAGCCGGGCGATGCCGTCGTGGGGGGCCGGTGCGCCGGTGTAGACGGGCCACAGGGGCATGGGTTCTTCTCTCCGGGCGATCGGTGCGGCGTGCGGTCGGGCGGTGGCGGCGGTGGTTCGGTGGCGGGGTTGTTCGGTGGCGGGGGCGGCTCGGTGGGCGGTGGTGATTGGGTGGCGGTGGTCGTCGGGCGGCGGTGGCGGGCGGTTCGGCGGGGTGGTGGGTGGTTCGGTGGTGGTGGTCGTCGGGCGGCGGTGGTGGGGGGTTCGGTGGTGGTGACGTGCGGTTCGGCGGGGTGGCGGGTGGTTCGGTGGTGGTGGTCGTCGGGCGGCGGTGGCGGTGGGCGGCTCGGGGCAGTGGCGGGTGGTTCAGCCGACGGGGGAGTGGAGCAGGGCGGGGGGCTCGGCGAAACAGCGGGGGTCGTCCCACAGGAGCTGGAGGTCCCGCGCCCAGTGCCCGTCCGGGTCGTCGGCCGCGTCCGCCGTCTCGCGCAGCTCCCTGACCAGGCGGGGGAGCTCGGCCGGGGGCACGCCCGCCACGGACAGGGCCAGCTCGTCGAGGAACGCCGTGCCGTAGCAGGGGCCGTCGGTTCCGTCGGGGCCGTCGTGTCCGTTGCCGTGACAGCCGCGGCGCGACCACAGCAGCACGGGGACCGGGACGTTGAGACCGACCTCGAAGTACTCCGGCGCCGCGCTGGGCGGGGTGGCGAAGCCGGCCAGTTCCGCGTCGTCCCGCAGCCGTTTGCGCAGCCCGGCCGGCCGCTCCCGGGTACCGCAGTCGACGCGGTGGAGGGTGGCGCCCGGACTGCCCCCCAGCCGGTCCCACTTCTTCCGCAGCTGGTGGCGGAGCCGTCCGCTGCGGTGCCGGGAGCGGTCGGTCACCACGAGCGGGTACGCGCAGCCCAGCGGCGTGGAGTCGTCCTCCCCGCACTCCCAGTGCGCCACCGGTTCGTTCAGCCACTCGCGCGGGAGCACGAAGGTGAGCAGTTCGTCGGCGCCGGGGTCGAGCTGGGTGAACGCCTCGTCGACGCGTTCCTGCACGAAGGACCGCACCGCGCCACGGGCCAGCCGGCGCGAGCCCACCGGGCGGCGCTGCCCGTTCCGGTAGGCGGACACCTCGACGGTGACCCGGTCGGCGCCCGCCCCGCTGTGGTCGATCTCCACGACGATGGGCGACCAGGTCGCGGCGCGCGGCGGCGGGGCGTGCAGCAGTTCCTCCAGCCGGTCGGCGAACCGGGCCACGGCCGCCGGGTCCGGCACCTCCCACTGCACGTACGCGGCGGCCTCCCGCAGAGAGGCGAAGCCCCCTTCCGGGAGCGGCGGGTCGAACGCGTCCATGGCGGAGACGTACAGCCGGTCCGGCTCGCGGCCCAGGCCGGTCTCCTCGGCCCGGCGCACCAGCGCGTACAACCGCCTGCGGGCGTCCGCCCGGTGGCCGGGGGTGGGCACCAGCTCGCCCAGCTCCGGCCAGTAGCGCGCCATGACCTCGACCGGCAGCATCCTGCCGACCCGTACGTCCCTGGCACCGGCGACGGCGGCGACCATCCCGGCGACCGTGCCGTCGGCCAGCGTCAGCGCCGCGCCGCTGAACCCGGCCGCCAGCGGCTGCCCGTGCCCCGTGAGCGCCTCCAACTGGACCCACTCGTCCGAGATGAGCGGTCCCGGCAGGGCGCGGTAGGAGGCGAGCATGCCCTCGTCGTACCCCTTGGGGAAGCCGTACGCGATCAGTTCGGGGGCAGGAACGGTCCGCTCCGTGCCCGGCCGGGCGAAGACGGCCGGGGTGAGCGGCACCTCCCGGTCCAGGTCCAGTACGGCCAGGTCGCCGAGGTCGGCGGCGCCGTCCCGCCAGCCGCCGTGCACGGCGACCGTGCCGGACAGCTCGCCCACCGCCCGGCGTCCCGGGAAGGTCACCGTCACGGGCGCGCGGTCGGCCCACCTGACGACATGGGCGCAGGTGAGCAACCGCCGGGCGGAGACGAGGAATCCGGCGCCGACCTCCCTGCCGCACTCGACCCGGGCGTGCCACGCGGCACCGCTCATGACAGCGCGGCGGCGTCCGGGGCCCCGGGGCCCGTCGGGGACGGCTCCGGCGACCAGCTCAGCTTCACGACCAGATGGCCCTCCGCCGAGCCCTTCGCGATGACCGCGCCGGCCTCCGCGCTCAGCTTCACCCCGAACTCCAGCTCCACCGAGTCGGGCCTGAGCGTGCCGTCCCGGAAGACCCGCAGCGCGGCCGCGGCCGCCGCCCGCACGCCGTCCAGCGAGTCCTCGAAGGTGCGGGCCGCCCGGGCCGGTCCGTCGCCGCGCGAGACCAGCCGCGCGCCGTCCTCGTCCTCGACGCCCTCGACGACCACCCGTACGCCGTCCTCGGTCCTGAACTCGACCAACCCGTCCATGACGCCGCTCGCTCCCCGTGTGCCGTACGTGTCCGTGCGCATCACCATTGTGACGGACGGTACTTGGCCGTGTCCCGCCTTCCCCCGCCGGTCCGTCGAGCCACTGGCGGAAAGCCGCCGGGGCGACTAACCGCCGCGTCCACCCAACTCCCTTGCCACACAGACCCCCTGAGACTGCTCACAGCACGCGTCACAGCACTCTACGACGACACGAAGAGAGACGTGGATGAGCACAGGACCAGTCAGACGCCGGGCGGCCCTCCTGTCGGCGGGGCTCGTGATCGCGCTGCTGCCGGCCGGGACGGCGGCGGCGCAGGAGCCGCCCCCGGGCCCGGCGCACCCCCGGGCCGCCGCCGCACGCACGGCCACCGCGGCCGGCGCGGACCGCACCGTCACCCTCGTCACCGGCGACCGGGTGACCGTCACCGCCCTCGGCGGCGGCCGCGAGACCGTCACCGTCGAGCGGCCCGAGGGTGCCGCGGGTGCCGTGCACACCCGCAGCCGGGGCGGCCGGACCACCGTCGTACCGGACGAGGCCCTGCCGTACCTGCGCGAGGGCAGCCTCGACGAACGGCTCTTCGACGTCGGCGAGTTGCTGGCGCAGGGGCTTGCCGACAGCGAGACCGGCGAGCTGCCGCTGATCGTGACCTACGACCAGGGCGTACGTGCCGCCACCCCGAGGGGGACCGAGCGGACGCGGGCGCTGCCCAGCGTGCGCGGGGCCGCCGTCGAGGCGGGTAAGGGGCGTGCCTTCTGGCGGGAATTCACCCGCGGCGGCGCCGGCGTCGCGGGGGTGTGGCTCGACGGCCGGGTCAGCGCCGCCATGGCCGAGTCCAACGCGCAGATCGGCACCCCGGAGGCCTGGCAGGCCGGGCTGACCGGCAAGGGCGTCACCGTGGCCGTGCTGGACAGCGGCGTCGACGCGGGCCACCCCGACCTCGCGGGGCGGATCGCCCGGAGCCGGAGCTTCGTACCCGGGGAGGAGGTCGCCGACCGGTACGGTCACGGCACGCACGTCACCTCCACCGTCGGCGGCAGCGGCGCGGCCTCCGACGGCAGGGAGAAGGGCGTCGCCCCCGGCGCCACCCTCGCGGTCGGCAAGGTCCTCGACGACGAGGGCTACGGCAGCGAGTCCGCGATCATCGCCGGCATGGAGTGGGCGGCCCGGGACGTGGCTGCCGACATCGTCTCCATGAGCCTCGGCTCGACCGAACCCAGCGACGGCACCGACCCGATGGCCGAGGCCGTCAACACCCTCTCCCGCGAGACCGGCGCCCTGTTCGTCGTCGCGGCCGGCAACACCGGCGCGCCGTCCTCCATCGGCTCGCCCGGCGCGGCCGACGCCGCCCTCACCGTGGGGGCCGTCGACTCCGCCGACCAGGCCGCCTGGTTCACCAGCGCCGGGCCCCGTCACGGCGACAACGCGCTCAAGCCCGACCTGTCGGCCCCGGGCGTCGGCATCCTCGCGGCCCGCTCCCGGCTCGCGGCGGGCAGCGGCGACTACACCGGCATGGACGGTACGTCGATGGCGACGCCGCACATCGCGGGGGTGGCCGCCCTGCTCGCCGAGGAGCACCCCGACTGGACCGGCGCGCGGCTCAAGGACGCGCTGATGTCCACGTCGGAGGAACTGGACGCCTCCGCCTACCAGCTGGGCGCGGGCCGGGTCAGCGTGCCGGACGCCGTCGGCGCCGACGTCACCGCCACCGGCAGCGCCGACCTCGGCTTCCACTCCTGGCCCCAGGAAGCCGGCAAGCCGGTCACCAGGACCCTCGCCTACGCCAACTCCTCCGACACGCCGGTCGGGTTGAGGCTGTCCGTGCGGGGCGCCCCCGGGGGCGTCGCCACGCTCGCCGACACCGCCCTCACCGTGCCCGCCCACGGAACCGCGTCCACCACCGTCACCGGGGACGGTTCCAAGGCGCCCGCCGGCAGCACCAGCGGGCGGATCGTGGCGGCCGACGCGAGCGGAACGCCCCTCGCGCACACCGCGTTCGGGCTGGTGAAGGAGGACGAGCGGTACACGCTCACCGTGCACGTCAAGGACCGGGCCGGTGCTCCCGCCCCGGCCGATCTGACCGTCCAGCACCTCGCCGAGGGCGTCGACCCCGTCCCCGCGCACGTCGGTGACTCCGGCACCCTGAAACTGCGGCTCGCGCGGGGGACGTACAGCCTGACGTCCTTCCTCGACGTGCGCGGCGGCCGGGGCGCCGACTCGCTCGGGCTCGGCTTCATGGCCGCCCCGGAGGTCGTCCTCGACCGGGACCGCGCGATCACCCTGGACGGCCGTGAGCTGCGCGAGATCCGTGCCGACGTCGGCCGGCACACCGAGACCCGGCAGCTCCTCATGGAGTACGACCGCGACGCGAACGGTTCCGACCTGTTCGGCGCCGTCCAGGTGCCCCCGACGTACGACAGCGTCTTCGCCGCGCCCACCGGGAAGGTCACCGAGGGCGACTTCGAGTACCGGACCGTGTGGCGGCTCGGCAAGCCGCTGCTGGAGGTGAAGGGGATCGGCGAGGCCGTCGTGCAGTCCGGCGGCACTCTGACCGAGGGCCGCAGCCGGCTGCCGCTGGTCGATGTCGGGGACGTCGGGGACGGCCCCTTCCCGGACGGCGTACGGGGCAGGG
This sequence comes from Streptomyces sp. NPDC048392, assembly GCF_043200575.1. Classification (NCBI taxonomy): domain Bacteria; kingdom Bacillati; phylum Actinomycetota; class Actinomycetes; order Kitasatosporales; family Streptomycetaceae; genus Streptomyces; species Streptomyces sp. NPDC048392. Next base: position 273,399 of record NZ_JBICYB010000001.1, read on the forward strand.
CGGTCCTCGCCGTGCTCACCGAGGGCACCGAACCGGCGGCGCTCGCCCGGGCCGCGCAGGACGCGGGCGTCGAGGCGCTGTTCGTGACCGACGACGCGCCCGGACGGCTGACGTCCTGGTGGGGCACCGACGACAACGCCGACCGGCCGCTCCAGATCGCCACGGTCGACACGGCCGACGCCCGCCGGCTGAGCGCGGCCGGCCGGGTCGACATGACCGGCACCCGGAACACGCCCTACGTGTACGACCTCTCCGAGGGGCACCGGGGCGCCGTGCCCGACCGGGACCTCACCTTCGAGCCCGGGCACGGCGACCTCGCGGTGCTGCGGACCAGGTACCACGGCGGCGAACCCGCGAGCGGCGGCGAGTTCCGGTACTCGATCACCGGCACCTTCCCGATCGGCCTCGGCTTCCGGGAGCGGATCGACTACCCCGCCGAACGCACCGAGTACGTGTCCACCGGGCCCGGCCAGCTGTGGCACGAGACCGTGACGAGCGCCGGTGACGCGCTGGAGGAACGCGGCGGACTGGTCCGGTACCGGGGCGGCTCGCGCGCGGAGCTGAACTGGTTCAAGCCCCTGTGGCACCCCTACCTCGGCACCGGGCTCGGCTGGGGACAGCAGCGTTCCGGGAACCGGCTGCGGTTCAACGCACCCGGCTGGGGCGACTCCGGCCCCGATCACACCGGCTTCGGTGACGTGTGGAGCGAGGGCGGCGGGATGTCGCAGACCACGTCGGTGTACCTGGACGGCGAACCGGCCGGCCGGGGACCGGGTTCCACCGCCTACGTGTGGGACGCGCCGGCCGACGCGCACACGTACCGGCTCGTCACCGACACCGCGCTCGACGCCGCGCGTTGGCCGCTCGCGACGAGGGGCCACGCGGAGTGGACCTTCCGTTCGGCCGCCACTTCGGAGGACCGGTGGACGTTCCTGCCCCTGATCAACCTCTCCTTCGACGTGGACACCGGCCTCGCGGGCGAGGTGCGCGGCGGAGGGCGGCTACGGGTCGGTTTCGGCGCCGCGTACGTGGCGGGCGCCCCGGACACCGGCACGATCGGCGGCGGGAAGCTGGAGGTGTCGTACGACGACGGCAGGACCTGGCGGCAGGTCCGGCTGCGCGGCGGTGCCGGGGAGGCGTCCTGGCACGGGACGCTGGACGTGCCGCGCGACGCCGGGCACGTCTCGCTGCGGGCTTCGGCGAGCGACGGCCGGGGTGGCTCGGTCACCCAGGAGATCGTGCGGGCGGTGGCCGTGCGGTAGCCCACGCGGCCGTGCGGTGGACGCCTCCGGGCGTCGGCACGCGGACGGCGCCGCCTCCCTGGGACGGGGAGGCGGCGCCGCCGGGGTTCTCGGACCGTCAGACCAGCAGGCCGACGAAGTGGACGAGGCCGGCGAGGACGTCGGTGAGAAGGTTCATGATCGTGCAGCTCCTTGCGCTGTGCGGGTGTGGGACCCGTTGGCACCCACGGGGACTACTCGGGACATGTGCGTCGGCTACGTTCTGCAGCCCGTCGCTCGCACACCGTGAGTATCGTGGGTCCCTGCAGTCACATACGCTTTTCAGAGCGGCGATCACCTGTTCCAGGGAACAACTGCTCGCTTGTTCGGATCACGCCAAGTTCCGCCAAGTCCTGGGGAGTCAGCCGCAGTTGGCCGGCCGTCGCCTCCACCTCCGTCGGCGGGCGCTTCAGGATCGCGGCCGCGTGCTCCGGCGCGATGACGGAGAAGTAGCTGTCCGGGGTGGCCCAGGTGCCGCCCGGCGCGGCCAGCGCCAGCGCCCCGCCCGAACCGCCCTCGCCGATCAGCAGCGTGGTGACCGGCGTGCGCGCCGAGGCCACGGCGCCGAACAGGCCGGCGATCGCCGGACCCGCCCCCTGCCGCTCCGCCTCCGCGTCGTTGGCCGCGCCCGGGGTGTCCACCAGGGTCAGCACCGGGATGCCGAGCCGGTCCGCGAGGCCGATCAGCCGGGTGGCGGTGCGGTACCCGGCGGGCCGGGTCGCCGTGCCCGTCTGGGCCGCGTACGCCACCGTCCGCCCCGCGTGCTCGCCGAAGCCGCAGAGCATGCCCTCCGGGTCGGTGCCGCCGCAGCGGTCACCGGACAGGGCGACGCGGTCGGTGAAGTAGGCCTCCAGGTACGCCCCGGCGCGCGGGCGTCCGGGGGCGCGGGCCCGCCGCACCGCGTCCCAGCCGCCGGCCGGCAGGTCCCTCGCGCCCAGCGGCTCCGGCACGGGCGCCGGGTCGCCGGACGGCGCCGTCAGCAGCCGCAGCCACCGCCCCAGCGTCGCGCGCAGCTCCCCGGGCGGTACGACGGCGTCCGCGCTGCCCGCCGCCACCTGCGCCTCGGCCGTGTACGCCGCGGGGTCGGCGTCCGGCGGCCGGACCCGGGAACCGGCGAAACCGACCTGGGCGCCGGGCAGGGCGAGGACCACGTCGGCGCCCGCGCCCAGCGTCGCCCAGCCGCCCCCGGTCGCCGGGTCCCGCACCACCGCGATCTGCGCCAGCCCGGCCTCCCGGGTGAGCGACGACTGCCGGGCCACCCGCTGCAGCTGGGTCAGCGCGAGCATCCCCTCCTGCATCCGGCTGCCGCCGGTGGCGACCAACGGCACCACGGGCAGCCGGTGCTCGCGGGCGTACCCGTACGCCGCCTCCAGCCGGTCGCCGGTGGCGCGGCCCAGCGAGCCGCCGAGGAAACCGAACTCGAAGGAGAGGAGCACGGCCGGGGTGCCCTCGACCCGGCCGGTGCCGCAGACGACGGACTCCGCCTCACCGGTGCGCTCGGCGGCGCGGGCCCGGGAGGCGTCGTAGCCGGGCCAGCCGAGCGGGCCGTCGGGCCGGGACTCGCCGTCAGGATGCGGGAGTTCGGCGAAGTCGTCGGTGAGGAGGGCCAGGAACTCCCGCGCGCAGAGGCGCTCAGCCACGGTCCAGCGCCCGCTTCATGATCTTCCCCAGGTCGTTGCGGGGCAGCGCGTCGAGGTGCCGGACGGCACGGGGCCGCTTGTGCGGGGCGAGCCGGGCCGCGACATGGTCGGCCAGCGTGTCGAGGGCGGGCGGCGAGGCGGGGTCGGCCGGCACGATCCACGCCACGATCCGCTCCCCGAGATCCGGGTCGGGCTCCCCGGTCACCGCGGCCTCCCGCACCCCCGGGTGTTCGAGCAGCGCGTTCTCGATCTCCCCGGCCCCGATCTTGTAACCGCCGCTCTTGATCAGGTCGGTGGCCTTGCGGCCGACGATGCGGACACAGCCGTCGCAGTCGCGCACCGCCATGTCGCCGGTGCGGAAGAAACCGTCCCCGGTGAAGGCGGCGGCCGTGGCGTCCGGGCGGTTGAGGTACTCGGTGAACAGGTTCGGGCCGCGCACCTGGATCTCGCCGACGCTCTCCCCGTCGAACGCCGTGACCGGCGTGCCGTCCTCCTCCACGAGCCGCAGCTCCACACCGGGCAGCGGCACGCCCACCGTCCCGGCGCGCGGCTCGCCGCCGGCCCGGACGCCGGGCCGGGCGTCCCGGGGTGTCCACCGGGACGAGCACAGCATCAGCGTCTCGGTCATGCCGTACCGCTCGATGACCCGGCGGCCGGTGGCGGCGGCGATGCGCTCGTGGTCGTGCACCGGCAGCGCGGCCGACCCCGACACCAGCAGCCGGGCACCGGCGAGTGCCTTCGTCAGCTCCGGATCGCCGGGGAGCGTCTCGGCGATCCGGTGGTACATCGTCGGCACCCCGAACAGCATGGTCGCGCCGTCGTTCAGTTCCCGCGCCACGCCCTCGGTGGAGAACCTGCCCAGGTGCCGCACGGACCCGCCGCGCCGCAGCGGGCCGAGGATGCCCAGGACCAGCCCGTGCACGTGGAACAGCGGCAGCCCCTGCACCAGCACGTCGTCGCCCGTCCACCGCCACGCGTCGGCGAGCGCGTCCAGCGTCGTCGCGAGCGCGCGCCGGGGGAGGACGGCGCCCTTGGGCGGTCCGGTGGTGCCGGAGGTGTAGACGACGAGCGCGGGGTCGCCGTCGTCGGCGCGGTCCTCGGGAACGGTCCCGCGGGCCCGCACGTCGACGTCCACGCGCTCCAGGGCGCCCAGGGCGGGCGGGAGTCCGACGCCCGGGGGCGCCAGGACGAGTGAGGGCGCGCTGTCGGAGAGGATGTGCGCGAGTTCCCCGTCGCCGGACTTCGGGTTGAGCGGCACGGCGGGGACCCCGGCAAGCAGCGCCGCCACCACGGCGACCGCGGTCTCCATCGCCGGGGCCGCCCAGACCGCGACCCGGCCGGCGGCACCGACCCTCCCGGCCGTGGCGCCCGCCGCCGCGGCGAGTTCCGCGTACGTCAGGGAGCGCTCGCCGAACCGTAGCGCGGGCCGGTCGGCCGGAGCGCCGGCCGGGGCGGGGGAGAGGGCCGGGAAGAGAGAGGACACGCTTCGTACTCCTTAGCTGTGCTGCTCACGGTTGGCGGTTGTCCGCCGGTGGTCCGGGTGGGTCCACCCGAAGCCGGGGCACGACCGGTACGAGCCGGCCCGGCCGCCCTCGCCGCTCCCCGGCCCAGCACCGGGCGGTCCCGGGCGCGGTCGCCGCCCGGGAGCCCCGGCGGGCCGCCACCGGGACGCGCCGCCACGTCCGCACGGTCGCCGAGGTCCGCCTGCCGCACCGGGATGTCGAGGACGAGCGCTGAGCGGGCCCCGCGGCGCGCGGGTCACCCGCCGGCCGCCGTGCGCTGGAGCAGGCCCCAGGTGAACTCCGCGACCACCTGGTGCCGTACGCCGTCCCGGTCCGGGGCGGCGAAGGCCAGCCCCCACCGGGTCGGGGCCGAGCCCTGGAGCGGCCGGGCGGGCGCGAAGGCGCGGGCCGCCTCGTCGACCGTGCAGGACCAGGGCGTCAGGTCGTCCAGCGTGCGCAGCTGAGGCGCCTGTGCGCCCGGGGCGCGGACCAGCCACTCGTTCCAGACCACGCCCCCGTCGGCGACGAGCACCTCGAAGCGCAGGCCGGGCCACAGAGGCAGCGCCCACTGCCGGGCCTCGCACTCCAGGTCGCCGATCCGGCGGGGTGTCGCCGACTCGGGTGCGCCGAGGACGGAGCGGTACCGGGCGGCGGCCGAGCGGGACCGCGGGGAGCGGAGCATCGCCTGCCAGCGCCGGTTGGCCTCGCGCATCCGGGCGACCGAGGCGCCCAGCTCGCGACGGGCGTCCTCCACCGGGCCGGGGTTGTGGTCGGCCATGCGGCGCAGCAGCACCAGTTGGAAGTCGAGCGGGGTGAACGGTCCTGCGGGCCGCTTTCCGGTGGGCGGGGGCGAGGGCATGACCACCATCGTGGACCATGGACGCGGCGCCCGCCCATTGCCCCGGGAAAGACGGTGCGGATAGCCTGTGTTCGCCATTCCGATCGTCTGTTGAAATCTCGAACATCGAGGTTCTCGACCGCAGGCGCCTGAGACACCTAGGGAGGGGGCCGACATGGGACGCCTCGTACCAGCCGTGACCCGGGCTCTCGACATACTGGAGCTCTTCCTCGACGGGGACGGCACGCTCTCCGCCCCCGACATCGTGCGCCGCCTCCAGCTGCCGCGCACCACCGTGCACGAGCTGGTCACCACGCTCGCCGCCCGAAAGTACATCGTCCCGGTCGCCGGGCAGCCCGGACGGTACCGGCTCGGTGTGCGTCCGTACCAGCTCGGCGCCCGCTACGCCGAGCACCTCGACCTCGCCGCGGAGGGCCAGCAGGTCGCCCGGACCGTCGCCGAGACCTGCGACGAGACGGTGCACGTGGCGATCCTCGAGGACACGGACGTCATCTACATCGCCAAGGTCGACTCCACGCACGCGGTGCGCATGGTGTCCGCCGCCGGCCGCAGGCTGCCCGCCCACTGCACGTCCGTCGGCAAGATGCTGCTGGCCTCCCTCCCCGAGCCGGAGGTCGCCGCACGCTTCCCCGACGGCGCCGAGCTGGCCGCGATGACCCCGAACAGCATCACCGACCCCGCCGCCCTGCGCGAGGCACTGGCCGCGATCCGCGAGCGCGGCACCGCGGTGGAGAGCCGCGAGTCCAATCCGGACGTCTCCTGCGTGGCCGCCCCGGTCCGCGACCGCACGGGCCGCGTGGTCGCCGCGCTGTCGATCTCCGTGCCCATGATCCGCTGGAGCGAGGAGCGCCGAGCCGAACTGGAGCAGCTCGCCGGCAAGGGCGCCGCCGACCTCTCCGAGCGGCTCGGTCACCGGAGCGCGGCATGAGGGCGGCCGGCACGGCCTTCGAGGTGGCCGTCCACGAGGAGGCGGTTCTCGGCGAGGGGCCCGCCTGGGACCCGGCGACGGACCGCCTCCTGTGGATCGACGTCCTGAACTCCCGCGTCCACACCTACGACCCGGCCACCGGCCGGCGCACCCTGCGCCGCACCGACCAGCACGTCGGCGCCGTCAGGCCCCGCGCGGGCGGCGGCCTCGTCCTCAACCTGCGGGACGGGGTCGGCCTGCTCGACCCCGACGACACCTTCCGCTGGCTGCACCGGGAACCCGTCCCCGGCCGCCGCGCCAACGACGCCGCCGTCGCCCCCGACGGCAGCCTCTGGGCCGGCACCATGCGCTACGACGAGGCGGCCGGCGGCGGCACACTGTCCCGGGTCACCGGGGACGGCACCGCCGAGGTCCTTCTCGACGACGTGACGGTGAGCAACGGCACCGGCTGGAGCCCCGACGGCCGGCTGATGTACTACGTCGACACCCCGACCCGCCGCATCGACGTCTTCGACGTCCGTGACGTCCGTGACGTCCACGACGACGCCCGTGGCGCCGGTGCCGCCGGGGGCGGCCGGATCACGGGGCGCCGTCCCCTGGCCGTGATCGAGGACGGCGCGGGCTTCCCCGACGGCCTGTGCGTCGACGCCGACGGCTGTGTGTGGGTCGCCCTGTGGGACGGCGCCGCGGTACGCCGCTACACCCCGTCCGGCGAGCTGGACCGGGTGATCACCCTTCCGGTGCCCCGCGTCACGGCCTGCGCCTTCGGCGGCCCGGACCTCACCGACCTCTACATCACCACGGCCCGGGTGGGTCTGCGGGCCCCGCACCCGCTCGCGGGTTCGCTGCTGGTGGTGCCGGGCGCGGGGCGGGGGGTGGCGCAGCCGGCGTTCGCGGGGTGACGGCGGTTGCGCGCGGGACGGGTCCGCGGGGCCTTCCTCGGGTCGGCGAAGTCTTCCTCGGGTCTGCGGGAGCTTCCTCGGGTCCGTGGGGTCTTCCCCGGGTCCGCGGGAGCTTCCTCGGGTCCGCGGGAGCTTCCCTAGGTCATCCCGGCGGCCGCCCGCTCGCGTCCCGTCAGCGGTGGCCCGCTCAGTGCCGGTTTGAGCGGACCGGCCGCCGCGGCCAGTACCACGCTCGGCGTCAGCAGGGTGTGGGCGCCCCGCTCCAGAGCCATCACGTCCGTCACCCGGCGGGCGACGCGGCCGTTCCCCGTGGCGGTGTGGGCGAGCCGCCCGACGTAGGCGGCCGCCAGCCGCTCCCGCGGTGACGGCCCGCCCTGCACGGCTCCGGGGAAGAAGACGTCCTGTCCGACCGACAGGTCCCACGCGGCGTTCGCCGGCCGTGCCACCGCCCGTTGCGCCGACCGGGCCAGGCCCGGGGCACCCCAGCCGGACCGGGCGAGCACCGAGCGCAGTGCCAGCGCGCTCTGCGCGGCCACCGACATCCCGTGCCCGTAGACCGGGTTGAAGGCCGCCAGCGCGTCGCCGAGTACGACGAGGTTCTCCGGCCACGCGGACATCCGCTCGTAGAAGTGACGGCGGTTGGCGGTGGTACGCGTGACCGACGCCTCGCTCAGCGGCTCGGCTCGTGCCAGCAGCTCGCCTATCACCGGATGGCGCAGTTCCTTGTGGGCGTACCGCTCGAAGTCCCCGGCGTCGCCGGTCGGTTCACCGCCCCGGGTGCCGTACAGCGTGACGAGCCACCGTCCGTCCTCGACGGGCAGCAGCACGCCACCCCGTCCCGGCCCCCAGGACCGGGGGTCCGGCTGCACGTTGACCACCGGGAAGCCGTCCCGGGCGCCCTCCGGTGCCCGGTACAGACGGCTGGCGTACACGACGCCCGCGTCCACCTGCCGGGTCCGGGCGGCCGGAAGCCCCAGTTCCGCCAGCCAGTGAGGGGCGCGCGAGGCACGTCCGGTGGCGTCGACCACCAGACCGGCGCGCAGGGTGCGCTCCGCGGCGTCGTGCGCCCGCACCCGCACTCCCGTCACGGCGCCGTTCGCGCAGTCGAGCCCCAGCGCCTCGGTCCGTTCGACCACCTCGATCCGTTCGTCGGCGCGCACCAGCGACCTCACGGTGGCGTCCAGCAGATCGCGGGTGCACAGCAGCATGTGGTGCGACTCGCCCCACCGCCGGTACCAGCCCCGGGGGGAGAGCACCACCATGTCCGTGGTGACGGGCAGCCGGTGCGCCCCCGCCAGGCGGAGCCGGCCGGTGACTCCCGGCAGGAGTTCCTCCAGCGCCAGCGCCCCGCCCGACCACAGTTGGTGGGCGTGCCGGGCCTGGGGGAGTCCCCGGCGCGGTCCGGGGCCGCAGGGCAGCGCGTCGCGCTCGACCACGGTGACCCGGCCGGCGTAGGGGGCCAGGGCGCGGGCGGCGAGCAGGCCGGCGAGGGAGCCGCCCAGGACGACGGCTCCGGTGGTGCGTTGGCTCATGTGCGGGCGCTCTCTGTGGGGGCGGTCGCACGGGCGCGCACCGCCTCGATCTCGTCGGTCCTGCGCAGTGCCCGGGAGGTGGCCCCGATCTCGTGGAGCAGGTCGGTGCTGTCCGCCTCGCCGGTGCCGTCCTCGCGTTCCTGCGGGCGCCGGCCGTTCTCCACGGCGTCCAGGATCGCCACCGCCGCGGCCAGGGCCTCGGCCCGCTCCGGCGGGAAGCCGAGGGAGAGGGCGGCCTCGTAGGACCTGCGGCGCAGAGCCCCGTCGATCTGCCGGGACAGGGGGAGCAGCGCGTCCCGGATGAACGTCTCACGCCGGATGAGGCGCAGTTCCGGCGTGGAGCGGACGACGAAGGGCATGCCGGCACTCTCCACCGACCGCATCAGGTGGTACAGCGGCCGCAGATCGCGGTGGGCCCGCCTGACCAGCCGGCGTTCGTGCAGGTACTGACCGGCGTGCGGGAGGATGAAGCCCAGCGCGATCACGATGGCGGACAGACAGGCGACGGGTGGCGCCAGGTCGGTGCTCAGCCAGTCCGCGTCGCGGCCGCTCCAGCGGGCCGCGACGGCGGTGAGCTTGGCGGCGTCGAAGACCAGGTTCAGCGCGTAGCCGGCACCGAGGAACATCAGCCCCCAGCGCAGCCAGGCGTCGAGGCCGTCGGTGCGCACCCAGTTCCAGATCAGCCAGGAGGTGATCAGGACGGCCACGGTGTGGGCGAGCAGGTAGAGCAGGATCTGCTCGCGCATGAACGGCGTGGTGGCGTAGTACGTGTCCAGGTCCCGCAGGCGCTCCACGGGCGCGTCGGCGAGGGCGAACAGCACCCACAGGGCGACGATCACTCCGGAGTAGAGGCAGATCACCCAGCGCATGGCGCGCCGCGTGACCGCCGCGCGGTCGGACAGCCCGTTGCGCCAGGTGATGATCAGCAGCAGGCAGGACCCGCAGAAGGCGGTCAGCAGGGAGTACACCCACGGCGCCGAGATGTTGGGTACGCCCGTGACCCGGTTGGTCCAGGCGATGGTCGAAGGAGCGGCGAACACGAACACCGCGCAGGCGAGGACCAGCAGACCCCCCACCGCGCGCAGCAGCGGGTCCCGCCAGAGCCGGATGACGGTCGGCAGCTTGATGGCCAGCGCGGCGGTCAGGATCGCCGCCGGAATCCAGAAGGAGATGTACAACTCGCTCAGCACGGCGGAGGGTTCGAGCGCCGAGCGGACGACGGCGCCGCTCGCCGGGAAGGCCGCAGTCACCGCCTCGCACCTCCCCGTCCGCGGTAGCCGAGCGATCTCTGCACCGGGCTGGGGGGACCGTCGTCCGCCCGTCCGGGCAGCAGGCTTCGGCAGGCGGCGGCGAGCCGGTGCCCGAAGTCGTCGGCCTCGGCCTCGTCGTCCTGCCGGGAGCCGTCGCGGGCGGCCGCCACCAACGCGGTGTCGGTCCAGCCGGGCCGGCCGGCCAGGGCGCGGACGGCGGTCGTGCCGACACCGTGGTGGTGGCGGTGGCCGGCGTACAGGTGCCACAGCTCGTGCCCCAGGATGACCAGTTGCTGCAGGGACTCCGCCTGCTCCTCGACGATGACCAGGTCTCGGTCGTGGAACTCCACCCACAGCCCGGTGACCGCGAGTTCGTCCGGGAACCGTTCGAAGCGCAGCTCGACCGGTCGCCCGGCGCGGCGTGCGGCCATCTCCGCGCACAGCGCGTGGCACAGGTCCCGCACGTCCCGCGGTGGGCGGGGCTTGGCCCTTACGCCGTCGGCGAGGTCCGCGGCCAGGGCGCGGGCGGCACGGCCGCGTGGGCGTCTGGGCGCCGCGGCGGTCCACGGGCGCACATCCGCCATGCGCATCGCCGCCCCCTTCCGGCATCCGTCCCGAGCCATCAGAGGCTACGCGTCCGAGTGTGTCCGCGTCATGTGTTCCCGTGACGGTTGTTCGAGACGCAACGATCAGAGGTTCCTGAAAGTCCTGCGCGACCCATTGACGCGTCCACCGCACGACCCTACGGTCCCGTTCGAAGTTGCGAGCGTCATCCGATATATCGAACGACGGTAGATGGGGCAGGGCATGATCCTCGCGTCGCTCCAGGTCTTCGACCAGGCCGTCGTGATGCGGGCCTTCGGTCCCGGTCCGGAGGAATCGACCGCGCCTTCGTGCAGTACACCCTCGAACAGGGCTTCACCAGCTACCGCGTGGGCTACGCCTTCGCGGCCTCCGTCATCTTCCTCGCGCTCGTCGCGGCCGTCGCCCTCGCCCGGATGTGGCTGCTGCGCAACCGTGAGGAGGACGGCCGACGACCACCGCCGCGGCGCCGGCGCGCACCCGGCCCCGCCACGCCCGGACACCCGGCCAGATCGTGCTCACCGTCCGTCCCCGGCACGGCCGTCTCCGCGGTGCTCCCCGCCCCGCACGCCCGGGCCCTGTTCACCTCGCCCGAGTCGCAGACCGAGGCCGTCGAGGCGCCGACGCACCGGCTGCCCGAGGACTGGACGGGCCAGGCCTGGAAGGCCCTCTCCGAGACCGGCGAGTGACCGACAACCCCGGCCTGATGACCATGCCGAACGGCATCGCGACCGTCATGAACTCCTACGGCGTCCGGTGGGCCCAGCTCATGGCCGGCGGTCTCATGGCCGGCCTGCCGCTGACCGTCGTCTTCGTCTTCTCCCGGCGCCAGATCGTCGGGGGCGTCGCCCACACGGGCTCGGCCGGCCAGTGGACCGAGCCTCCACCGAGCCTCCTTCGAAAGGACACCATGCGTACCGCCCGCTTCACCCTCGACCCCGCCTTCACCGTCGGCGAGGTCAGCCCCCGTCTCTTCGGCTCCTTCGTCGAACACCTCGGCCGCTGCGTGTACACCGGCATCTTCGAACCCGGCCACCCCACGGCGGACGCCGAGGGCCTGCGGCGGGACGTGCTGGACCTCGTCCGGGAACTGGGTGTCACCGCCGTGCGCTACCCCGGCGGCAACTTCGTCTCCGGCTACAAGTGGGAGGACTCGGTCGGCCCGGTGGAGGACCGCCCGCGCCGCCTCGACCTCGCCTGGCGCTCCACGGAGACCAACCGCTTCGGCCTCTCGGAGTACATCGCCTTCCTCAGGAAGGTGGGCCCCCGGGCCGAGCCCATGATGGCCGTCAACCTCGGCACCCGAGGCGTCGCCGAGGCCCTCGAACTCCAGGAGTACGCCAACCATCCCGCCGGCACGGCGCTCTCCGACCTCCGCGCCGAGCACGGCGACAAGGACCCCTTCGGCATCAGGCTCTGGTGCCTGGGCAACGAGTTGGACGGCCCCTGGCAGACCGGCCACAAGACCGCCGAGGAGTACGGCCGCGTCGCCGCCGAGACCGCCCGCGCCATGCGCCAGATCGACCCGGACGTCGAACTCGTCGCCTGCGGGTCCTCCGGACAGTCCATGGACACCTTCGCCGAATGGGAGGCGACGGTCCTGCAGGAGACCTACGACCTGGTCGACCACATCTCCCTGCACGCCTACTACGAGCCGCACGACGGGGACGTCGACTCCTTCCTCGCCTCCGCCGTGGACATGGAGTCCTTCATCGAGAACGTCGTCGCCACCTGCGACCACGTCGGCGCCCGCCTCAAGTCGAAGAAGAAGATCAACCTCTCCTTCGACGAGTGGAACGTCTGGTACATGGCCAAGACCGAGGCGGAGGTGAGCGTCCTGGACTGGCCCGAGGCTCCCCGCCTGCTCGAGGACAACTACAGCGTCCTGGACGCGGTCGTCTTCGGGTCGCTCCTGATCGCCCTGCTCCGGCACGCCGACCGCGTCACCGTGGCCTGCCTCGCCCAGCTCGTCAACGTCATCGCCCCGATCATGACCGAGCCGGGCGGCCCGGCCTGGCGCCAGACGACCTTCTTCCCCTTCTCCCAGGCCTCGGAGTACGGCCGCGGCGAGGTCCTCGACGTCCGGGTGGACTCCCCGACGTACGAGACGGACAGGTACGGCGAGGCCGACCTGCTGCACGCCACCGCCGTGCGCGGCGAGGACGGTTCGGTCACCGTCTTCGCCGTCAACCGCTCCCGCACCGGGACCCTCCCGCTGGACGCCGCCCTGAACGGCCTGGAGCTGACGGAGGTCGTCGAGCACAGCGCCCTCGCGGACGCCGACCCGGACGCCCGCAACACCCTCGCCGAGCCCGAGCGGGTCGTCCCGCACCCGGTGGACGGAACGGCCCTGAGCGGCGGCAGGCTGACCGCCGCCCTGGAGCCGCTGTCCTGGAACGTGATCCGGCTGCGCTGAGCCGGTCCGGGTCAGCCGCGGCGCCGGCCGGGGGAGGGGACGGGCTTCACCGGCACTCCCCCGGCCGCGCCGCCCAGCAGCTTCAGGCGCACCGTGCCGGGCCACGGCGCCGTGCCGCCGTCGGTCAGGACCGCGAGGGCCAGGGTGTTGGCGGCGGCACGGGTACGCAGGATGCCGTTCGGCAGGACGAAGGTGTGCGGCGCGCCCGTGCGGCCGCCCACGTACTCGCCCATGTTCCAGCCGTTCAGGAACACCTGGACGCGGCGGTCGCGGCGGTCGCGGTCCCGGTCGTCGTCCCGGTCGTCGCCGAGGACCAGACCCACCGAGGCGTCGACCTCCGGCGGGACGTCCAGCCGGAACGCGGTCCGGTACCAGGTCACGCCCTGGCGCCGTTCCTCGCGGGAGGCGGACGCCGAGGACACCCGCTCCCAGCGGTCGTCGTCGTAGCCGGGCAGATGCCAGCCGTGCCGTTCCCCGTACAGGCCGCCGGTGTTGAGCGGTCCGCGCACGGGGTCGGGGGCGGCCGCGCCCATGATCCGCCAGCGCACGTCGGGCGACGCGCCCTCGAAGCGGGCCGCCGTCAGCCCGCGGGCCGCCCGGTAGGCCCCCTGGGCGTGCTGGGTGCGCCGGACCAGGACGGACAGGACGGACGGGGTGCCGTCGCCACGCCGCTCGCGCAGCGTCTCGCGCAGGGCGGCCGGCAGGGGGAAGTCCGCCGTGGCCGCCCAGGTGCCCTTCCCGTCCGCCCCGGCCTTCGCATGCGCCCCGGCCTTCGCATCCGTCCCGGCCTTCGCATGCGCCCCGGCCTTCGCATCCGTCCCGGCCTTCGCATGCGCCCCGGCCTTCGCATCCGTCCCGGTCTCCGTACCCGTCCCGGCCTTCGCATGCGCCCCGGCCTTCGCATGCGCCCCGGTCTCCGTACCCGCCCCGGTCTCCGTACCCGCCCCGGTCTCGTGCGGCCCCGTCCGGTGGGTGCCCAGCGGCTCCCCGTCCAGCCAGGCCATCAGCAGCCCGTGCGCACCCGTGCTGTAGGAGAGGGACACCGATTCCAGGCCCGAGGCGCCGCCGAGACGGCCCCGGTACCAGACGTCGCCGTAGTGGAAGCCGTAGTCGTCGGCGAACAGCACGGGCTGCCCTTCCGGGACCGGGGTCGTGCTGGGCGACGTGCGCCGGTCGGCGACCGTCCACCCCCGGTCGCCGTAGTCGGGCCGGGACTCGGGGTTCTCCTCCCGCCGCCGCCAGCCGTCGAGTGCGGGCAGCACCAGTCCGGGCACGCCGGGCAGCGGCCACACGGCCATCAGACTCTGGGCGCGGCCCAGGGAGCCCTCCACCACCGTGCCGTTCCAGGTGACCCGGGTGATGCCGCGCGGCGCCCACACCTCCAGCTCGCGCTCCTCGACGGTGTCTCCGGTCAGCCGGATCGTGGCACCGTCCAGGGCGGCCTCGCGCAGCAGCTCCGGTCCCCGCACCAGCACCCGGCCCGACGGGGTCTCGTACGGCCACAGCCGCAGCGAGGCGGCGTCGTCGGCGAAGAGCAGCAGCAGGGTGCGGTCGGACTCGCCGCCGCGCACCCGCACCCGGGTCAGCCGGTCCTCCTTCAGCGGCACCATCACATGCAGCTCGCCGTGGTCGAAGGCCCAGGCCGCCTCCTCGTCCAGCCGGGTCGGCCACGGCTCGTCCGGACAGTCCAGGACCAGGTGCGCCGTCTCGCCGGCCCGCCCCACGAACGCGGCGATGTCCAGCCGCCCGACGCTCATGGACAGCATCGGCTGCACCGTGGCGTACGCGAGCTTGCGCCCCGCGCCCAGGTGGAGCCCGGTGGCGAGCAGCTTGGCGTCCCGGGCGGGCACGGTGACCTCGACGTCGGTCCCGCCCATCGGCAGGGTCGAGGTGACGTCGGCGGCGGAGTCGTTGCGCAGGAAGTACGCGTGGGCGCCGGTGTCCGGGTTGGCCAGGTGCCGCACCCGGACGCGGGCGTCCGCGGCCCGGACCGCCGGTGCCTCGTCCATCCGGGTGAAGTCCGGGATGTGGCGCAGAAGGTGGCCGAGCTGATGGAGCGGGGCGAGCTTGTCCGTCGGCCTGCGCGCCTCGTCGATCGCCGCGGTCGGGTCGTACGTGGGTGAGGGCGCGGAGGGCGCGGGCAGCCAGCCCCACGAGGTGCCGCCGAACGCCATGTGGACGTTGTGCAGCGTGCTCCCGTGCGCCAGGCGCGCGAGGTGGACCCGTCGTGCCTCGGCGGCGTCCCGGGTCCGCGCGGGCTCCTCCCAGGCCAGCGGGGCGCCGGCGTGCAACAGCGGCACCTCGATGCCGTCGGCGCGGATCCTCTCGTACAGGTGGTCCAGGCCGGCGCGCTCGGGGGTGTCGGCCCGGTAGAGCAGGACCGTGCCGGTGCCCCGGGTGAACTGGTGCCGGGCGGCCACGGCGTTGACCCGGCTCAGCCACTCGTCGGCGTGGCGCAGATACGCGGGGTCGGTGGTCCCGGCCCGGCCCTCGACGGCCGTCAGCCAGCCGGGCAGGCCCCCGGCGTCCACGTCCGCGCCGATGTACGGGCCCGGAGCGAGGACGACGTACAGACCGCACCCGGCGGCCGTGCGCAGGAACAGGTCGAGGTCGCGGACGCCGGTGAAGTCGTAGGCGCCGGGGGCGGAGGAGTGCTGGTTCCAGGCGAGGCGGACGCTGACCGCGTTGTGGCCGTACGCCCGCATCTTCTGCAGCACGTCCCGCCACAGGGACGGGCTCGGCAGCCGGAAGGGGTGCATCTCGCCGGACCACAGCGCCAGCCGCCTGCCGTCCACCAGCAGGGAGTACCGGTCCAGGGCGACCCGGTGGCGCACCCCGTCGGCGTCGGGCGGCCCGGGTGGCGGCCCGGTGGGCACGGGGCCCGGAGCGCCGGAGCCGGGCAGCGCCGCGCTGTTCACGCTGCCGCCGAGCGCGAGGCCGAGGACGGTGGTGCCCGCGAGGGCGCTGAACGCTCGTCTGCTGAACCTGCTGAGCTCCAAGGGAGCCTCTCCTGTTGCCTGTACTTCCGGTCCCGCCACCTGCGCGGGCCCGCCCGTGCCGGGCCATTGTCCCAGCGGACGCCCCCAGGGCGGGCATGAGGTTCCCGGCGCGTGCGGAGTACGCGGTACGGGCGGCGCCGGAACCGGCCGTCCGGCAGGACGCTCCCCCCGGTCAGGACCCGGTCGGGACGGGAGACGTGGCCCGCCGCGCAGGAGATTCCGTACACATTTCTGGAGGGGGCCCCGGGGGCCCGCGGCGCGGCGGCGTCGTCGGGAGCCGGATGGGAACCGGCCGGTGTGAATGGCCGGGGGAGCATCTGTCGGCACCCGGCGGGGCTCCCTACGATGCGATCGTTCCGTGAATGTCGTGTGCACGACACGTGTAGATGGCGGACACATTCAACCACATCCACCCCCCACCGACCGGGATGGGAGACCCATGGCCACCGGCCTGCTCCTGAGCGGCACGATCGCCGCGCTCCTCACCTCCGTGCTGCCCGCGCAGCACCAGTCCTCCGGCGGGTTCGAGGACCCGCCGCCGGACAAGATCGTCATCAAGGTCGCCACGGTGAACGGCTCCGGCTGTCCGCAGGGCACGGCGGCGGTCGCCGTCTCCGAGGACAACACCGCGTTCACCGTCACGTACAGCCACTACCTCGCCCAGGCGGGCGGCGGCTCGGCGCCCACCGACTTCCGCAAGAACTGCCAGCTCAACCTGCTCGTCCACGTCCCGCAGGGCTTCACCTACGCCGTCGCCAGCGCGGACTACCGCGGCTTCGCCGCCCTCCGGCCCGGCGCGAAGGGCACGCAGCGGGCCTCGTACTACTTCCAGGGCTCGCCGAACACCGAGTACCGCACCCACCCCTTCAGCGGCCCGTACGACGACAACTGGCAGGCCACCGACAGCACCGACTGGGCCCAGCTGGTCTGGGCGCCCTGCGGAGTCCAGCGCAACTTCAACATCAACACCGAGCTGCGGGTGAGCACGGGGACGTCCGACCCCGGCGAGGTGAGCTTCATGACGATGGACTCGACGGACGGCGACATCAGCACCGTGTACCACCTGGCGTGGAAGGAGTGCCCGGAGTCCTGACCCGGCCGTCCGCGGTCACCCCGCGGCGTACGGCCCTGCGCCGGTCCGGCCCGGCGGTCGAGGCCCGACGGGCGCAGGGCCCCCTCGGCACGGTCCAGCGGCGCGGCCGGGGCCTGCTCGCCCCGCGCGCACGTGGACCGGGCGACGCTCACCGGCACCGGCACCGGCACGGCGGGCGGCCGCCCGCCCGCCGGCACGAGTTCACCGGTGCGCCATCCGCGGCACCGGGGGCGCTCAGGGCGTCGACAGCCGCTGCCGCGCGGACCGTTGACGCGCAAGGGGTTCGACTCTACGTTCCCGCCCGAAAGGGCGATCGATGTTCGACATGCGGAACGGACAGGAGGAGCGCCCCGCCCTCGTCCCCTCCACGGCGTCGGCGTACCCCAACCCGGGCCGGGTCACCGGCTCCGTCGTCACCCACGACCCGACGATGATCCGGACCGCCTCCGGCCAGTACCAGCTCCACGCCACCGGCGGCGGCATCAGCATCAGGACGCCCCCGGACCGCACCGCCCGTCGTGGCTGCGCAGGTGGAGCGAGCGGAGGGCCACCTCGAGGGCGAAGCGGTGGTCGGGGTCGGCGAGCCGGTCGCCCAGATAGGCGTCCAGCGTCCGCAGGCGGTAGCGGACGGTCTGGGCGTGCACACCCAGCATCTCGCCGACCTGCTCCGCGGGCGCCCGGGTGGAGACGTGGACGCGGAGGGTCTCGACGAGCCGGTCGCGCCGCTTGGCCGGCAGCTCGTCGAGCGGGGCCAGTTCCCGGGCCGCGACACGGTCGACGAGGGCGGAGTCGGACAGCAGCCACAGGGTCGTCAGATGATCCTCGCAGCGGATCAGCGGGGCGTCGGGTATGACATCGTCGTCGACGAGCTGAAGCACACGGCGGGCCCAGCGGACGGAGTCGGCGGCCTGCGCGATCGGTACGGTCAGGCCCACCGCGGCGCGGGTGCCTGCCAGGGCCGTACGGATCATGTCGAGGCGGGCGGCGGTGAGGTCCCCGGGGACGAGCAGGTGCGGCTGCGGTATGTCCAGGTCGGCGAGGACATCCCGGTCGAGCGCCGCCTGGATGTGTTCCGGTGCCGGGGGGTCCAGGGCGACGAGGAAGCAGGACCGGGGCAGCTCCCAGGCGGCGGCCTTGCACAGTTCAGCGACGGTCGTCCGGGGCAGCGGCGAGGCGGTCAGCAGGAAGTGCAATAACTGTCTTCGTAACGCGGACTCCTCCGAGGCCGCTCGCTCCCGCACCTCCGCGTATCCCTCGCGGGTGATCGTCTCCAGTTCCTCGACATAGGCGAAGAGGGCGTCGGCGAAGGCGAGGATCAGTGCGGGGGAGAGGCTGTGCTGCCGTCCCAGGGTCTTGGCCCGGCGCAGAGCGATGCGGGCGCCGAGCCGGTAGGCCCCCTGCAGGACCTCCAGGTCGCGTCCCTCGTAGGCCTCCACCCGGCCGAACCTGCGCAGCAGTTCGTCCCGCAGTTCCGAGCTGCTGCCGGGATCGGCCACACGGTCCACGAAGGCGGTCAGGGCCTGTTCGACGCCCTGGCGGATGGCGTCCCCGTCCGGACCGTTGAGCAGCCTGCCGTACACCGGGTAGCTGCGGGTGACCTCGGTCCGTATCTCGTTCAGCAGCCCCGGCAGCAACGGTCGCATGAAGGCCGCGAACTTCTTGGGGAGGGGGTCGAGCGGTTCACCGAGCACCGACGGACGCGCGATTGAGGGCATGACTGTTCCCTTGGTCTGCGACGTGTCCGGTGGGGCGGCCGGCCGGGCCCCGCACGCGTCGGGCGGCACCCGGACCGGTCCACTGGGTGTTCACCGGCTTGGCAAGCCGACGGTAAATCAACTTCTTTGTGGTGTACATCTCGTGGGGAGGAATCGTGCCACCCTTGTGTGGGCCCGTGGCCGCTACTTGACGGCGGAGTGCCAGTTCTCCGCCAGGACCTTGCCGGCGTCGGGGGCGACGGTCCCCGGCGCGTTGAGGCCGGTGAGGTGGGTCCGGGTGTCGGAGAGGGTCAGGCTGTTGTTCCCGGCGGCCGAGGGCAGCCCGGTCTTGGCGTTGACCGCGGCGTTGATCAGACCCACGTTCAGGCCGCAGCCGGTCGCGCCGGGCACCGCGAAGGTGCTGTCGTTCTGGGTGGCGCCGGTGAGGTCGATGCGGCTCATCTCGCCTGCCGCGTCCGCGGTGCCGTCGCCCCGGAAGAAGGACATGCCGAACTCCGGGAAGGTGCGGTTCTCCGGGCGCAGCACGATCGGATTCGCGGCCGTTCCGATGTAGCAGTTGCCGCCGAGGAGCGGGTTCTCCAGGTGGATGCGGACCGGCAGGGCGACGATGGGCATGTCCGTGAGGACGCCCGCGGTCTGGTCGAAGGCGTAGGGCGCGCCGACGGACTCCATGGTCGCGGTGATCCTGTTGAGGCCGGAGTTCTCCAGCGACCTGCAGATGCCCGTGATCACGAAGATGTCGCTCGGGCACATCAGGCCGAGCAGTCCACCGGGCACGGCGGCGGGCTCGGCGACCAGCGCGCCGGAGGCCGGGGCGACCACGCTGCTGGTGCCGTCCGCGTTCTGGACGACGCCGATCTGGAGGTTCGTCTTGCCCGTGACCACGGTGGTGTCGCCCAGCTTGATGGAGCCGCTGGTGGAGGTGGACACCACGCACTGCGGGGTCTTGTCGAAGCCGTCGGCGGCCAGCATCGCCGGGGCGTCCACGGGACAGCGGGTGGAGGGGGCCCACCCGCCGTTCAGCGCGGGGTCGGCGGCCGTCGCCGTGCCGAGGGAGGCGAAGGCGCCGAGTGCCGTCAGCGCGGACACGGTGGCGAGCCGGGTGCGGGTGGAGATCGGGAGCATGGTGGTGGCCTTCCGTGGAGGTGGGGGTGCGGGGGAGGGAGGGTGCGGGGGAGGGAAGGTGCGGCGGGCCGGGGCAGGGCGGACGGAGGTGGGCCTCCTCAGCGCTCGGCGACGGGAATCTCGTAGGGCTGGAGGTCCTCCGTGCACTGGCCCTCGTTGGTCGGGCTCGGGAACACCGGGGCGGCGATCGCGCACGTCTGGCCCTGGATCTGCTTGACGAGGTTGCCGGGACCGGAGACGGAGGCGGTGAGCAGCCGGTCGAGGTCCTCGCCGGCGGTGCCGCAGCCGGTGAAGGCCGGGATGGCCGTCTCGCCGGACAGCGCGCCGCCGCTGAGGAGCAGGTAACCGGTGGCCTGCTGGCCGATGATCTGCTCGCCCCGGCCGTACAGCACCAGGTGGTCACCGGGATGGTTCGCGGGGTCCGGGTCGACGGAGGTGAGTGACTTCTCGGTCCGGCACCCCGGCCCGACATCCAGCGGCGTCCCGTTGACCTCCAGGTCGATCACGTGCAGGACCAACGGGGCCCGGACGTAGGTGTCCGTGATCGTGGTGAAGTCGGTGAGGCGCATCCTGATGCGGGAGTCGATCCTGATGGGGCCCGTCTGCTCCAGCACCATGGTGGCCTTCACGGGGGCGAAGTCGAAGGACAGGAGAGTGCTCGGGAACGGCGGTGTCCGCTCGTGTCCCCGGTAGTGGAACCTGGCGTACGACACGGTGTCGAAGATGAGGTAGTCCGGGTCCGGAGGCCCCATCACGGGGACCCCCTGCTCGATCAGCACGCAGGCGGGCGGGAGGTACGCGGCGCCCTTCATCTTCGTCACGTTGGCGTAGCCGGTGACGTAGGCGTTCAGCGACACGTCCGTGGGCGGGTGCTGCTCGTCGTAGCGGCACGGTGGTACGTCGCCGCCCGTGGCGGTGCCGGGCGAGTTCTCCAGCACCTTCGGCGACCGCTCCCCCTGCCGCTCCTCCCGCTGGCCCCCCGGCCCGTCCCGCCGCCCGGCCCCGGCCGGGGGTTCGGAGGCGCCGGCGGACCCGGACGGGGACGGCGAACCGCCCGGTCCAGGGCCGCCCGTGCCGACCGGCACGGTGGCCAGCAGCCCTTGGTCCGGCGCGTCCTCGGCCAGGGCGCAGTCGACGGTCAGCGAGCCGGGGTCCCCGGCGGCCGCGCCGGAGGCGGCCGGGTCCGCCGCGCCGAGGGCCAGGTCGATCGCGAGGGCGCCCGCGGAGAACGTCAGGTCGCCGTCGCCCCGGCCGGCCACCGAGGGCACGTCGCCCTTCGAGACCAGCGTCAGCGGTCCCGACGCGGGCAGCGGGACGGGCTCGGCGCCGCCCCGCCAGGTCGCCGTGGCCGCGGCCGCGTTCTGGGTGACGCCCACGGCGAGCCGGGTCGCCGCCCGCACCTCGGCCGCATGGCGCGCGGTGAGGTCCGCGACCGCCTCCGCCGGCAGCTCCACGGTGGTGGTGACGCCGGACGGCGAGAACGCCTCGCCCGCCCCGGCCCGCTTGGGAAACTTGGCCGATATCCGCACCGTCGCGGGCAGTTGCCCCGAAGGAAGGGCGCAGACGTAGGGGAGTTCGGCCTCGGCCTCCTGGGTGCCCGTGGCGGAGGCCGTGGTCGGGACGAGGGCGGCGAGCACGACGAAGGCGGCGATGGAGGTGGTCCGGGCGCGGACCCGGGGTGGCCGCGGTGCGGCGGCTCGTGGGGCTTTCATGCGACTCCGCTCGGATGGCTCGGACGAAGAGGGCCGGTGCCGGGGAGGCGTGGCACACAGCCCGCGAACGCCCGGCCGGGGTGCCGGCCGGGCGGACGTGCGCGGCGGCGGCCTACGGGTTGGAACCGACGATGGTCGGGATGGCGTTCGTGCTCTTCACCTTGACGGCGTAGTTGCCCCTGAAGGTGGGCTTGGTGGCCGGGGTGACCACCGCGCCGCAGTTGACCGGTGCGGGGCTGCCGGCGACCGACAGGTCACCGGCGGCACTGCTGACGGCCAGGACGCCGGTGGAGTTGGTGTAGGTGGCCGAGGCCTTGCCCTGCACCGTGAACTTGCAGGCACCGGCGGTCACCTGCGCCTTGACGTTGCCGATGTAGCCCTTGGTGACCCCCGTCGAGGCGTTGTAGTCCACCGCGATGACGTCCCAGGGGGTGACCGAGGTGGTGGTGACGTTGCCCAGGACACTGGTGCACGGGGAGGTGGACGAACCGAAGGTCATGGTGGTGATGTCGGCGACGTCCCCGGGGTTGCCGGTGGTGCTGTTCATCACGCCCTCCGCGCCCGAGACCGTGCAGGTCATCGGGATGGTGGCGGTCAGTACGATGTTGCCGGCGTTCGTGGCCTTGAACGAAGCCGGCGCGGGCGTGACGGTCCACACCGTGGAGGGCACCGCCGTGGACGGGCCGACGGCGAGGCCCAGCGCCGACGCGGCCGCACACACCACGATGGCCGACCTTCTCGTGTTCTTCTTCATGGCTTGGGACTCTCCTTGAGGGTTGACCGGAAGAGAGCCACGACGTTACTTGCGGGAAACTTAGCCGAACAATGCGGTAGTCCATGATTCTTTCAAAAGTGGGACCAGCTGTTTCCGGGGTGAGTGATCGGTGGTTGCCCTTACTCACGTGACGCCAAGTCCGGTACGTGTGAACGGAGCCGGTGACGTTCACCGCGGCGCCCTGCGCGCGGGGCCGTGATGCTCACCTGTTGACACATTACCGAGAGGTTTTTGTGACTTCCCTGACAGGTTCCGGATGGCCGAAGTCGCCATCCCGGAAAACTCCGATTCCGGTGTTGCCCACCGAGGTTACTCGGCCGTAACGTGCCGGTGTGGTGCTCGGTTCCAGGCCGGTGGCCCCCGTCGGCCGGAGCCATGACGGACGCTTTTCGGCCCGCCCTCCCGTCGGGCCGGGGTGCCCGTCGGCAGGGTCCCGCGGCTCCACACCCCCCGGGCCCGCGAGACCCTGCCCTGTCTCCCCGGAGACAAGTGCGGGGACGGCGTGTTGTCTGCGCGGTGACAAGTTCGGCGGGGTTGCCGGAGATCCGTGCCGCACCCGTTGTCAGGGTCCTCCGCACCGACTTAACGTGCGGGCCCGCAGCGCGTTTCCGATTGACGTCCGCTGGAGGTGATATGGGAATCGAAGTAGTGGTCGAAGGTCTGACCAAGTCCTTCGGTAAGCAGAGCATCTGGCGAGACGTGTCACTCACTCTTCCGGCCGGAGAGATCAGCGTGATGCTGGGCCCGTCCGGCACTGGTAAGACCGTTTTCCTGAAGTCGCTCATAGGATTGCTCAAACCCGAGAAGGGCCGTGTCCTCATCAACGGAGTGGACATGGTGAACAGCCCGGAAAGGGACATCTACGAGACCCGTAAAATGTTCGGCCTCATGTTTCAGGACGGGGCCCTCTTCGGGTCCATGTCCCTTTTCGACAACATCGCCTTCCCGCTGCGTGAACACACCCGCAAGAAGGAGTCCGCGATCCGCCGCATCGTGATGGAGCGGATCGAGGTCGTCGGACTGCTGGGCGCGGAGGGAAAGCTTCCGGGAGAGATCAGCGGCGGCATGCGCAAGCGGGCCGGACTGGCCCGCGCGCTCGTACTCGACCCGCAGATCATCCTGTGCGACGAACCGGACTCCGGCCTCGACCCGGTCCGCACCGCCTACATCTCCCAGCTGCTGATCGACCTGAACGCGCAGCTCGACGCGACGATGCTGATCGTCACCCACAACCTCGACATCGCCGCCACCGTCCCCGACAACATGGGGATGCTCTTCCTGCGCGAACTCGTCGCCTTCGGCCCGCGCGAGGTGCTGCTCACCAGCGACGAACCGGTCGTGTCCCAGTTCCTGGGCGGCCGGCGCGAGGGCCCCATCGGGATGTCGGAGGAGAAGGACGCGGCCACCCTCGCCGCCGAGGCGAGTGCCGCCTCCGCCGCCTCCGCCGCCCCCGCCGCGCCCCGGACGATCGTCCCGCAGCTGGAGCCGTCGCCCGGCCTCCCGGCGCGGCAGGCCGTCGCCCGGCGGCGTGAGCGTGTCATGCGCATGATCGACACGCTGCCGCCCGCCGCGCGCTCCGCCATCCGGGAGACCTACGCGAAGCACTCGGAGGCGGCCACCCTGCCGATGCCCGCCGCCGGGAGCGGCGCGTGATCACCGGTGCGCTGCGGCAGACCGGCCGGCTCTTCGCGCTCGCCGCCGAAGTCGTCCGTGCCGTCTTCCGAAGACCCTTCCAGTTCCGGGAGTTCGTCGAGCAGTTCTGGTTCGTCGCGAGCGTGACCATCCTGCCCGCCGCCCTCGTCTCCATCCCCTTCGGCGCCGTCATCGCCCTCCAAGTCGGCTCCCTCACCGAACAGCTGGGAGCCCAGTCGTTCACCGGAGGCGCCAGCGTCCTCGCCGTCGTCCAGCAGGCGAGCCCGCTCATCGTCGCCCTGCTGATCGCCGGCGCCGGCGGCTCGGCCATCTGCGCCGACCTCGGCTCCCGCAGGATCCGCGAGGAACTCGACGCGATGGAGGTCATGGGCGTCTCGCCGGTGCAGCGTCTGGTCGTGCCCCGGGTGCTGGCCGCCATGGGAGTCGCGGTCCTGCTCAACGGCCTGGTGTCCGTCGTCGGCATCCTCGGCGGCTACTTCTTCAACGTCGTCATGCAGGGCGGCACCCCCGGCGCCTACCTCTCCAGCTTCTCCGCCCTCGCCCAGCTGCCCGACCTGTACGTCAGCGAACTCAAGGCGCTGGTCTTCGGGTTCATCGCGGGCATCGTCGCCGCCTACCGGGGTCTCAACCCGCGCGGCGGCCCCAAGGGTGTCGGCGACGCCGTCAACCAGTCCGTCGTCATCACGTTCCTCCTGCTCTTCTTCGTGAACATGGTGATGACGGCCGTCTACCTCCAGATCGTCCCGCCGAAGGGAGGCTGAGGCGGATGGCCTCCCCGCTCGTCCGGCTCGACCGCTCCGGCGACCAACTGCTGTTCTACGTCCGGGCACTGCTGTGGATCCCGCGGACCCTGCGCCGCTACCTCAAGGAGGTGCAGCGCCTGCTCGCCGAGGTGGCCTTCGGCTCCGGCGGTCTCGGCGTCATCGGCGGCACCATCGGCGTGATGATCGCGATGACGCTCTTCACCGGCACCGTCGTCGGACTCCAGGGCTACGCGGCCCTCGACCAGATCGGCACGGCCGCGTTCACCGGATTCGTCTCCGCCTACTTCAACACCCGCGAGATCGCCCCCCTCGTCGCCGGACTCGCCCTCTCCGCGACCGTCGGGGCCGGTTTCACCGCCCAGCTCGGCGCCATGCGCATCAACGAGGAGGTCGACGCCCTGGAGGGCATGGGCATCCGCTCCATGCCCTACCTGGTCACCACCCGCATCATCGCCGGCGTGGTCGCCATCGTCCCGCTCTACGCGATCGGGCTGCTCTCCTCCTTCATCGCCTCCCGCTATGTGACCGTCCTGTTCAACGGGCAGTCCCGGGGGACGTACGACCACTACTTCAACCTCTTCCTCTCCCCGACGGACGTGCTGCTCTCCGTACTGAAGGTGCTGATCTTCAGCGTGATGGTGATCGTCGCCCACTGCTACCACGGCTACCGCGCCTCGGGCGGGCCCGCCGGTGTCGGCGCCGCCGTCGGCCGGTCGGTGCGCAACGCCATCGTGCTGATCAGCGTCACCGACTTCTTCCTGTCGCTGGCCCTGTGGGGCGCGACCACGACCGTGAAGGTGGCGGGGTGAGATGAGCGGACCACGAGAGCACACGCTGCGCCACCGGCTGGCCGGGGTGGTGTTCGTGCTGGTGCCCGCCCTGCTGATCTGGCTGGCCGTCGCCGTCTACGACAAGGAGTTCACCGAGTCCGACCCGGTGGTCGTCGAGACCGGCAGCGTCGGCAACCAGATGCACCCGGGCGCCGAGGTGAAGCTGCGCGGCGTCGTCGTCGGCGAGGTCCGTGCCATCGACGCCACCGGCGGCGGGGCCCGGATCACCCTCGCCATGAAGCCCGGGGCGCTGGACGACGTACCGGCCGACGTCCGCGCGCAGATGCTGCCGACCACCCTGTTCGGCGAGCGGTTCGTGGCCCTCGTACCGCCCGAGAACCCCTCGGCCGAGCCCCTGGCCGCCGGGGCCGTCGTCCCCCAGGACCGGTCCGCGAACGCGATCGAACTCCAGCAGGTGCTGGACGACGTCCTGCCGATGCTCACCGCCGTCCAGCCGCAGAAGCTCTCCTCGACCCTGTCGGCCGTCTCGCAGGCCCTGGAAGGGCGCGGCGAGCGGCTCGGCGAGACGCTGAGCCTGCTGGACGAGCACCTGGCCGAGTTCAACCCCAGCCTGCCCGCCCTCAACCGCGACCTCAGGGAACTCGTGAAGGTCAGCCATGTCTACGCGGACGCGGCGCCCGACATCATCACGGCGCTCACCGACTTCACCACCACCAGCGGCACCCTCGCCGAACAGGAGGCCGGACTCGCCGCCACCCTCGGTGCCACGACCCGGACGGCCGAGGACACGACGGCCTTCCTGCGCAAGAACGAGGACAACATCATCCGGCTCGGCGCCACGAGCCGGCCCACCCTGGAACTGCTCGCCGAGTACTCCTCGGCCTTCCCCTGCACCCTGCGCACCCTCGCCGAGTTCGTCCCGGCCATGGACAAGGCGCTCGGCAAGGGCACCGACCGGCCCGGCATCCACGTCGACGTCACCACCGTCACCTCCCGCGGCGCCTACCGCCCCGGCCGCGACACCCCGGCGTACGACTCCGGCGGCGGGCCCCGCTGCCCCTCCGTGCCCTACGTCGGCCCGCTGCCCCGGCCCACCGCACGGGCCGCCACCGACGCGGCCGACCAGGACCTCGGGCCCGCCAACTCCCCGTCGGAGAACGACCTCGTCAACGAACTCCTCGCCCCCGCCGCCGGTGAGAGCCCCGGTGACCTGCCCGACTGGAGCAGCCTGCTCGTCGGCCCCGTCTACCGCGGTACGGAGGTGACCCTCGGATGACCGGGACCGACCACGCGCACACCCGGCGCAGCCCGCTGACCGGGCCGCTGCTCAAGTCCCTCGTCTTCGTGGTGGTCACCGCCCTCGCCACGACCGTACTGGGCCTGAGCGTCGCCGGCACCGGTGTCGACTCCGGCACCCGCACCAGCACCTACAAGGCCCTGTTCACCGACGTCACCGGACTCGTCGAGGGCGACAGCGTGCGGATCTCCGGAGTGACGGTCGGCGAGGTGACCGACGTACGCGTCGTGCACCGGCGCACCGCGCAGATCACCTTCACCGTCCGGGAGGACCGCAGACTGCCCCGGTCGACCACCGCCGCCGTGAAGTACCTCAACATGGTCGGCCAGCGCTACGTCGCCCTCGGCCGCGGCAGCGGCGATCTCACCGGAACCCTCCAAGAGGGCGGCACCGTCCCGCTCGACCGCACCACGCCCGCGCTCGACCTGACCCTGCTCTTCAACGGCTTCAAACCGCTGTTCGAAGGACTCTCGCCGAAGGACGTCAACGAACTCGCCGGGTCGATCGTCCAGGTGCTCCAGGGCGAGGGCACCACCGTCGACAGCCTGATCCGCCACATCGGCTCGCTCGGGACCACCGTCGCAGCCAAGGACAAGGTCATCGGCCAGGTCGTCGAGGACCTCACCACCGTCCTGGACACCCTCAACGACCGCGAGGACGGCTTCGACGACCTCGTCGTCACCCTCCGTGAACTCGTCACCGGCTTCAACGAGGACCGCGAACCCCTCGGCAAGGCCGTCGCGGCCATGGGCGACCTGACCACCGTCACCGCCGGCCTGTTAGCGGACGGGCGGGAGCCCCTCAAGAGGGACATCCGCGAACTGGGCCGGCTCTCGACCAGCCTCGGCGAGCACACGCCGCAGATCGAGGACTTCCTCGAACGGACCCCCGCCAAGATGACCGCCCTGTCCCGACTGTCCTCCTACGGATCGTGGTTCAACCTCTACCTCTGCGAGGCGCGCGTGAGCGGAGTGACCACCTCCGACGGCTCCGAACCGCCGACCGGTGTCGCGATCACCGAATCGAGGTGCCGCGGATGAAGCGTCCGCACGTCAAACCGGTCAAGGAACGCGACCCCGTCGCCGTCGGCGTCGTCGGGCTGCTCGTCCTCGCCGTGATCGCCCTCCTCGTCTACCACGTGGACCGGCTGCCGCTCGGCGGCGGCACCACCTACAGCGCCGACTTCTCCGAGGCGGCGGGCCTGGACGAGGGCGACGAGGTGCGCATCGCGGGTGTCAGGGTCGGCCGGGTCACCGGCGTCACGCTCGACGGTGCCAAGGTGAAGGTCCGCTTCGAGGTCGAGGACGCCTGGCTCGGCGACCGCACGACCGCCGCCATCGCCATCAAGACCGTCCTCGGCGACAAGTACCTGGCGCTCGACCCGCTCGGCTCCGGCCGGCAGGACCCCCGCAGCCGCATCCCGCTGGCCCGCACCACCTCCCCCTATGACGTGACCCAGGCGTTCCAGGACCTCAGCGGCACCGTCGACGACATCGACACCCGGCGGCTCGCGGAGAGCTTCGAGACCATCTCCGACACCTTCGAGGACTCCCCGCCCCACGTGCGCAAGGCCGCCACCGGCCTGTCCGACCTGTCCAGGACCGTCTCCGAACGCGACACGGAACTCTCCGAACTCCTCAAGGGCAGCGCCAGGTTCACCAAGACGCTGAAGGACAGGAGGTCCAGCTTCGAGACCCTCATCGAGGACGGCGGCTCCCTGCTCGGCGAACTGAGGGACCGCCGCGCGGCCATCAGCGCCCTGCTCAAGGGCAGCCAGGACCTCGGTACCGAACTCGGCGGCCTCGTCGAGGACAACGAGAAGCGGCTCGGCCCCACCCTCAAGGCCCTCGGCCGCGTCACCGCCGTCCTGGAGAAGAACAACACCCAGCTCGGCAAGACCCTCGCGCTGGTCGGCCCGTACTACCGCCTGGTCGGCAACACCCTCGGCAACGGCCGCTGGTTCGACAGCTACCTGTGCGGTGTCGTGCCCCGCGACTACCTGCCCGAGACCTCCCGGCCCGGGACCGGATGCCTGCCGCCGAAACAGCCGGCGGCGGCCCGGGGGAGTGGTGAGCGATGACCCGGGGCCGAAAGATCCTCACCGGTGTGCTCGCCCTCGTGGTGCTCGCCGCCGGCGGCCTGGTCGCCGCCGGGGCCCTCGAAGCCGACGGAACCCGCGTCACCGCCTACTTCGACCGCGCCGTCGGCGTCTACGCCGGTTCCGACCTGCGCATCCTCGGTGTACGGGTCGGCGAGGTGGAGTCGGTGCGGCCCGAGGGCACCAGGGTCCGCGTCGGCCTCCGCCTGGACGACGGGGTCAAGGCCCCCGAGGGCGCGCGGGCCGTCGTCGTCGCGCCGAGTGTCGTCGCCGACCGCTACGTGCAGCTCACCCCCGCCTACAGCCGGGGCCCCGCCCTCGCCGACGGCGCCGTACTGCCCGCCTCCCGCAACCACGTCCCCGTCGAGATCGACCAGATCTACGACTCGATCACCGAACTCGGCGACGCCCTCGGCCCGGACGGCGCCAACTCCGAGGGGGCCCTGTCCGGACTGCTGAAGACCGGCGCCGACAACCTCGACGGCAACGGCGAGGCCATCGGCGACAGCGTCGAGGAGTTCGGCAAGGCGGCCAGGACCCTCGACGGCAGCAGCGGCGACCTGTTCAGGACGCTCAGCAGCCTCCAGACCTTCACCACCATGCTGAAGAACAAGGACACCGACGTGCGCACCGCGCAGGAACGCCTGGACGAGGTCGTCGGCTTCTTCGCCGACAACAAGGACGACCTCACGGGTGCGCTGAAGGAACTCGGCAAGGCCCTAGGCCAGGTCAAGACCTTCATCGAGGACAACCGGGGCGAGCTGAGGAAGAACGTCGACCGGCTCGTCCCCATCACCCGGACCCTGGTCGAGCAACGGGCCTCGCTGGCCGAGGCGCTGGACGTGGCACCACTGGCCGCGGGCAACATCGTCAACGCCTACGACCCCGACACCCGCACCCTCGACGGCCGCGCCGACCTCAACGAGATCAGTATGGGCGGTCCCCTGCTGCCACTGCCCGTGGCCGGTGCGGCCGACGGGCAGAAGGGAGACGGCCGATGAAGCGCGGCACGTTCACCGCGGGCCGGGCCGCCGGGCTCACCGCGGGCTCACTGATCGCCGTAGGTCTCGCCTTCGCCCTGACCCTCGGCGGGCTCACGGTCGTACCGAGCGGCTTCGACGGGATCGAGGACCTGCCGCTGCCGGGCGGCGCCGACCTGGGCGACCACCCCTACACCGTCACCGCGGAACTCCAGGACGTGCTCAGTCTGGTCCCGCACTCCGCGGTGCGCGTCAACGACGTCGCCGTCGGCCGGATCACCGGAATCGAACTCGGCGAGGACGACTGGGCGGCCCGCGTCACCATGGAGATCAACGGCGATGTGCGGCTGCCCGCCGACACCACCGCACGGCTCGAACAGTCCAGCCTGCTGGGCGAGAAGTACATCCAGCTCGCCGCACCCGCCGACGGGAGCGGAGGAGGCCGGCTGACCGACGGGAGCGTCATCCCGCCGGCCCGCACCGGCCGCAGCACCGAGGTCGAGGAGGTGTTCGGCGCGCTGTCCCTGCTCCTCAACGGCGGCGGCGTCAACCAGCTCAAGACCATCACCCGGGAACTCGACTCGGCGCTCGGCGGCCGCGAACCCGAGGTCCGCTCCGTGCTGAAGCGGGTCAACACCCTGGTGAGCGATCTCGACGACCACCGGGGAGACATCACCGACGCCCTCGACGCCGTCAACCGGCTCTCCTCGACCCTCGCCACCCGCAAGGAGGACGTCGGCACCGTCCTCACCGACCTCTCGCCCGGACTGAAGACGCTGGAGAAGCAGCGCGGCTCGCTGCTGACCATGCTGCGCTCCCTCGACACGCTCTCCGGCGTCGCCGTCTCCACGATCAACGCGAGCAAGGACGACATGATCGCCGACCTCAAGGCCGTCGCGCCGACGCTGAAGGCGCTCGCCGACGCGGGCACGGACCTGCCCGACTCGCTCCAGGTGCTGCTGACGTACCCGTTCACCGACGAGGTGCTGCGCGGAGTGAAGGGCGACTACCTCAACGCGTACCTGAGCATGACCGCCGTACCGGGGACCGAGGTGATCCCGCCGCTGGTGACCGAGGGCACGCCTTCTCCGTCCGCGTCCGCGACGGTGTACGGCGGGGCGGGCCCGGCCGCGCGGAAGGGGCCCGCCTCGCCGCTGCCGCTGCCCTCCGTGTCCGGGTCCGGAGGTGGGAGCAGGTGATCACCCCCGCCGTACGGCTGAAGAACCTCGCCTTCCTCCTCGTCGCCGTCCTCGCTCTCTCGTTCCTCGGCATCCGCTATGCCGACCTCGGCCGGTACATCGGCGTCGCCGACTACTACACCGTCGACGTGCGACTCCCGCACACGGGAGGCCTGTTCACCCACTCGGACGTCACCTACCGGGGTGTCTCGGTGGGCCGCGTCGGCCCGATCGGCCTCACCGCCGAGGGCGTCGTCGCCGAACTGCGCATCAGGAAGTCCGCCCCCCGCATCCCCGCCGACACCAAGGCCGTGGTCGCCGGGCTCTCCGCCGTGGGCGAGCAGTACATCGACCTGCGGCCCGAGAGCGACGGCTCCCCCTACCTCGCCGACGGCACCCGCATCGAACAGGCCGACACCCAGGTGCCCGCACCCGTCACCGACGTCCTCACCAGCGTCGACGACCTCGTGAGGTCGGTACCGCTGGAGGACCTGCGCACGGTGGTCGACGAGTTCGGCAAGGCCTTCGAAGGACACGGCGACGACCTCCAGGTGCTGCTCGACAGCGGCAGCGACTTCGTCAGGGCGGCCGACCGCGCCCTGCCGTCCACCACCCTGCTCATCGACGACGGCGAGACCGTCCTGCGCACCCAGGCGCAGGAGGCCGTGGCCATCCGCGACTTCGCCGCCGGGGCGAAGGAGCTGGCCGGCGCCCTCAAGGGCTCCGACGCCGACCTGCGCCGCCTCCTCGCCGTCACCCCCGATGCCGCCACCCAGGTCAGCGGCCTGCTGCGGGACCTCGACCCGAGCCTCGGCGTCGTCCTCGCCAACCTCCTCACCACCTCCGAGGTCGCCGTCACCCGGCAGCGCGGCATCGAGGAACTCCTCGTGAAGTACCCGGCGGCCGTCGCCGCCGGAGCCACCGCCGTCGACGGAGGGAAGCTGAACCTCGGCATGGCCGTCACCTTCTTCACCCCCCTGCCCTGCACCGACGGGTACGGCGGTACGCGCTACCGCAACGGCCTCGACCTCGGTACGGCGCCCGCCCTCAACACCGGCGCGGCCTGCACCGCACCGGCCGCGAGCGGGTCGAACGTGCGCGGCTCGGCGAACGCCCCGAAGGGCGGCGCGGTACCCGACCCGGCCAGGCCCGGCACCCTGCCCTCGGGCAGCGCCGGAACCGGAACCCCGAAGGGCGGCGGTGCCGCGGCTCTCCCCGGCGCACTCGCCCTGCCGGGACAGAGCGGCGAGGCACCGGCCGGCCTCACCGGTCTCCTCGCCCCGGCCACCGGGAGCACGCGATGAGGCGGGCCCGGGTCCTCACCGCGGCGGGGCTCGCGCTGGCCCTGGGCCTGAGCGGCACCGGCGCGTGGACGTACGCGCGGGCACGCGCCGACGACTCGCTCGCGTACGGCAGGGAGCGGGACGAGGCGCTCGCCGACGGGCGGAAGGCCATCGCCGTACTCACCTCGCTCGACGCCTCCACCCGGCAGCGGGCGGAGCGGAGTGTCGGGAACTGGCGCGCCGTCTCCACCGGGCCGCTGCGTGAGGAACTCGGCGGCACCGAGGCCGGGACGGGAGCCTCGGCGCGCGCCACGGTCACCGAGGCCGCCGTCACCGCGCTCGACACCCGGTCCGGCACGGCCGAGCTCATCGCCACCGTGCGCGTCGAGGTCACATCCGCCGGGACGCACAAGCCGGCCACCGACCGCAAGCGCCTGGAGGCGGTCCTGGCCCGCACGGGCGAGGGGGAGTGGAAGGTGAGGGCGCTGAGCGCCGTACCGGTCACGGAGGAGCAGGCCACGAAGGGCGCGAAGGGCGCGACAGGTACTGAGGAGGGCGGGGACCGATGACGCCGACCTGGCCGCCGCGCGGGGGCGGCCGACCGGAGCCCGGCACGGAGGCGGCCCCGGCGGACGAGTCCGCGGGGAGGGGGAGCGGTCACGAGTCCGCGGGGAGGGGCAGCGGTCACGGGCCCCGGCCCGCCGGGGACGCGACCGGCGACGCCCCCGCCCGCCGCCTGCCGGGCGCGCGGGTGCGACGGGCCGTGCTGGCCGGAACCGCCGCGGTCCTCGTCCTCGGCGGCTGCGGCTTCTTCTACGCGGCCCACCAGCTGAGGTCGGCCGCACCCGCCCGGAACCACGCGCTCACCGACACCGAGGCCACCTCCCGCGTCGCCGGAGACATCGGCGACGCCCTCGCCCGGGTCTTCTCCTACACGCCGGACGGCACCGCGGCCGCCGAGCGCTCCGCACGCACCGTCCTCGACGGCCGCGCCGCCCGCCAGTACGAGACCCTCTTCGCCCGGGTCCGCGGCGACCTCACCGAGCAGCGCGTCACCCTGAGCACCCGGGCCGTCCGCACCGGAGTGATCGAACTCGACGGCGACAAGGCCCGCCTGCTGGTCTTCCTCGACCAGACCTCCCACCGCGGCCGGAGCGAGAACGGGAGCGAAGGCAAGGGCGAGAGCGAGAGCAGGCGCGACGACGAGGCCACCACCGCGGCGGCCCAGCTCACGGTCACGGCACGGCTCGAGGACGACCGGTGGCGGATCGTCGACATCAAGGCCCGCTGACATGCGCGGCAGACGGGAGCACCCCATGAAACGCGCGGTCCGCGTCCTCCCCGGAGGCCGTCTCCGGACACTGCCGGCCCTCGCCCTCGCCCTCACCCTCGTCGCCGGCGGCTTCGCGGCGTGGGCGGGCCAGGACTGGTACCGGGCGGCCCACGACGAGCAGGCCACGTACGCCGCGCAGCGGGACGCGGCACTCACCGCGGGGGAGCAGGCCGTGCAGAACCTGAACACGCTCGACCACCGTGAGCTGAAGCGGGACCTCGACCTCTGGGAGTCGTCGACGACCGGCGAACTGCACGAGCAACTGGCGTCCGGGCGTGCGGAGTTCGCCGACCGGGTGCAGGAGGCGAAAACGGTCAGCACGGCCCGGGTGCTGTCGGGCGCCGTCACCGAACTCGACGACCGCGCCGGCCGCGCCCGGGTACTGGTCGCCCTGCGCGTCACCGTCAAGGCGTCCGGCGGAGCGAAGACCGACAAGGACAGCCGCATGCTCGGCGAACTCACCCGCACCCACGGTCGGTGGAAGCTGAGCGCTCTGGGCCAGGCACCCGTGGGCGGCACATCGGCCGGCTGACCGGTCCCGTACCGCAGAAGCGGCCGCAGCGAGGAGGACACCGCACCATGCCGACGACCCGTCACCACATCAACCGCCAGCGGCGCCGCCGGGCCCGCGAGACCCGGCCCGCGGTATCCGCCGGGCCCCCGGAGGCCACGGGAGACCGTACCGGTCCGCGCCGTACGGCCGTCCCGACGCGCACCGACGCCGTCGGCACCCCGCGGCCGTCCGCCGCGCGGAGGGCCGAGCCGGACCCGGCCGGAGACGCGCGGACCACCCGGACCCGGCCGCGCCGCCCCACGGGCCTGGGTGTGCTCTGCGCGCTGACGGTGCTCCTCGGCGCCTTCGCGGGCTGGGCACACGCGCGGGCCGAGGCGCTCAGGACCGAGCCCGCGCGGAGCAACACCGCACTCACCGACGTCGCCCGCACCAGCGAGATCAAGGGACAGGTGGCCAAGGCCGTCGACCGGCTCTTCTCCTACGACCACGCCGACCCCGGCGCGCTCGACAAGGCCGTGCGTGACCTCCTGACCGGCAAGGCCGTCGGCCAGCACCGGGACCTGCTCGCCGACGTCCGCGAACGGGCCGACGCACAGAAGGCGGTGATCACCACGACGGTCACCGAGAGCGCGGTCGAACGGATCGACGGCGACCGGGCCCGGGTCCTCGTCTACGCCGACCAGAGCAGCGTCGCCACCGCCGGGACCACGGCGGGGGAGGGGGAGGGGGACAAGGCCGGCAAGGGCGAGAGCGCCGCGAAGGACGAGGGCGTGTACGCGGCGGCCATGCTCGCCGCCGAGGTCGTGCAGCGCGACGGACGCTGGCTCGTCTCCGCCATCGACACCTTCGGCCGCTGAGACCGCGCCTGCCGGCACCCGCGTCCCGCCTCCCGGCCCGGCCCTCCCGTGCCAGGCCCCGCCTCCCGCTCTCCGCTCTCCGACCTCCGCACCTCCGACGGATCCGACAGGAGTGACGACCATGTCCGTACGCCGTGCCCGACGCCTGTACGCCGGCCGGGGCCGCAGGGGACTGCGAACGACCGCCCTCGCCGTGGCGGCCATGGCGGCCCTCACCGCCTCCCAGGCCCCCGGCCTCACCGGGGAGGCGGAGGGCCCCCGCACCGGGCCGGTCGCCGACACCCTGAGCCCGTGGACGCCGGGCGGCCCGTTCGCCGGGCTCGCTCCGCCGGGTGACGGCTCCTACCACACCGAACTCCCGCCCCTGGTACCGCGGAACGGCACGCCGGCCGCTCCGGTGCCCGGGCGGGAGGACCTGCGCGTCCAGTCGGGCATCCCGGCCACCGTGCTGCGCGCCTACCGAGCCGCCGAGACCACCGTCGGCAGGACGGACCCGGGCTGCCGGCTGCCCTGGGAACTGCTCGCGGCGATCGGCAAGGTCGAGTCCGGCCAGGCGCGCGGCGGCGCGGTCGACCGGAACGGCACGACGCTGGGCCGCATCACCGGGCCGCCCCTCAACGGCCGGGGCTTCGCCCTGATCCGGGACACGGACGGGGGCGTCCACGACGGGGACGCGGTCTACGACCGGGCGGTGGGCCCGATGCAGTTCCTGCCGTCCACCTGGGCCCGCTGGGGCGCGGACGGCAACGGCGACGGCCGGGCCGACCCGGACAACATCTTCGACGCGGCGCTGGCGGCCGGGCACTACCTGTGCGCCGGCGACCGGGACCTGGGCCGGGCGGCGGACCTGGACCGGGCGGTCCTCGCCTACAACAACTCCCGCACCTACCTGGAACTGGTCCGGCACTGGCTGGAGTTCTACAGCC
Organism: Streptomyces sp. NPDC048392; assembly: GCF_043200575.1. Lineage (NCBI taxonomy): Bacteria > Bacillati > Actinomycetota > Actinomycetes > Kitasatosporales > Streptomycetaceae > Streptomyces > Streptomyces sp. NPDC048392. The sequence goes on from NZ_JBICYB010000001.1 coordinate 309,383, forward strand.
GGGGAGTCCACACCGTCCCGGACGGCAAGGGCGTCGTCCCCAGAAGCCCCGGCGCGGGCGGCGGCACCCCGGCGACAGAACCCGTCGACGGGGAGAACGGCGGCAAGGGCGGCAAGGGGGACGGCGGCGCGGGCGGCGGGAACGAGGGCGGCGGCATCGTCATCGGCCCGGACCCGAGCACCACGCCGGGCGGCCCCGGCCCGTCCCCTTCGCGTTCCGTGCCGTCGACCAGTCCGCGCCCGACCTCCCCGGCGGAGCCCCCGGCCGGCCAGGAGCCCTCCACACCGCCCGGTGGGACCCCCACCGGGAGTCCCACCGGGTCCCCGGCACCGTCGCCGGACCCGACCGGCCCGAGCCCTTCGCCGACGGCCACGGACGGCTGCTCCCCGGAGCCGGGCACCCCGTCCCCCGACCCCACGGCCTCCCCGACCGGCTCACCCTGCCCGACCCCGTCGACCACCTCCGCCACCGCGACCACCTCGACCGAGTAGGCGCGGCCGGCCGGGCTCAGCCCGCCCGGCCCATCCCCGCCGCGTTCGGCCACCCGGTCGCCGGGACCGACTCCAGGCCGTTGGTGCCCCGGACCTGAGCGGCCGTGAGGCCACCGCGGGCCGGGACGCCGGGCGGGGTGGGTCCGGTGGGCGGCGGATACGAGGCGGCCGGCGCCGGAACCGGGGCGGGCACGGGCTGCGGGGCGGGCACGGGCTGCGGGAACGGTGCCGGCTGGGGGACCGGCATCGCTCCGGGGTACGGCGCTCCGGGATACGGCACCGGCTGGGGGGCCGGGGCCGGTTGCGGGCCCTGCTGGGATGCCGTCGGCACCGGCACCGGCACCGGCACCGGGCCGAAGGCGGCCGCCGCCGGAGCGACGGGCACCGCGGCGGGGAGCGGCATGCCGGTGCCGGTGCCGGCGGTGGGGGCCGGAGCGGCGGGGAGCTCCGGGACACCGGCACCGGCGGTCTGGGGGGTGAGGGCGCGCATGCCGGACCCGTTGGTCTCGTTCATCAGGCGGTCCACCGCCGCCGTGCCCGAGCTGTAGCCGGTCCCCGCGGCCGGCTCGGGCACGGCGGTCTCCCTCCCGGACCCGTAGAGCACCTGGCCCAGGCCGGACACCAGGCGACGCACGTCCGCCTGGGGACGCACCACGAGACGCAGGAAGCGGCTGGACGAACCGATCTTGTTGCCGCACTCACGGACCAGGACCCGGTGCTCGGTGAGCATGCGGTCCCGGACGACGGTGCCCTCCGCGCCCACGGGCAGGCGTACGAAGAGGAAGTTGCCCTGGGAGGGGTAGACGGTCAGGCCGGGCAGCGCGGACAACCGGCCGGTCATCTCCAGCCGGTCGCGGCGCACCTGGCGCAGGCTCTGCGCGTACTCGGCACCGTGGTCGCGCAGCATGAACACCACGTGCTCGGCTAGGGAGTTGAGGTTCCACTTGGGGAGCATGGCGCGTATCCGGCCCGCGAGCGCCGGGTTGGCGACGAGGTAGCCGAAGCGGATGCCGTGCAGCCCGAAGTTCTTGCCGAGGCTGCGCAGCACGACGACGTTGGGGCGCAGCATCGCCTCCTGGACCACGCTGGGTTCGTTCTCGGCGTCGGCGAACTCCAGGAACGACTCGTCGATCACGAGGAGGTCCCGGTCCGCCATCGCGTCCATGAACCGCACCAGCGCCTGCTTGTGCAGATAGCCGCCGTCGGGGTTGTTGGGGTTGCAGATCACCACGGTCCGGGTGCCCCTGGCCCGGATGAACTCGGCGTACCGGGCGAGGTCGAGGGCGAAGCCACCGGCCTCCTGGAGCGGGAACATGTCGACCCGCTTGCCGGTCTCCATGGGCTGGTCGGTCCAGCGGCCGAAGGTGGGGACGGGCACGGCGAGGGACTCCCGGACCAGCAGGTGGTCGATCCAGGTGATCAGTTCCGTGGAGCCGTTGCCCATCGCCACGCACTGCGGCGGGAGCTGGAGCAGACCGCACAGCTCGGCGGTGATGGTGTCGGCGCTGCTCGGGTAGTACGTGATGATGTCGCGCAGCCGTCCGGCCATCTCGTCGAACATCGCCGGGGTGGGGAAGTACGGGTTGCAGGGGATGCAGAAGTCCACCGGCCCGGCACCCGCCGCCTCGCCGCTCTCCCGCGTCAGCGCCGCCATCGACGGGCTGTGCGCCGCGGTGCTGCGGAACAACGAGGTGACGTTGCCGGACAAGTGGACCTCCGTAGGTGGGCGGCCCGTGCGGGGGACACGGGCCGCCCCTACATACGGCGGCGCGCGGGGCACCGTTCAACGCGTGTGAAGAAAGTGTGTCCACACGCTCGCGCGCCCCCGTACCTCACGCGTCGAACGAGTGCACCGTCGACGTCCGGTAGGTCTGCCCCGGCCGCAGCACCGTCGACGGGAAGGACGGCTGGTTCGGCGAGTCCGGGAAGCGCTGCGTCTCCAGGCACAGGGCGTCGCCCTGGCGGTAGAGGGAGCCGCCGGTGCCGGTCAGGGTGCCGTCCAGGAAGTTGCCCGAGTAGAACTGCAGGCCGGGCTGGTCGGTGGCGATGCGCAGGGTGCGGCCGGAGGCACGGTCGCGCAGGGTGGCGATGCGCTCGGGCCGGTCGGTGATCCCCTTGTCGAGGACCCAGTTGTGGTCGAATCCCTTGGCGGTGACCAGCTGCGGGTGGGCGTCCCGGATGTCCCGGCCGATCGGCTTGGCCCGGCGGAAGTCGAAGGGCGTGCCGGACACCCGCGCCAGCTCGCCCGTGGGGATCAGACCCGCGTCGGTGGGGGTGAAGCGGGAGGCCGCGATCGACAGCTCGTGGTCCTCGATCGTGCCGCTGCCCTCGCCGGCCAGGTTCCAGTAGACGTGGCTGGTGAGGTTGACGACGGTGGCCTTGTCGGTGGTGGCCTCGTAGTCGATGCGCCAGTCGCCGCGCCGGGTGAGCGTGTACGTCACCTTCGCCTTGAGCGTGCCCGGGTAGCCCATCTCGCCGTCGACGCTGGTGTAGTGCAGTACGAGGCCCACGTCGGGGCCCTCGGTGAACGGCTCGACGTCCCACACCCGCTTGTCGAAGCCCTGGGCGCCGCCGTGCAGGGTGTTCTCGCCGTCGTTGACGGAGAGCTGGTAGGACTTGCCGTCCAGGGTGAAGCGGCCCTTGTCGATGCGGTTGCCGTAGCGGCCGATCAGGGCGCCGAAGTAGGGGCTGGAGGCGACGTAGTCGTCGATGTTGTCGAAGCCCAGGGCGACGTTCTCGTGGCGGCCCCGGCGGTCGGGTATCTCCAGGGACTGGACGATTCCGCCGTACGAGAGGACCCTCATCCGCGTGCCGCCGTTCTCCAGCGACCAGCGGTACACCTTCGTGCCGTCGGCGAGCCTGCCGAAGAGCTCCTTCACCGGCTTCCTGCCTCCCGTGGCGTGTGCCGTGCCGCCCACCGTGGCGGCGGCGATGCCCGCGGCCGCGGCGGATGCCATGACCGTGCGTCTGCTCAGTTCCATTGCGGCTCCTGTACTTCCGTGAAAGAAGCGGGCCCCGCCTCTCGGGTGGGGCCCGGATGACCTACGAACCGACCTTGCGCTTGTTCCACACGTCGAACCCGACCGCTGCCAGCAGTACCGCGCCCTTGATGACCTGCTGCCAGTCGGTGCCGATGCCGACGAGGTTCATGCCGTTGTTCAGCACGCCCAGGACCAGACCACCGATGATCGCGCCGAGGACCGTGCCGACGCCGCCGCTCATCGACGCGCCGCCGATGAACGAGGCGGCGATGGCCTCCAGCTCGAAGTTGAGGCCCGCCTTGGGCGAGGCCGCGTTGAAGCGGGCGGCGAAGACCAGACCCGCCAGGGCCGCGAGCATGCCCATGTTCAGGAAGACCAGGAAGGTGACCTTCTTGTCCTTCACGCCCGACAGCTTGGCCGCGGGCAGGTTGCCGCCGATGGCGTAGATGTGGCGGCCGATGATCGCGTTGCGCATCAGGTAGCCGAAGCCGACGACCAGCACACCCAGGATGAGCAGCACGACCGGGGCGCCCCTGTAGCTGGCGAGCAGCAGCGTGACGACGAGGACGGCGGCGACCAGGGCGACCAGCTTGAGCAGGAACAGCTTGGCCGGCGGCACGTCGAGCGAGAACTCCTGCTGCCGCTTGCGGTCGCGGACCTCCTGGTACACCACGAAGGCGATGAGGGCGAAGCCCAGCAACAGGGTGAGATTGTGGTAGTTGGTGTTCGGGCCGACCTCGGGCAGGAAGCCGTTGGCGATCTTCTGCAGGCCCTTCGGGAAGGGGCCGAGGGTCTGGCCCTTGAGGACGATCTCCGTGAGACCGCGGAAGAGCAGCATGCCCGCCAGGGTCACGATGAACGACGGTATGCCGAGATACGCGATGAAGAAGCCCTGCCAAGCGCCCGCGGCGGCGCCGATCGCCAGGCACAGCACCACCGCCAGCGGCCAGGGCAGATCGTTCCGCACCATCAGGACGGCGGCCGTCGCCCCGATGAACGCCGTCAGTGAGCCGACCGACAGGTCGATGTGGCCCGCGATGATGACGAGCATCATGCCGATGGCGAGGATCAGGATGTAGCTGTTCTGCAGCACCAGGTTGGAGACGTTGCGCGGCAGCAGCAGGTCGCCGTCGGACCACACCGCGAACAGCACCACGATCAGGCCGAGGGCCATCAGCATGCCGTACTGACGCATGTTGCGGCGCATGCCGTCGAGCATCAGCCGCAGCAGGCCGTCGCCGGAGGCCGGGGCCCCTTTTCCGGGCGGTGCCGGGGCCGGGGTCTTGTCGGTCACGTCCGTGCTCATCGGGTTACCTCTTCGTCCTTCTTGTCCTTCGTCATCCGACGCATCAGTGCTTCCTGCGAGGCCTCGGCCCGCGAGAACTCACCCGTCAGCCGCCCCGCGGCCATCGTGTAGATGCGGTCGCACATGCCGAGCAGTTCCGGCAGCTCGGAGGAGATGAAGACGACCGCCTTGCCCTCGGCCGCCAGCCGGTCGATGACCGTGTAGATCTCGTACTTGGCGCCCACGTCGATGCCGCGCGTGGGCTCGTCCAGGATCAGCACCTCGGGACCGGCGAAGATCCACTTGCTGAGGACGACCTTCTGCTGGTTGCCGCCGGACAGCTTGCCCACCGGCTCGAAGACGGTCGGCGCCTTGATGTTCATGGACGTGCGGTAGCCCTCGGCGACCTGCCGCTCGCCGTGCTCGTTGACGACACCCCGCTTGGACACCTTGCCGAGCGCGGTCAGCGAGATGTTCCGGTTGATGGTGTCGATGAGGTTGAGGCCGTAGTGCTTGCGGTCCTCGGTGACGTACGCGATGCCGTGCTTGACCGCCTCGGGGACGGTCCTGGTACGGATCTCGGTGCCGTCCCTGAGGACCGTGCCGCCCGCGTGCCGGCCGTAGGTGCGGCCGAAGACGCTCATCGCCAGCTCGGTGCGGCCGGCGCCCATGAGTCCGGCGATGCCGACGATCTCGCCGCGCCGCACCTCGATCGAGACGTCGTCGACGACCTTGCGCTGCTGGTCGAGGGGGTGGCGCACGGTCCAGTTGCGGATCTCCAGGGCCGGGGCGGCACCCTCCTCGGGCTGGTGCGGGGTCCGGTCCGGGAAGCGGTTCTCCAGATCGCGGCCGACCATTCCGCTGATGATCCGGTCCTCGGTCGTCTCCGCCGCCTTCACGTCGAGCGTCTCGATGGAGCGCCCGTCGCGGATGATCGTGACCGAGTCGGCGACCCGGCGGATCTCGTTCAGCTTGTGCGAGATGATGATCGAGGTCATGCCCTGATCCTTCAGCTGAAGGATCAGGTCGAGCAGTTTGCCGCTGTCCTCGTCGTTGAGCGCCGCCGTCGGCTCGTCGAGGATGAGCAGCTTCACCTTCTTCGACAGCGCCTTGGCGATCTCCACCAGCTGCTGCTTGCCCACCCCGATGTCGGCGACCCGGGTCTCCGGGTGCTCGTCGAGACCGACCCGGCGCAGCAGTTCGGTGGCGTGCCTGAGGGTGTCGTTCCAGTTGATCAGTCCGCGCTTGGCGTGCTCGTTGCCGAGGAAGATGTTCTCCGCGATGGACAGATACGGCACCAGCGCCAGCTCCTGGTGGATGATCACGATGCCGTGCTGCTCGCTCGCCCGGATGTCCTTGAACCGGCAGGTCCCGCCCTCGAAGAGGACGTCCCCCTCGTAACTGCCGTGCGGATGGACTCCGGAGAGGACCTTCATCAGGGTCGACTTGCCGGCGCCGTTCTCACCGCAGATGGCGTGGACCTCGCCCTGGCGAACGGTCAGCGTGACGTCCGACAGCGCTTTGACACCGGGAAAGGTCTTGACGATCGAGCGCATTTCCAGGACGGGTCCCGCCATGGTCGTGCCTTCCAATCCTTGAGGGGGCCCGGTTACTTGAGGTCGTTCTCGGTGTAGTAGCCGCCGTCGATGAGCACCTTCTCGTAGTTGCCCTTGTCGACGCTGACCGGCTGCAGCAGGTAGGCGGGGACGACCTTGGCGCCGTTGTCGTAGGACTTGGTGTCGTTGACCTCGGGCTTCTTGTCGTTCAGGACCGCGTCGACCATGTTCGAGGCGACCTTGGCGAGCTGGCGCAGGTCCTTGTAGACGGTCTGGGTCTGCTGGCCCGCGATGATCGACTTCACCGAGGCGATCTCGGCGTCCTGGCCGGTGACCACCGGCATGGCCTTGTTGCCGGAGCCGTAGCCGTCCGACTTCAGGGAGGAGAGGATGCCGATGGAGATGCCGTCGTAGGGCGAGAGCACCGCGTCCACCTTGGCGCTGCGGTAGCTGGACGTCAGCAGGTCGTCCATGCGCTTCTGCGCGGTGCCGCCGTCCCAGCGCAGGGTGGTGACCTGGTTGAGCGCGGTCTGCTTGGACCGGACGACCAGCTGGCCCTTGTCCATGTAGGGCTTCAGGACGTTCATCGCGCCCTGGAAGAAGTACTTGGTGTTGTTGTCGTCGTTGGAGCCGGCGAACAGCTCGATGTTGAAGGGGCCCTTCTTGCCCGACTTCAGACCGAGCTTCTCGGCGATGTAGCCGCCCTGGAGCTCGCCGACCTTCTCGTTGTCGAACGAGGCGTAGTAGTCGACGTTCTCCGTGCCGAGGATCAGCCGGTCGTAGGAGACGACCGGAATGTCGGCCTCCTTGGCCTGCTGCAGGACGTTGCCGAGGGACTTGTTGTCGATCGCGGCGATGATCAGGGCGTCCACCCCCTGCGTGATCATGTTCTCGATCTGCGAGACCTGCTGGTCCGGGTCGTCCTCGCCGTAGACCAGCTTGGTCTTGTAGCCCTTGCCCTTCAGCTCCTTCTCGACGTTGGCGCCGTCGGCGATCCAGCGCTCGGAGGACTTGGTCGGCATGGCGATGCCGATGGTGGCGTCGCCGCCGCCTCCCTTGTCGTCGCTGCCGCCGTCGCTGTTCTGGCCGCAGGCGGTCAGGGCGAGGGCGAGCGAGGCGGCGGAGGCTGTGGCGGCGAGTGCGGCTCTGCGGTTGCGCATGGTCATCATCCTCGATGTGGGTCAGGACTCGGTCCGGTGGTGCCGGTACGCCGGTGGCGCTGAGGGTGGATCGACCGAGAGGCGGGTGTGTGGGATTGTGCGCGGTCGTGTCTTGTTTTGTGAAGGGAGTTTCCGGAACGTTATGACGAGATCTCGAACCGGTTGAGCGACCCCGGCAGTCGGGTGCCGAGGGGCGCCATGTCCCCGTCCGCCCCGTGCCGGGCGAGCAGGTCGAGGGCGAGCCGGCCGCGCCGCACCCGTTCCTTGGCGGTGGCCAGCGTCAGTTCCCGCAGGTGGTGGCCGTACGGATAGATCCCCGGCGCCTTGGCGAGGCCGAACTTCAGATACAGCGGGGCGCCCCGCCGGATCAGCTCGGCGACCTCGTACATGCGCACATAACCGCCCAGGTCGTCGGGGGCCTCGATGTACATGTCCATGGGCGCGGCCGAAACCCGTCGTATTTCGGTCAGGTGATCCGGTGTCAGGTCGCTGGGGACGTTGATGGAGTCCGCGCCGAGCCGCTCGTACACCGCGTACGAGGCCGGGTTGACCGGCCCGACGAGCGCCGAGAGCTTGAGCGTGGTGTCGGCGGGGACCAGGCCGGCGCTCCGGGCCCGGTGCAGCGTCCACAGCACGCCCTCGTCGGCGACGAGCAGGCACTTGACGCCCAGCTCCGTGGCGCGGACCGCGTCCTCGACGCACCCGGCGACCGCGTCGTGGCCGCGTGCCCGAAGGCCCGCGCCGCCCGAGTCGGTCCGGGTGGAGCCGCCGATGTCCCAGGTGCCGCGCGGGCCGGTGAACAGGCAGAGTTCGATGTCGCGTTCGGCGGTGGCCTCGACCATTTCGGTGATCTCGGCGTCGGTCAGCATCCACACGCCGCTGCCCTGGCTGATCCGGTGGATCGGCACGTCCAGCCGCGAGGACTCCTTCAGGACCACCCCCAGCGCCTCCGGTCCCTCGCAGGAGGGGATCTCGGCGCGCCAGCGGCCACCGCCCGGGAAGGAGTGCGGTGAGGCGTCGGCGGGATCGGGGGCGGGCGCGGCCAGGCCGAGGGCGGAGAGCACGGGCTCACCGGCCCTGCGTGCGGCCGCCGTGGCGGAAGCGTCGGTCACAAGCTGTCCTTAGTGTTCGGTATGTCGGACGAAGTTCGCGGCTTTGGGCGCGAGACGCTCCGTCGGTGGGTGCACGCCGGTACGGAGGCCGTCAGGTCGCCCCCGCGCCGGCGTACGGCTCAGGGGCGGGCGTCGGGACGCAGCAGCACCTTCCCGACCTTCGGGTCGCCTGAGCCCACCAGCTCGATGGCCTCGGAGAACTCCGCGAGCGGCAGTTCGTGCGTCACCAGCGGCCGCGGGTCGAGCAGGCCGGCCGCGAAGACCCGCACGGTGTGCGCCCACGCGTCCGGCGGCGCCCCGAAGACGGTGTGCACCTCCAGCTGCCGTACGACCAGGTCGGTGGGGTCGAGACCGTCGGCGCCGGGCGCCGGGATGCCGGTCAGCACCAGCCGGCCGCCCCGGCGCGGCAGCGCGGCGGCCGTGCGGGCGGCGTCCGCGGACCCGGCGGTCTCGATCACGACGTCGAAGTCGTCCGGGAGCGGCCGGTCCTTCGTGCGGAAGTCCGTCGCGCCGAACCGCCGGGACAGCGCCTCCCGGTCCCCGCGCGTACCGACGACCAGCAGCTCGGCGGGGGACGCGGCGCGCAGGAACTGCACGGCGAACATGCCGAGCGTGCCGGTGCCGACGACGGCGACCCGCTCGCCCGGCCGGGCGTTCGCCTTCAGCGCGGCGGCGGCGATACAGGCCGCGGGCTCGAGCAGGGCGGCGGCGGTGAGGTCGGCGTCGTCGGGCAGCACGTGCAGGAGCCGGGCGGGCAGGGTCAGCGTCGGGGCCATGGCACCCGGCCGGGTGAACCCGGTCTCCTCGTACCCCGCCGTGCACAGCGTCGTCTCGCCCGCGTGACAGCGGTCGCACACCTGGCAGTTGCGGAAGCCCTCACCGACCACCCCGCGTCCGGTCAGCGACGCGGGCACCCCGGCGCCGACCCGCTCCACGGTCCCGGACCACTCGTGACCGGGGATGAGCGGGTAACGCACGTACCCCTCGGGCCGGTTGCCCTGGTAGACCTCGCGGTCGCTGCCGCAGATCCCGGCGGCGTGCACCCGCACCAGCGCCTCGCCGGGGCCCGGCTCTCGCGGCTCGTGCGGAACGAGCCGGTGCACCCCCGGCGCCTCGACGACGACCGCGCCGCTCATGCCCCGGTCCCCTTGGGCCTGCGCTGCTCCCAGCCCTCGGCCCACAGGTCGAACCGCGCCTGCTGCTGCGGGAACTCGGCCGCCGCGTCGGTGTCCAGCTCGACCCCGAGACCGGGCGCGTGGGAGAGGTGGAAGCACCCGTCCTCCGGGTCCACCCGCGGGGCGCCCTTCACGACCTTCTTGATCTCCGCGTCCGCGAAGTCGTTGAAGTGCTCCAAGATCTTGAAGTTCGGGGAGGTGAACCCGACCTGGAGGGAGGCGGCGGTGAGCACCGGACCGCCCACGTTGTGCGGCGCCACCAGCATGTAGTGGGTCTCGGCGGTGGCGGCCAGCTTGCGGGTCTCCCAGATGCCGCCGATGTGACCGACGTCGGGCTGGATGATGTCCACCGACTGGTCCTCGAACAGCTCGCGGAACTCGATCCGGTCGTGGATGCGCTCACCGGTGGCGACCGGGATCTCCACCTTCTCGGCGACCTTCCGCAGCGCCTTGAGGTTCTCCGGCGGGACCGGCTCCTCCAGCCAGGCCGGCTTGAAGGGCGCCAGTTCACGCGCGAGCCGGACGGCGGTGGAGGGCGAGAACCGGCCGTGCATCTCCAGCATCAGCTCGGCGTCGGGCCCGATGGCGTCCCGCACGGCCTCGATCAGCGACACGGCGTAGTTCGTCTGCCGCTGGTCCAGCTCGAAGTGCCCGGTGCCGAACGGGTCGATCTTCAGCGCCCGGTACCCGCGCTCCATGACGCCCTGCGCGGCCTTGTGGTACGCCTCCGGGGTCCGCTCGGTCGTGTACCAGCCGTTGGCGTACGCCTTCACCTTGTCGGTGACCTTGCCGCCCAGCAACTGCCACACCGGCACGCCGAGGGCCTTGCCCTTGATGTCCCAGCAGGCCATCTCGACGACGGCTACGCCGGACATCACGATCTCGCCGGCGCGGCCGTAGTCGCCGTACTTCATGCGACGGGTCAGGTCCTCGACAGCGAACGGGTCGGAGCCGAGAATGTGGTTGACCTCGGCCTCCTTCAGATAGCCGACGAGGGCGTCGGTGTGCCCCAGCATCCGGGTCTCGCCGACTCCGGTGATGCCCTCGTCGGTGTGCACCTGGACGTATGTCAGGTTGCGCCACGGCGTCCCGACCACGTGTGTGCTGATTCCGGTGATGCGCACGGCGGCTGCCCTTCGCTCTGTTCGGTATTTCGTCACTCGTTCGAAATGCTGGCGTGACAGTAAGGACGGGGTGCTCGGAGTGTCAATGGGTCGGACACATAACGGTTTCGACAGTTTCGAAAGTCGGGGAGGACGCGCTCCCGGATGCTTTCCCACACAACCTTCACAGGCGCCCCTAGGAACGCACCCGTCCCGGAACTTAACCTTCCCGCGTCATGGACTACTGCCACCCGTGCCGACGGCACCTCAACGGCGCCCTCGCCTGCCCGGGGTGCGGCACGCCCGCCGAAGAACCACCCGTGCCCGCAACACATCTGACGGCGGGTGAGGAAGTCCCGCCGCGGTCCGCCGGGGCGGCGGACGCGGCCGGCGGGACACCCGACGACGGTTCGCCCGGCACCCGGTCCGGCCGCCGTGACCGCAAGGCCGCGGCCCACCGCAGGCGCCGCCGCAGGACCCTGCTCGTCGCCGCGGGCTTCGCCCTGGCGGCCGGCGGACTGAGCCTCGCCGAACTCGGTACGGACGCCCAGCACTCCCCGGAGAAGCCGGCGGCGGCGGGTGGCGAGACGACGGACGGCGAGTCGGGACGGGAGGCGGGGGCGGCGTCGGCGGCACCGGCCGACAGGACTACGGGAACGACCGCGGCGTCCGGCACCCCGTCCGACGGCGCCTCCCCCTCGGCCTCGGCCTCGGTGTCGGCCTCGGCGTCCGCGTCGGCCTCCGCGTCCCCGGGCGCCCAGGAGTCCACACCGGCGGACGCGTCCGACACCGCCGAAGTCTACCGCCCGCCGGCCCCGGACCCCACCCGGCCCGCGGACCCGGACCCGTCCTCCCCCGAGTCGAACGACCCGCCCCCGACGACGACCCCCACCCCCTCGGACACACCGGACCCCACCCCGACGGACACCTGCGACCGCTTCCTGTGGTGGTGCACCTAGGCCCCGTCGTCGAACTCCCGTCTGCCCGGCGACGTCATGCACGCACTCTCTCCCTACCGGCCCTGACCCGAGTACATCCGGTACGAGGCCCGGGACTCGGCACGCCGAGAGCACGCACCCGACGCCGCGGGGCCGCCCTCCGGGCGACGACGCGAGTTCGACGACAGGACCCAGCCCGGCCGGCGGCGACGGCGGGACCGGTCCCTCAGCCCTCCAGCATCCTTCGCAGCGCGTCCCGCAGGGCGATCCGCTCCCCGTCCGACAGTCCCGCCAGCGGCTCCCGCGCGAACCGCAGCGACTCCCGCAGCCCCCGCGCCACGCGGCGCCCCTCCTCCGTCGCCGCCGCGACCTTCACCCGCCGGTCGCCGGGGTCGGGCCGCCGTTCCACCAGCCCCCGCGCCTCCAGCCGGTCCACGATCCCCGTGACGTTCGACGGCTCGCACCTGAGCTTCTGGGCCAGCTTCCGCATCGGCAGCGGCTCCAGTGACAGCAGGCTGAGCAGCTTGGCCTGCGCCCCGGTCAGGGCGCGCTGCGCGGCCGCCTCCTCGTAGTCGGCGCTGAAGCGGGCCACGACCTCGCCGATCAGCTCGACGACTTCACGGGTGAGAGCGTCGGGTCGGCGGGTGGTGTCGCGTGGTGTGGCCATGGAATCCAGGGTACTCATTTGTTTGACAACCTGAAATGTTCAGTCGCATGGTTGTTTCAGAACCTGAAATATTCTCGGAAGTCCCAGGAAAGGTGCCCCATGACCGACTCCCCCGCCCTCCCCGCCGTCAACCGCGCATGGCACCTGGTCACCCGCCCGGTCGGCTGGCCGAAGCCCGAGGACTTCGCCCTGGTGGAGGCGGAGGTCCCCGCCCCGGGCGAGGGCCAGGTGCTGGTGCGCAACCTGTTCGTCTCCGTCGACCCCTACATGCGCGGCCGCATGAGCGCCGCCAAGTCCTACGCCGCCCCCTACGAGCTGGGCAAGCCCATGCTGGGCGGCGCGGTCGGCGAGGTCGTCGCCTCCGACGCCGAGGGCCTCGCGGTCGGCGACCACGTGCTGCACGGCTTCGGCTGGCGCGAGTTCGCCGCCGTGGACGCGAAGAACGCCGTCAAGGTGGACCCGCGGGCCGCGCCGCTGTCGGCGTACCTCGGTGTGCTCGGCATGACGGGGCTGACCGCCTACGCCGGTCTGCTGCGGGTCGCCGCCCTGAAGGAGGGCGACACGGTGTTCGTCTCCGGTGCGGCCGGTGCCGTCGGCAGCCAGGTCGGGCAGATCGCGAAGCTCAAGGGCGCCGCCCGGGTCATCGGCTCGGCCGGCTCGGCCGAGAAGGTCGGGCTGCTCACCGACGAGTACGGCTTCGACGCCGCCTTCAACTACAAGGACGGGCCGGTGAGCGAGCAGCTGCGCGCCGCCGCCCCGGACGGTGTCGACGTCTACTTCGACAACGTGGGCGGCGACCACCTGGAGGCCGCCATCGGCTCCCTCAACCTGAACGGCCGCATCGCCATCTGCGGCGCGATCTCCGTCTACAACAACACCGAGCCCGCCCCCGGCCCGAAGAACCTCGCCCGCCTGATCCAGACCCGAGGCCGCATCGAGGGCTTCCTCGTCGGCGACCACTACGACCTCCAGCCGAAGTTCGTCGAGGAGGTCGGCCCCTGGGTCCGCTCCGGCGAGCTGAAGTACCGCGAGACGGTCGTCGAGGGCATCGAGAACAACCTGGAGGCCTTCCTCGGCGTCCTGCGCGGCGACAACACCGGCAAGATGATCGTCAAGCTCTGACTTCACTGCACTTCCGGCATGCGGTAACGTCTTTCCGAAATTCGTCGTGATCGTGGGCGCGAGTCACGGCGGACCGAGCAGGAAGACAACCGCATGCCGATTCAGCAGTCCGAGGTCCTCTACACCGCCGTAGCCACCGCCGAGAACGGCCGCGACGGACGGGTGGCCACCGATGACGGCAAGCTCGACGTCGTCGTGAACCCGCCCAAGGAGATGGGCGGCAACGGTGCCGGCACCAACCCCGAGCAGCTGTTCGCCGCCGGGTACAGCGCCTGCTTCCAGGGCGCGCTCGGCGTCGTGGCCCGCCAGGAGGGTGCCGACGTCTCCGGCTCGACCGTCACCGCGAAGGTCGGGATCGGCAAGAACGGCGACGGGTTCGGGATCATCGTCGAGATCTCCGCCGAGATCCCGGCGCTCGACGCCGCCACCGCGCGCTCGCTGGTGGAGAAGGCCCACCAGGTCTGCCCGTACTCGAAGGCCACCCGCGGCGACATCACGGTGACGCTCGTCTGACGGAACCCGTTACGGCGGTGCGCGCGCGGCGGTGCTCAGCACGCGAGCGCCGCCGTGTGCACCGCCGCCACCAGCCGCTGGTTCTCCGGCGCCGCCCCGCCCGGACGGACGGAGCGCCGCCGGGTGTACCCGTACGCCAGACCGCCGGCCGGGTCCGCGAAGGCCTGGCAGCCGCCCGCACCGCTGTGCCCGATCGTCCCGGCGCCGAGGAACGGGTGCCAGACGTCCGCCGTCGCCTGGAAGCCGAGACCGTACGACCCGTGCGTCCGCGTCACCAGGTCGTGGCCCACCGAGTGGAACTGCCCGAACTCCGCCACCGTGTCCGGCTTCAGCAGCGCTGCCCTGCTGTCCAGCTCACCGGTCGCCGCCGCGTACATCCCGGCCAGGCCGCGCGCCGATGCCACACCGCCCACGGAGGCCGGTCCCGCGGCCCGGACGACGGGCTCGTTGGGCAGGGTCGCCAGGTCGGTGGGGTGCGCCGTGTTGCGGTTGAAGGCGATGGCGGCCAGGGTGCGCGGCCCGTCCGCCGGTGAAACGGACGACGCCTCCCGGACCGGAGCGGGGACCGCCGGCCCGGCCGTCCGGAAGCGGTGGTCGAGCGCGGCCGGCAGGCCCAGATGGAAGTCCAGGTGATGCGGGGCGCGCACCCGTTCCTCGTAGACCTCCTGGAGGGTGTGCCCCGTGGCCCGGCGCACCACCTCGCCCACGAGGGCGCCCAGGACCAGCGCGTGGTACCCGAAGGCCGTGCCGGGACGCCAGTACGGACGCTGGTCGGCGAGACGCTCCGCGATCACCCGGTCGTCGGCCAGCTCGGCGGTGGTGAACCCGGTGTCCGTGCCGATCACGCCCGCCCGGTGCGCGAGCAGGTCGCGCAGCGTCAGCGCGTCCTTGCCCTCGGCCGCGAACTCCGGCCAGTAGTACGTCACCCTGCGGTCCAGCTCCAGCGTGCCCTCCTGCACCAGCAGGGCGGCCACCAGGTGTGCGGCGCCCTTGGTGGCCGAGTGCACCCCGTACAACGAGTCCGCGTCGGCCGAGTCGGCGCCGCAGGCCCACAGGTCGACGACCCGGCGGCCATGGAGGTAGGCGCACAACTGGCCCTCGTAGTCCGGCAGTTCGCCTGCCACCACCGCCGCGAACTCCTCCCGTACCGCCTCGAAGCCGTCGGCGACGGTGCCGTGGATCCCCTGCGTCATCCGCTTCTCCTCACCCGCTCGCCGGTATGGCCCCTGGTCCTGTCCCGATCGGTACGGCGGGACGAGCGTGTTCGACTCAATCGGGGCGTGGGGGTGTCGGCGGCGACCGGTAGAGTTCTGCCCATGCGCGATCTTGGGGCGGGATTCGGCCATCTCCTGAAGGGCCAGCGCTGGGTGGCCCGGCACGGCAGGAGCTACGGCTTCGGGCTCGTCCCGGGGCTGATCACCCTGGTCCTGTACGTGGGCGTGCTGATCGCGCTCGCGCTGTGGGGCGAGGACTTCGTCGGCTGGGCGACCCCCTTCGCCGACGACTGGCCGAGCCCGTGGCCCGGCCTCTTCCGCGGCTTCCTCACCGCCGTCCTGTTCGCCCTCGCCCTGCTCCTGGCCGTCCTCACCTTCACCGCGGTCACCCTGCTGGTCGGGCAGCCCTTCTACGAGGCCCTCTCCGAGCGCGTCGACCGCGACGTCTCCCCGGACGGCACCGCCCCCGAGTCCGGCCTGCCGCTCTGGCGCGAGCTGTGGATCTCCGGCCGCGACAGCCTGCGGATCCTCGTCCGGGCCGCCGTGTGGGGGGTGCTGCTCTTCGCGCTCGGCTTCGTCCCGGTCGTCGGCCAGACTGCGGTCCCGGTGATCGGCTTCTTCGTCACCGGCTTCTTCCTCACCGAGGAACTGGCCGCCGTCGCCCTCCAGCGCCGCGGGGTCGAACTGCGCGACCGCCTCGCCCTCCTGCGCTCCCGCAGGATGCTGGTCTGGGGCTTCGGCACCCCGCTGGGCGTGTCCTTCCTGGTGCCGTTCGTCGCGGTGTTCCTGATGCCCGGCGCGGTCGCGGGCGCCACGCTCCTCGCCCGCGAACTGCTGGGCGAGGAGACCCGCGACGGCCACGACCCGGCCGACGGCGGCCCGGCCGACGGCGGCCCGGCTGAAGGCGGCCCGGCCGACGGCGGCCCGGCTGAAGGCGATCCGGCCGACGGCGGCCCGGCGGTCAGCTCCGGTCCGGCCCCGACGCGCTGACCGCCACGGTCACGATCGCGCGCGTCTGCGCCACGATGTCGAGGCGGTTGCGCACGAACGCCGGATCGGTGACCGTCCCCGTCCCCGGATCGGTGTTCCCGGCCCCGAACCGCAGGACCGGTGTGTGCACGTGCCCGCCCGGCAGCGCGCCGTGCAGGCCGAGCCGGTCCCGCAGCAGCGTCGCGCGGTAGGCGATCTCGTTGGAGAGGTAGTCCCCGCCGCCTCCCGCCCGGGCCGTAGAACCCGGTGTGGGGCCGTCCGGCCGTACGACCGGCTCGCCGCCGCCCGCCGGGATCTCGGTCACGCTCGTGTGGTCGTACACGGGGAAGCGCCCGGTGTCCGCGGCCGTGATCGCCGCGTAGGGCAGCGTGGTCGTCGTCCACTGCGGCTGCGAGGCCGGATCGGCCACGGGGACCGTCTCCGTGCGGGAGACGTCGTCGTTGTCGGGGAAGCCGCCCCGCCAGGCCCCGTTGGTCCGCTCCACGTCGAACCGCCCGACCCGGCCCTGGCTCACGGTGGTGAACAGGTCCACCCTCGGCAGATACGGCCGCAGCGCCCGCTCCACCGCCCCCTGCGCGAAGTCCCGCCAGCGCACCGGGAACACGGCCGTCTCCACCCGCGCGGGACCGTCCGGGGTGTCGATCACCGTGCCGTCCAGCGCGAGCGCGACGGCGCCGGACGGGTTGGAGATCCGGATGTCGCGGTCCAGGGTGAAGGGGTCGAAACCGGTGAGCAGCACCCGCTTCATCCCCTTGCCGTGCCCGTCCCCGTCACGCCCGTCACGCCCGCGCCCGTCACGCGGCAGGCGGATGTCGCCCTGGCCGCGCGAGGCGCGCTCCAGCTCCCTCAGCAGCGCGGCCCGCTGCCGCCCGCTCAGCCCGAACCCGGGCTCCCAGGCGCGCAGTTCCCGCGTCATCCCGAGCCGCGCCCAGTACAGCGGCCGGTCGTCGTCCCGGCTGAGGTCCCCGCGGGCCGGGCCGCGCCCCTGCGCCCGGTCCACGGCGCGCCGCCACAGCGCCGTGCCCTCCCGTGCCACGACGGCTCGTGCCCGGCGATAGGAGTCCGCCCGCCCGAGTCCGCGGGCGAACGCCGGTGCCGCCGCGGCGAATCCGGAGCGCCGCAGGATCTGCCGGGGCACGTCCCCGTCGAGCCGCCGCTCCTCTACGGTCGGCGAGGGGGCGGTGCCCGCCGGGGGTGCGGCCGTGGCCGTCGCCGCCGTCGTGGGGGCGGTGAGTCCCGCCACCAGGGCCAGTCCGAGTACGCCGATCCGAACACGTATGGGGGTCAAGGGAGACCAGGTCCTTCCGTCGCCGTGGGGGTGCGCTGCCGGACGGCGGAAGTATCGCGTGACGGGAGTGACCCGCGCTACGGCGCGGCGACCGGCTCGTAGGTGTTTGTGAAGGGTTCGTACGCATTGGTGGACGGACGCTCGATCGCGGACCGCCAGGTCACCGCGACGATTACCGTCTGACCCCGGGACGTCCGCGAGGGCGTGCCCCCGCGAACAGCCCCGGTCCGGGACCTGACGGCCGGGCCGGGGCTGAGCGGCGGACGCGGCACGACGCCCGCCCCTCCTCGCTGGGCCCTGTCGTCGAACTCCCGTCTGCCCGGCGACGTCATGCACGCACTCTCGCCGTCCCGGGCCCCGAACCGGGTACATCCGGTACGAGGCCCGGGACCCGGCACCGAGAGCACGCACCTGACGCCGCGGGGCCGCCCCCGGGCGACGACGCGAGTTCGACGACAGGACCTGGCGCACCGAGAAGCCGTACACCGTCGCCGAGCGGAAGACCTCGCCCGGCCGCAGCACCGTGCCCGGGAACCCGGGCCGGTTCGGGGAGTCAGGGAAGTGCTGCGTCTCCAGCGCGACGCCGTCGCCGGGGGCGAAGGGCTCGTCCAGGTGGTCGGCGGTGTACAGCTGCAGTCCCGGCTCGGTCGTCGCACCGTGAGCACCCGCCCCGACGCCGGGTCGTACAGCTCGGCGACCTCCTCGGCGGCGGCGGTCACGCCCTTGTCGAGGACGAAGTTGTGGTCGTGGCCCGAGCCGACCTTGCGCGCCCGCCGGAAGTCGAAGCGCGTGTCCGTCACGTCCTCCAGGGCGCCCGTGGGGATCAGGCCGGCGTCGACCGGCGTGATCCGGGAGGCGGCGAGCCGCAGTGCGTGCCCGCCCGCGTGCCCGGAGCCGCTCAGGTCGAAGTAGCTGTGGTTCGTCGGGTTCAGTACCGTCGGCGCGTGCGTGACCGCCTCGTACGCGATCCGCAGCGCGCCCGGCTCCTCCTCCGGCGTGTACGTGGCCGAGACCTCCAGGCGGCCCGGGAAACCCTCCTCGCCGTGCGGGGACACCCGGCTCAGCCGGACGCCGTGCCCGCCGCCCCCGACGGGGCTCACGTCCCAGACCCGCTTGTCGAAGCCGCGCGCGCCGCCGTGCAGCGAGTTCGGCCCGTTGTTGAGCGTCGGCGCGTACGACCGCCCGTCCGGCGGGAAACGGCCGCCCGCGGTTGGCGTACCGCCCGACGAGCGCGCCGAAGTGCGGCTGCGGATGCGACACGTATCCGTCCAGGTCCGCGAACCCGAGCACCACGTCCGCGGTGTTCCCGTCCCGGTCCGGCACCTCGGCCGACTGCACGATCCCGCCGTACGACAGGACCCGCACCCGCACACCGGCCCGCTCCAGGGTCCAGCGGTGCACCGCGGTGCCGGCGGAAAGGGTGCCGAAGAGTTCGCTCATGTGCGGAGCTCCAGGACATGCGCCGGTCATGCCCAGGTCGGACCGGGTCGAGCCGGGTCACGGCGTCTTCGCGGTGACGGCGCGGTACGCGATCTCCGCCAGCCGGGCCTGGCCGTCCACACTCGGGTGGAACCAGTCCCAGTGGCTCAGCTGGCCGGTCCCGAACCGGTACGCGTGGACCGCGCCGTCGTCGGTGCGGCACCGCCGGTCCCTCGCGCAGACCTCCCGCAGCACCTCGTTGTAGGCCTCCACCCGGTCCCGCACGGTGTTGCGCCGCGAAGTCGCCGCCGAGTCCAGGGAGTCCGCGTCACCCAGCATCGACGGGCACAGGCCCAGCCTCCACACCTGCCTGCCCAGCGGGCTGGTGCGCCCCTGCGACCACAGCCGCTTCAGATCCGGGATGCTCGACACGTACACCTGCGCCTTGGGCAGCTTCGCGCGCAGGGTGGCCATCGCCTCCTCGAACTGGGTCCGGAAGTCCGCCACCGGCGTCATCGCCGAGGTCGTGGCCCGGCACGCGTCGTTCGCCCCGGCCATCACCGCGACCAGCTGCGGCTCGCGCTTCGCCGCCCGGGTCACCTGAGCGGTCAGGTCCGCCATCCGGGCCCCGGTGACCGCGTAGTTCCAGCTCCGCTCGGCCGCCTCCGCCTTCCCCAGCAGCCGTACGGCGAGTGAGTCGACCTCGGCGCTGGTGCCGGTCGCCCACGACACCTCCGGGCAGTCCGACAGGACCGCACAGGCGTCGAAGCCGCGCGTGACGGAGTCGCCCACGGCGGCGACCGACGCCGGGCTCGTGTCCCAGACCGGGGCCGGCTTCGGCCCCTTCGACGCGCTGCCGGAAGGCGCGGGGGAGCCGCCGCCCGCGGCGTCGCAGCCCGCCGCGCCCAGGACCGCGGCGGTCAGGACGGCGAGCGCGACACGCGCACGGCGACGGCCGCGCCGCGTCCCCCGGTCCGTCGCTCGGCCCATACCGGTCCCACCCCTCGCCTCGTGCCTCCGACATCCTCAACCCATGACACCGCGCCAGGGTTCCCGAGGGCGGCGATGCGACGGCTCACACCCGTACAAGCGTCCTGCCGGGTGAATGACGGAGATTTGTCGGCAGCGGGACCGACGGTACGTCACACTCCTTGCCCTGTCGCACGGTAGCCTCGCCCTCAACGTGACCCGCCCGGTCACAACCGTTCCACCCGTTCCGAGATGTCCCGCTCAGCCCGGAGGTTCCGGTGACGACACGTGGAGTCCTGTACGTGCACTCCGCGCCGCGCGCGCTCTGCCCGCACGTCGAGTGGGCCATCGCCGGAGTGCTCGGCACGCGCGTCGGCCTCGACTGGATCCGGCAGCCCGCCGCGCCCGGCACCTGGCGCTCGGAGTTCTCCTGGCAGGGCCAGGCCGGCACCGCCTCCAAGCTCGCCTCCGCACTGCGCGGCTGGCAGCTGCTGCGCTTCGAGGTCACCGCGGAACCGTCCGCGAACGCCGAGGGCGAGCGCTACAGCTGCACTCCCGACCTCGGCATCTTCCACGCCGTCACCGGCATCCACGGCGACATCATGATCCCCGAGGACCGGCTGCGCGCCGCCCTGGTCCGCTCCCGGCGCGGCGAGACCGACCTGGAGTCGGACATCGCCAAGCTCCTCGGCAAGCCCTGGGACGACGAACTGGAGCCCTTCCGCCACGCGGGCGAGGGCGCCCCGGTCCGCTGGCTGCACCAGGTGGTGTGACGGCGCCCCGCCCCGTACGCAGGTGGAGGGCCCCCACCGGCCGGTGGGGGCCCTCCACCTGCGTACGGCGGTCGCTCAGACCGTGCGGAACGCCAGGACCACGTTGTGCCCGCCGAAGCCGAACGAGTCGTTCAGCGCGGCGATACGGCCCTCGACCGGCAGCTTCCGGGCCTCTCCGCGGATGATGTCCGCGTTGGCCTCGGCCTCGGGATCGAGGTCGTCGACGTTGATCGTCGGCGGCGCCACCCGGTGGTACAGGGCGAGGACGGTCGCCACCGACTCCACGCCGCCCGCGCCACCGAGGAGGTGGCCGGTCATCGACTTGGTGCTGGAGACGGCCATGTGGTCGACGTCGTCGCCGAGGACCTTGCGCAGCGCCTTCAGCTCGGCGATGTCACCGGCCGGCGTCGAGGTGGCGTGCGCGTTGACGTACACGATCTCGGCCGGGTCCACGTCGCCCCGGTCCAGCAGGTTCTGCAGGGCGGCCGAGATGCCGCGGCCCTCCGGCTCCGGCTGCACGATGTCGTGGCTGTCGGCGGAGATGCCCTGGCCGACCGCCTCCGCGTAGACGCGGGCCCCGCGCGCGGCGGCGTGCTCGGCGGACTCCAGGACGAGGACGCCGGCGCCCTCACCGAGGACGAAGCCGTCCCGGCCCGTGTCGAAGGGGCGCGAGGCACCCTGCGGGTCGTCGTTGTTCTTGGACATCGCCATCATGTTGCCGAACGCGGCGATGGGCAGCGGGTGGATCGCCGCCTCCGTGCCACCCGCGACGACGACGTCGGCGCGGCCGGTGCGGATCATCTCGATGGCGTAGCCGATGGCCTCGGCGCCCGAGGCGCAGGCGGAGACCGGCGTGTGCACGCCCGCGCGGGCGCCCACGGCCAGGCCCACGTTGGCGGAGGGGCCGTTCGGCATCAGCATGGGGACGGTGTGCGGGGAGACGCGGCGGACGCCCTTCTCCTTCAGCACGTCGTACTGGTCGAGCAGGGTCGTCACGCCGCCGATGCCGGAGGCGATGACCGCACCGAGGCGGTCGGGGTCGACGTGGGCGGCCCCGTCGTCCGCGGCGCCCTCGCCCGCCTTGCCGGAGTATCCGGCGTCCTTCCAGGCCTCCTGGGCCGCGATCAGCGCGAACTGCGCCGAGCGGTCCAGACGGCGGGCCTGCGGCCGCGGGATGACCTCGGAGGGGTCCACGGCCGCAGACGCGGCGATACGGACCGCCTGGTCGGCGGCCCAGTCCTGCTCGAGGGGCTTGACGCCGGACCTGCCGGCGACCAGTCCCTCCCAGGTCGAGGCTGCGTCGCCACCCAGCGGTGTGGTTGCGCCGATACCGGTGACGACCACGGTGCGATTGGTCGAGCTCACGGGAATTCTTTCTCCAACGGGATACGGATTCGTACGGCGCCACCGCCGGGTGGCGGGGCAGTCTGCCCGGGTACCCGGGCCACGGCCCGGGTACCGGCGGATCAGGCCTGGTGGTCGAGGATGTACTTCGTCGCGTCGCCGACGGTCTTGAGGTTCTTGACGTCCTCGTCCGGGATCTTGACGTCGAAGCGCTCTTCGGCGGCGACGACGACCTCGACCATGGACAGGGAGTCGACGTCCAGGTCGTCGGTGAAGGACTTGTCCAGCTGGACGTCCTCAACCGGGATGCCGGCGATCTCGTTCACGATCTCCGCGAGACCGGCGACGATCTCTTCCTGAGTGGCGGCCATGATGGCGCTCCTTCTTTGTTGTCCAGAGGGTGTGGCGGCCCGCCGCGTCGGCGGCGGGTGTTGCTGCTCTCCGTTCCGGACCGCATGATCCGGCACGGAGTGCCTAGGGGAGCGTAACGACCGTCGCGGCGTAGACGAGACCCGCCCCGAAGCCGATGACGAGCGCGGTGTCACCGCTCTTCGCGTCGCCGGTCGCCAGAAGCCGCTCCATGGCGAGCGGAATCGAGGCGGCCGAGGTGTTGCCGGTGGTGCGGATGTCACGGGCGACCGTGACGTGCTCCGGCAGCTTCAGTGTCTTCACCATCGAGTCGATGATCCGCACGTTGGCCTGGTGCGGGATGAAGACGTCCAGGTCGTCCGGGCTGATCCCGGCCGCGTCCAGCGCCTGCTGCGCGACCTTCGCCATCTCGAACACGGCCCAGCGGAACACCGCCTGGCCCTCCTGCGTGATCGCGGGAAACTTGACGTTGCCCTCGCTGTCGTGGGGCAGCCCGGAGACGTCGCCGCTCCTGAACCGGTCCCAGGAGACCGTCTGCTTGATCGTCTCGGACTTGTCGCCCTCCGAACCCCAGACCGTCGGTCCGATCGCCGGCTCCCGGGACGGGCCGACCACGACCGCGCCCGCGCCGTCGCCGAACAGGAAGGCCGTGGCCCGGTCCTCCAGGTCGGTCAGGTCGGACAGCCGCTCCACGCCGATGACCAGGACGTACTCCGCCGAACCCTCGACGACCATGCCCTTGGCCAGGGTCAGGCCGTAGCCGAAGCCCGCGCAGCCCGCCGAGATGTCGAAGGCCGCGGCCCGGTGGGTGCCGAGCCTGTCGGCGATCTCGGTGGCGATGGCCGGGGTCTGGCTGAAGTGCGACACGGTCGAGACGACCACGGCGCCGATCTGCGCGGCGTCGATCCCCGCGTCCGCGATCGCCTTGCCGGACGCCTCGATCGACATCGTGGCGACGGTCTCCTCGGGGGAGGCCCAGTGCCGCGTCTCGATGCCGGAGCGCGAGCGGATCCACTCGTCGGACGAGTCGATCTTCTCGAGGATCACCTCGTTCGGCACCACCCGGGTCGGGCGGTAGCCGCCGACGCCGAGGATGCGCGCGTACGGGGCGCCCTTGCTGGGCTTGATCTTCGACATGCTCTCGCGCTCCTTGTCAGGCCTGCTGGGTGTGCTCGGCGACGAGCTCGCGGGCCGCGTCGAGGTCGGCCGGGGACTTCAGGGCCAGCGTCTTCACGCCGGGCAGCGCCCGCTTGGCCAGCCCGGTCAGCGTGCCGCCGGGGCACACCTCGATGAGCGCGGTGACGCCCAGCTCCTTGAACGTCTCCATGCACAGGTCCCAGCGGACGGGGTTGGCCACCTGGCCCACCAGCCGCTCGAGCACCTCGGCGCCGGTGGCGACGGCCCGACCGTCCTTGTTGGAGACGTACGTCACGTCCGGGTCGGCCGGCGTGAGCGCCTTCGCGGCCTCGGCGAGCTTGTCCACCGCGGGTGCCATGTGGCGCGTGTGGAACGCGCCGGCCACCTTGAGGGGGACGACCTTGCGGACACCCTCGGGCTTGTCCTCGTTCAGCGCGGCCAGCTGCTCCATGGTGCCGGCCGCCACGATCTGACCGGCGCCGTTCATGTTCGCCGGGGTCAGACCGAGCTTCTCCAGGTGCGCGACGCTCACCTCGGGGTCGCCGCCGAGCAGCGCCGACATGCCGGTCTCGGTGACCGCGGCGGCCTCGGCCATGGCCAGCCCCCGACGGCGTACGAGGGTCAGCGCGGCGGTGTCGCCGAGGACGCCCGCGAACGCGGCGGCGGTGATCTCGCCGACACTGTGACCCGCGACGGCGCCGGGCGCGAGGCCCGCCATGTCACCGAGTGCCGCGGCGGAGAGGATTCCGGCGGCGACCAGCAGCGGCTGGGCGACGGACGTGTCACGGATCTCGTCCGCGTCGGCCTTGGTGCCGAAGTGGGCGAGATCGAGTCCGATGGCGTCCGACCACGCGGCGACGCGGTCAGCGGCACCGGGGAGGGCGAGCCAGTCGGTCAGAAAGCCGGGCGTCTGGGCGCCCTGGCCGGGAGCGACGAGTACGAGCACTCTCACACTCTCTCTTGAGGACGGCCGGGACCGCCCGTGGGGACAGGGACGAAGAACACGAGCGGGTTTTGTGGAACCCGCACAAAATCCTAGAGCTGCGGATCTCCATCGGCCAGACGCCCCAGGATGAGCGCGATCCGCAGGGTGAACGCAGACCGTACATCAGAGGGTGACCATCCGGTGACGTCAGTCACACGTCGCAGCCGGTAGCGCACGGTGTTCGGGTGAACGAAGAGCATCCGGGCGGCGCCCTCCAGACTGCTCGCCTGTTCGAGATAGACGCTGAGCGTCTCCAGCAGCGCCGCCCCCGCCTCCTCCAACGGTCTGTAGATCTCCTCCACCAGTTGCTCACGGGCCGAGGGGTCGGAGGCGATCGCGCGCTCCGGCAGCAGATCGTCGGCGAGCACCGGGCGCGGGGCGTCCTGCCAGGCGGTGGAGGCCTTGAGGCCGGCGGCGGCGGCCTGCGCGGACCGGGTCGCGGCCAGCAGGTCGGGCACCACAGGACCGGCCACCACCGCACCCTGCGCGAACGGTCCGATCAGCGACTTCGCCACCGCCAGCGGATCGTTGCGGCCCCCGGCGATGACCACCAGGCGGTCCCCGAGCACCCCGGTCAGTACCTGGAGCTTGGCGTGCCGGGCCGCGCGCCTGATGGCCTCCACGGTCAGCTCGGAGTCCCCGTCGGGCGCGGTCCCCAGCACGACACAGACATGCTCGGGCGAGTTCCAGCCGAGGGCGGCGGCCCGGGACACGGCCCCCTCGTCGGCCTCGCCGCTGAGCACGGCGTTCACCACCAGCGACTCCAGCCGCGCGTCCCAGGCACCCCGTGCCTCGGCGGCCTGCGCGTACACCTGGGCGGTCGCGAAGGCGATCTCCCGGGCGTACACGAGCAGCGCCTCGCGCAGCACCGACTCGTCGCCGGGGGCGGCGACCTCGTCGATGGCGGACTCCATCACCTCGATGGTGGTCCGCACCATCTCCACGGTCTGCCGCAGGGTGATCGCCCGGGTCAGCTCGCGGGGCGCCGTGCCGAAGACGTCGGTGGAGATGGCCTGCGGGGCGTCCGGCCGCCGGAACCACTCGGTGAACGCGGCGATGCCGGCCTGGGCGACCAGCCCGATCCAGGAGCGGTTCTCCGGTGGCATGGCCCGGTACCACGGCAGTGTCTCGTCCATGCGCGCGATGGCCTGTGCGGCGAGCGATCCGGAGGACTGCTCCAGCCGCTTCAGCGTCGCGGTATGCGGGTGGGCGGGCTGGACGGGGGTGTCGGGCTTGCCGGTTTCGGGTTCGGGCACGGGGACAAGACTGCCTTATCGGAACGGGCGCACGTGCCGCCGGGTCTACGGTGGACGTCGTGATGGACGTACGGCGCGCCGACGAGCGCTACCCGGGAGGCGACCCGGCGGCGGGCATCGAGTCGCGGCACGCCTTCTCCTTCGGCCCCCACTACGACCCCGGCAACCTCCGCTTCGGAGCGCTGATCGCCTGCAACGAGGAGCGCCTCGCCCCCGGCGCCGGCTTCGACGAGCACCCGCACAGCCACACGGAGATCGTCACGTGGGTGGCGCAGGGCGAGCTGACCCACCGCGACAGCACCGGCCACGAGACGGTGGTCCGCGCCGGGGACGTCCAACGCCTCAGCGCGGCGGGCGGCGTCCGCCACGTCGAACGCAACGACGCCGTTGTCCCCCTGGCCTTCGTCCAGACGTGGCTGGCCCCGCGCGAGCCCGGCGGCGACCCCGCCTACGAGATCGTCCACGGCATCGCCGACTCCACCCCGTACGCCGTCCCCGAGGCCGGCGCGATGCTCCACGTACGCCGCCTCTCCCCGGGGGAGCGGACGGCGGTGCCGGACGGGGCGTACGTGTACGTGCACGTGGTCCGCGGCGAGGTACGCCTCGACGGCGAGGAGCTGGCCGCGGGCGACGCGGCCCGCGTCACTGATGCCGAGGGGGTGGAGGCGGTGGCGGTGACGCGGGCCGAGCTGCTGATCTGGGAGATGGCGGCGCGCTGACACTCACGGGGCCGGGGAAGCGGCCAGGTCGGCGGGTCCGTGAACGGACCCGTTCGTCGGCCGACGGGCGTCGTGCGGACTGCCGCAGGCCGTTGACGAACGTCTGCCATGCGGGTGCACCCACGGTCACGACCGGACCGGCCGCATTCCTGCTGTCTCGCACGGGGACGGAGCCGACGGCTGCCCGGAGTCGCCGGTACCGGCCTCCGGGGACGCGCTGGAGGAGGGCGGGCGCGGGCTCGTGATCGTCGAGGCGGTGACCGACCGGTGGGTGTCACGCCGCACCCCGGCGGGCGGCGGGGCAAGGCGGTGTGGTTCGAGTGCGTCAGCCGCGCGGTTCCGCCAGCACCGCGTCCGTGAAGGGCGGCCACGCCTCCACCGCCCACGGCCCGAACGCCCGGTCGGCGAGGGCCACGCAGGCCAGGGAGGCGTCCGGGTCGATCCACAGGAAGGTACCGGACTGGCCGAAGTGGCCGAAGGTGCGCGGGGAGGAGGAGGCGCCCGTCCAGTGCGGGGACTTGGCGTCGCGGATCTCGAAGCCGAGGCCCCAGTCGTTGGGGTTCTGGTGGCCGTAGCCCGGCAGGACGCCCTTCGTGCCCGGGTACTGGACGGTCATCGCCTCGGCGACCGTGCGCGGGTCGAGGAGCCGTGGCGCCTGCACCTCGGCGGTGAAGCGGAGCAGGTCCTCGACCGTGGAGACGCCGTCCTTCGCCGGGGAGCCGTCGAGGGAGGTGTGCGTCATGCCCAGCGGCTCCAGCACCGCCTGCCGCGCGTACTCGGTGAACGGCATGTCGGCCGCCTTGGCGATGTGCTCGCCGAGCTGCTCGAAACCGGCGTTGGAGTACAGCCGGCGCTCCCCGGGCGCGGACGTCACCCGGTGCTCGTCGAAGGCCAGGCCCGAGGTGTGCGCGAGCAGGTGGCGGACCGTGGAGCCGGGCGGCCCGGCGGGCTCGTCCAGCTCGATCGCGCCCTCCTCGTACGCCACCAGCGCCGCGTACGCCGCGAGCGGCTTGGTGACCGAGGCGAGCGGGAAGCGGTGCGTGGCCGGGCCGTGGGTCCCCAGGACGGTGCCGTCGGCCCGTACGACGCCTGCCGCGGCGGTGGGGACCGGCCAGTTCTCGATCAACGCGAGGCTCTTCAAGGACATGCCACCGAGCCTAAGCGGCTCAGAGGCGCAGTCGCATGGAGGGGGCGGTGTCGCGGGTGAGGCCCATCGACGCGTACAGGGGCTCGGCGTCGGGGGAGGCGGTGAGCATGACGTGCCCCGCGCCGCGCTCGCGGGACCACTCCAGCAGCTCGTCCACGCACGCGCGGGCGTAGCCGCGGCGCCGGGCGTCCGGGTCGGTGGCGACGCTGAAGGCGTAGCCGATCAGGCCGCTCGGCGAACGGTCGGAGCCGCCGATCCGGTATTCCAGCGTCCGGGGCTTTCCGCCGGGTCGCTTGCCTGGAGTGCACTCCAAGGTCATAGCGTGGATGCCATGACGGTGATGCAGACCACGGCCGAGACCCTCGGGCCGAACGCCACCAAAGACGCCACCGAACACGCCACCAAAGACGCCACCGGAACAGACATCTGCTCCGCCCCGCCCCGGTGCCACTCGCGCCCCGACGGGCAGGACCGCTACACCATCAGCGAGGTAGTCGCCTTCACCGGGCTGACGGCCCACACGCTGCGCTGGTACGAGCGGATCGGCCTGATGCCGCACATCGACCGCTCGCACACCGGGCAGCGCCGCTACAGCAACCGCGACCTGGACTGGCTCGACTTCGTCGGCAAGCTGCGCAAGACCGGCATGCCGGTCGCCGACATGGTGCGGTACGCCGAGATGGTGCGCGAGGGCGAGAGCACGTACCTGGACCGGCGGGAACTGCTGGAGGCGACCCGCCGCGACGTGCTGACGCGCATCGCCGAACTCCAGGAGACCGTCGCCGTGCTCGACCTGAAGATCGGCTTCTACGGCGACGCCGGACGCACCCGTGAAGGAGAGAGGAACGCATGACCGACAGCAGGATTCCGACGGCACGGCTCGGCGACGGCGGCCCGGAGGTGGGTGTGCAGGGCCTCGGCTGCATGGGCATGAGCTTCGCCTACGGCCCCACGGACACCGACGCGTCGCGGGCCACCCTGGAACGGGCGCTGGAGCTGGGCGTCACGCTCTACGACACGGCCGACGCGTACGGCGCGGGCGAGAACGAGCGGTTCCTGGCGCCGTTCTTCAAGGCCCACCGCGACGAGGTGGTCGTGGCGACCAAGTTCGCCCTGTCGATCCCGCCGGACGACCCCGCCAGGCGGATCATCCGCAACGACGCGCCGTACGTCCGCGAGGCCGTCGAGGCGAGCCTGCGCCGCCTGGACGTCGATGTGGTCGACCTCTACTACATGCACCGGCGCGACGCGAACGTGCCGATCGAGGAGACCGTCGGCGTCATGGCCGACCTCGTCCGCGAGGGCAAGGTCAAGCACCTCGGGCTGAGCGAGGTGACGGGCGACGAGCTGCGGGCCGCGCAGACGGTGCATCCGATCGCCGTCGTGCAGTCGGAGTGGTCGCTGTTCAGCCGGGACATCGAGGCGGGCGTGGTGCCGGCCGCCCGTGACCTGGGCGTGGCCCTCGTGCCGTACTCGCCGCTCGGCCGGGGCTTCCTCACCGGTTCCTTCGCCGACGCCGAGCGGGACCTCACGGACGGCGACTTCCGCCGGCAGCAGCCCCGCTTCACCGGCGACAACGCGGCGGCCAACGCGGCCCTGCTCGCCCCGGTCCGCACCCTCGCCGAGGCCCACGACGCCACCCTCGGCCAGATCGCCCTGGCCTGGGTCCACCAGCGTGCGCAGGTCCACGGGCTGCCGGTGATCCCGATCCCGGGCACCCGGAAGCCGACGCGGGTGGCGGAGAACACGGCGGCGACGAGGATCGTCCTCACCGACGCGGAGCTGTCCTCGCTGGAGCCGATCGCGGAGAAGGTGGCGGGCGACCGCTACGCGGACATGACGTTCACGTCCGCCGGACGGGAGTAGACCGCCAGGGGCGCGGGGAACCGCGCGCCCAGCCACAACGGGCCCGCACCCGAAGACGGGAGGGAATCCCGGCGCAGGCGTCACAGCTCCGCCAGCAACTCCGCCTTCTTCGACGAGAACTCCTCGTCCGTCACCAGCCCCTGCTGATGCAGCTCTCCCAGGTGCCGGATCCGCTCGGCGATGTCGGCGGGGTCCCGCCGCGGCGCCGGCACCGGAACCGGCACCTGGGTGCTCGCGCCCCGCTCCCGCACCGCCGCCAGCACCGCCGCGGCGAACGGCAGTGACTCGTGCACCGGCCCGTATCCGAGCCCGAACACGACCGCCGCCGGATCCTGGTCGGCCTGGGGGACGGCCGAGGCGGTCGAGGCTGCCGAGGCGGCGGAGACGACCGAGGCCTCGGCGTCGCGCGGCAGCAGCCGCAGGTATCCGTCGAACATCTCGGGAGAGCGCCACTCCACCCCGCCCAGGTCGGCGACCGGGAAGCTCTGGTCGCCGGCCTTCCACTTCGCCGACGACGCGCCCGTCCAGGACCACCGGAAGGACACCGCCTTCCCGTCGAAGGCCGCCTTCCCGTCGTACGCCTTGAAGTGCAGCGGTGTCTCGGGCGCGGCCACCAGGTACCGCTCGGCCCTGCCGGCCCCGGTCAGCAGCGGACGCAGCTCGTCGGCGTAGTACTCCGCGAGGGTCTCCCGCTCGGCGGGCAGCACCAGCCGGTAGGGGTCGCACCCCTCCTTCAGCTGCCCGGCCGCCGCTTCCATCAGCGGATCGGCGCCCGGACGCGGTTCGACGCGCAGCACGACGGTGCCGCGTCTGCCGGGCGTGAGCGTCACGCCGGCGATCGCCTCCAGGGGGACACGGCGTTCCCCCAGCGCTTGGAACAGCTTGGGTGTTCGAATCCCCCGTTCGTAGCGGATGAGCACGGAGTCGGACTCGAACTCCCAGGCGGCATGAAATCCGGCCAGTACGTCACCCATGCGGCTCATCGTATGCGGCACGAGCCTCTCCGTCCCCTCTCCGCGCAAACCGGGATTTCTCCGCCTCTACGCGCGTCCGGCCGCCGTCGCCCCGGACAAACCCGCCCGGCATGTGTCGTCTTCTCCGGCGCAGGCGACCGTGCGGTATGCGCCAACGCCGATCCCCGCGAAGTTGCGCAGGCTGTCCGTGCCGGGGACGAAGTACCCGCCGTGCCCCCGGGCACCCCGGGCGGACAGCACCCGTGCCCCGAACGCGGCGGACACCGGATCGGCGCCGTGCCCGAGGCCGCCGACCTCCAGGTACGGCACGTCCTGGATCCAGTCGTCGGCGTCCCGCATCGCCCACACACGGGCGGAGGTGTGCAGGCGGGAGGCGTTCTCGGCGCGCATGCCGGGACTCCCGGCCACCGCTATGTCGGTCACCCGGCCGGGCAGCGTGCCGGCGGCGAGGCCGCACACCACCGAGCCGTAGCTGTGGCAGAACAGCGAGACGGGCGCCCGGCCGGGCAGCGCCCGCAGCAGCGCCTTCAGCCGGACGGCCCCGCGGACGGCGCGGGTCGCCGTGGCCGCCTCCATACCGAGGCCGCTGGGGGAGGTGTAGTCGGCCCACGCGATCACGGCCGTGCCGGTGCCGGGGCTCGCCGCGTGCTCGGCCGCGTACAGCGACTCGGCCATGCCGACGGGGGCCGCGTACCGCTTGCGGTCGGTGCGCTGGAAGGTGAGCAGTTCGGTGTCCACACCGGGCACCACGACGGAGACGCGGTCGGCGCGATCGAGGTCCCCGAACACCTCGGCGACCCTGCCGGAGCCCGCCGGATCGAAGGCGAGGATGTGCCGGCCGGGGGCGAGCAGCGACCCGTAGCCGCGCATGCGCCGGCCGGCCTCGCGCTGCCCGGCCGGGGACAGGCGCTTGTCGTGCATGCGTGTGTGCTCCTTGGACCGTGCCTTCCCCAGCGCGGATCGGTTGGCGAGGTAGCGCAGTGGGACGGGGGCGCCGTTCATGTTGCCTACGGCCAGGGGATACCGGCGGGCCAGGCTCGCGCGCTGCCCTTCGGTGAGCGAGGCGAAGAAACGGGCCAGCCGGGCGGGAGCGGCCTGGGCGTCGGGCAGCGGCCGTCCGTCGATCCGGCCGTGCTCCCAGGCCGTGACCGACGCCTCGAGAGCCGTGGGCCCCCGCTGGTTGCGCAGAGCGGTCCAGCCGGTGGTCGCCAGCATCACGAACACCACGGCCAGGGCGAGCAGTGCGCGCCAGACGTTCAGCTGCGGGGAGGTGTCGAAGGAAGTCACTGGGAGGACACCCTAGGAGAACGGAACGGCCCCGCGTGAATCCAGTGACACGGATCACGTTTCGTTGCGGCGTTACGGGGTTGGGTCCACCGGGTCGGCGGTGAGGGGGCGGCCGCGCCAGTTCCCGGCGAGCGCGGGCGCCACCTGATCCAGGTAGGAGGCCGTCAGATCCCGCAGTGCCGCCAGACTGGCGTCGTCCCGCGCCGACCAGATCCGCTCGGTCACCCGCATCACCGCCCCGAAGACCGCCACGACCACCCGGGGCCGCGGGTCCGCGTCCACGTCCAGGCCCTCGCGGCCGGCGACGATGCGGGCGATCTCCTCCTCGAGCTCCGTGGCGCGCCGCAGATGGGCGGCGAGCAGCGCGGGCGTCGACTCGATGACCCGGTAGAAGCGCATGTGCAGCTCGAGCGGGATCAGCTGCTCGACGGCCCCGCCGATGGTGCTCCAGCTCTCCACGAGGGCCAGGCGCAGCGCGTCCAGGGGCGCCTCCTCGGGCGGGCGCGCGCGCACGGACTCGACGAAGCGCGACTCCGCGAGCCGCGACACGAAGAAGGCCGCGTCCTCCTTGGAGGCGAAGTAGCGGAAGAAGGTGCGCTGGGAGACGTCGGCGGCCTCGGCGATGTCGTCGACGGTCGTCTCCTCGTAGCCGCGCGTGGTGAACAGTTCGAGGGCCGAGCGCAGGAGCAGGTCCCGGGTGCGCTGCTTCTTGAGTTCGCGCAGGCCCGGACGGGGAGCCGCCGGTGCGGTCTCCGCCGTCGCCGACGTGTCGGCCACCTTCAAGAGTTCTCTCCTTTTCGTACGGTTTCCGCAGTTCAGGCTAGCTGAGGATGTCCTGTCAGCGACTGACTCGTGAATCGGTTTGTCAACTGTCAGTGGCTGTCATTATTCTCAACGGTATGACTAGTCAGACCACCCTCGACAAGACGGGACCGGGGGACGAACCGTCCCCGTCGGGCTCGGCGCCGGCCACGGGTCTGCGCGGCCATCCGTGGGCCACCCTCGTCACCGTCGCGGTCGGGGTCATGATGGTGGCCCTGGACGGCACCATCGTGGCGATCGCCAACCCGGCCATCCAGGACGACCTGGACGCGAGCCTCGCGGATGTCCAGTGGATCACCAACGCCTACTTCCTCGCCCTCGCGGTCGCCCTGATCACCGCGGGCAAGCTCGGTGACCGCTTCGGCCACCGGCAGACCTTCCTCATCGGTGTGGCCGGCTTCGCCGCCTCCTCCGGCGCCATCGGGCTGTCCGGCAGCATCGCGGCGGTCATCGTCTTCCGCGTCTTCCAGGGCCTGTTCGGGGCGTTGCTGATGCCGGCCGCGCTCGGCCTGCTGCGGGCCACCTTCCCGGCCGAGAAGCTCAACATGGCCATCGGCATCTGGGGCATGGTCATCGGCGCCTCCACCGCGGGCGGCCCGATCCTGGGCGGCGTGCTGGTCGAGCACGTCAACTGGCAGTCCGTCTTCTTCATCAACGTGCCGGTGGGCATCCTCGCCGTCGTACTCGGCGTCATGATCCTGCTGGACCACCGGGCCGAGAACGCGCCGCGCTCCTTCGACGTCGTCGGTATCGCGCTGCTGTCCGCCTCGATGTTCTGTCTCGTCTGGGCCCTGATCAAGGCCCCGGCATGGGGCTGGGGCGACGGCAAGACGTGGGTGTTCATCGGTGTGTCGGTGGTGGGCTTCCTCCTGTTCTCCGTCTGGGAGACCAAGGTGAGGGAACCGCTGATCCCGCTGGCGATGTTCCGCTCGGTGCCGCTGTCGGCCGGTGTGGTCCTGATGGTCCTGATGGCCTTCGCCTTCCTGGGCGGCCTGTTCTTCGTCACCTTCTACCTGCAGAACGTGCACGGCATGAGCCCGGTCGACGCCGGTCTGCACCTGCTGCCGCTCACCGCCATGATGATCGTCGCCTCGCCGGTGGCCGGTGCCATGATCACCAAGGTCGGCCCGCGCATCCCGCTGGCCGGCGGCATGACGTGCACCGCGATCGCCATGTACGGCATCTCCACGCTGGGGACGGACTCCGGCACCGGTGTCATGTCGGTCTGGTTCCTCCTGCTGGGCCTCGGCCTCGCGCCCGTCATGGTCGGCGCGACCGAAGTCATCGTCGGCAACGCCCCGATGGAGCTCTCGGGTGTGGCCGGCGGCCTCCAGCAGGCGGCGATGCAGATCGGCGGCAGCCTCGGCACGGCGGTACTGGGCGCCGTGATGGCCTCCAAGGTCGACAACGACCTGGCCGGCAACTGGGCGGACGCGGGACTGCCCGAACTGACGCCGGAGCAGGCCCACAAGGCCTCCGAGGCGGTCCAGGTCGGCGTCGCCCCGGCGCCCGAGGGCACCCCCGCCCAGATCGCCGGAAAGATCGCGGACGTCGCCCACGACACCTTCATCTCCGGCATGAGCCTGGCCTCGCTCGTCGCCGCGGGCGTCGCGGTGGTGGCGGTGTTCGTCGCCTTCCTCACCAAGCGCGGTGAGAACGCGGAGGCGGGCGCGGGCGTGGGCCACATCTGATCCGCGCCGGTCCGCGCCCGTGACGTCGTCGATCCCGCCACCGGTTCGTCCATCAGGGTGACAGGGACCGCGAACCCTCCCCTTCGCCGGGCGCCGCAGGTCACAGTGGGTCAAGTCCTCCGCAGGGCATGGAGGGCGAGAGGCTGCGGCGCGCTGCCGGAGGGGGGCGGCGCGCAGGCAGCACCTTCGAGGCAGGCATGACACGCCGTGCGGGGGTACCCGAACTCCACGAGGAGTCCGGGGAGTTGATGATGGCGAGCTTCGGACAGGGTTCGCGCGGGCACCCCCGCTCACGTGGCCGGACGTGGTCACGGACCGGGCCGGATCGCGCGACGCTCGCAGTCGTCGGAGCCGTCTGCGCGGTCGCCGGTTTCTTCGTGCCGGGTATCGTCCTCGGCCCCGCGGCGATCGTCTGCGGCCGGCTCGCCATGGGCCGCGGCCGGGCGGGTTCCCGCTCGGTACCGGCCGTGGTCGCCCTGGTCCCGGGAGCCATCGACACGCTCCTGGCCCTCATCCGGCTCGTCGGAACGGCAATCCCCGGCTACGGCGTGTTCCGGGCCCTGCCGTCGAACTCCCGTCTGCCCGGCGGCGTCATGCACGCACTCTCGCCGTACCGGGCCCCGACCCGAGTGCATCCCGTTACGAGGCGCAGGACCCGGCACGCCGAGAGCACGCACCCGACGCCGCGGGGCCGCCCTCCGGGCGACGACGCGAGTTCGACGACAGGACCCAGCCGTACCGCGGCATCACCCGTCGCGCGGATGTTCCCACCCCCGTCCTTCGCCGGACGGGGGTGAGGCGCCTGCGAGGGCCCTCACGGACGGGGCGGGCAGCGTCCGCGCGTCGACCGCGAGGGCCTGCCGCGTACGGGCGGCCGCGGGAGCGGGCCGCGTACGACCGGCCGGTCCACGGCCGCCGACCGGCGTACGCCCCGCCCCCGCCCTACGCGTCCCCGCCGGCCACTCCCGGGTCCGCCGCGGCCACGTCGAGCAGCCGGTAGCGGTCGATCGCCTGCTTCAGCGCCGACCGGTCGACCTTCCCCTCGCGGGCCAGCTCGCTCAGCACGCCGACGACGATCGACTCCGCGTCGATGTGGAAGAACCGCCGCGCGGCCCCCCGCGTGTCCGCGAAGCCCCACCCGTCCGCGCCCAGCGACTGGTATGTCCCCGGCACCCATCGCGCGATCTGGTCCGGCACCGACCGCATCCAGTCGGAGACCGCCACGAACGGGCCCTGCGCGCCGGCCAGCTTCCGCGTCACGTACGGGACCCGCTGCTCCTCCTCGGGGTGCAGCAGGTTGTGCTCCTCGCAGGCCACGGCCTCGCGCCGCAGCTCGTTCCAGGAGGTCGCCGACCAGACGTCGGCGCGCACGTTCCACTCCTCGGCGAGGATCCGCTGCGCCTC
This sequence comes from Streptomyces sp. NPDC048392, assembly GCF_043200575.1. Lineage (NCBI taxonomy): Bacteria > Bacillati > Actinomycetota > Actinomycetes > Kitasatosporales > Streptomycetaceae > Streptomyces > Streptomyces sp. NPDC048392. Next base: position 345,140 of record NZ_JBICYB010000001.1, read on the forward strand.
GACGGCCCACGGCACCGCGACCCCGGACGCCATGATCTGCGCGGGGATGGAGCCGCCCGTGCCCTCGCTGAAGCGGTGGACACCCCGGAGGATGCCCTCGACGTCCACGTTCTCGGGCTCGGCCGGGTGCCGGATGGGCTCGTTGTAGACGGTGAGGTAGTAGAAGACGTCCTCGCCGTGCGGGTGCCGCTCGTCGCCGCCGTACATCCGGCGCAGCCCGTCCTTGACGATGTGCGCGATCTCGAACCCGAAGGCCGGGTCGTACGCCACGCACGCCGGGTTGGTCGAGGCCAGCAGCTGCGAGTGGCCGTCCGCGTGCTGGAGGCCCTCACCGGTCAGAGTCGTGCGTCCCGCGGTCGCGCCCAGCACGAATCCACGCGCCAACTGGTCACCCATCTGCCAGAACTGGTCGCCGGTGCGCTGGAAACCGAACATCGAGTAGAAGACGTACACCGGGATGAGCGGTTCGCCGTGCGTGGCGTAGGCCGAACCGGCCGCGATCAGCGAGGCCGTGCAACCGGCCTCGGAGATGCCGTCGTGCAGCATCTGCCCGGTCGGCGCCTCCTTGTAGGCGAGCAGCAGGTCCCGGTCCACGGACTCGTACTGCTGCCCCAGCGGATTGTAGATCTTCGCACTCGGGAAGAAGGAGTCCATGCCGAACGTGCGGTACTCGTCCGGCGCGATCAGCACGAACCGCTTGCCGATCTCCTTGTCCCGCATGAGGTCCTTCAGTAGGCGCACGAAGGCCATCGTCGTCGCGATGGACTGCTGACCCGACCCCTTCTTCACGGTCGCGTACGTCTTGTCGTCCGGCAGTGGAAGCGGCTTCGACCGTACGACCCGGGTCGGCACGTACCCGCCGCAGCTCAGGCGCCGGTCGTGCATGTACTGCATCTCCTCGGTGTCCCGGCCGGGGTGGTAGTACGGCGGTGGGCCGGACTCCAGCTCCTTGTCGGAGATCGGCAGGTGCAGCCGGTCACGGAAGCGCTTGAGGTCGTCGACCGTCAGCTTCTTCATCTGGTGCGTGGCGTTGCGGCCCTCGAAGTTCGGGCCCAGCGTCCAGCCCTTGATCGTCTTGGCCAGGATGACCGTCGGCTGGCCCTTGTGCTCCAGCGCCGCCTGGTACGCCGCGTAGATCTTCCGGTGGTCGTGACCGCCGCGGCCCAGGTGCAGGATCTGGTCGTCGGTCATGTTCTCGACCATCGCGCGCAGCCGGTGGTCGTCGCCGAAGAAGTGGTCGCGGATGTAGGCGCCCGACTCGGTGGCGTACGTCTGGAACTGGCCGTCCGGGGTCGTGTTCATGCGGTTGACCAGGACACCGTCGCGGTCCTGGGCGAGCAGCGGGTCCCAGGTGCGGTCCCATACCAGTTTGATCACGTTCCAGCCGGCGCCGCGGAAGACCGACTCCAGCTCCTGGATGATCTTGCCGTTGCCGCGCACCGGGCCGTCGAGGCGCTGGAGGTTGCAGTTGACCACGAAGGTCAGGTTGTCCAGGCCCTCGCGGGCGGCGATGGAGAGCTGGCCGAGCGACTCGGGCTCGTCCATCTCGCCGTCGCCGAGGTAGGCCCACACGTGCGAACGCGAGGTGTCCGCGATCCCGCGGGCGTGCATGTAGCGGTTCATGCGTGCCTGGAAGATCGCGCCGATCGGACCCAGGCCCATGGAGACCGTCGGGAACTCCCAGAAGTCCGGCATCGACCGCGGATGCGGGTACGACGACAGCGCGTTCGGCGCCTTGGACTTCTCCTGGCGGAAGCCGTCCAGGTGCTCCTCACTGAGCCGGTCCAGCAGGTACGCGCGCGCGTAGATGCCGGGCGAGGCGTGCCCCTGGAAGAAGACCTGGTCGCCGCCGTCGCCCTCGTCCTTGCCCCGGAAGAAGTGGTTGAAGCCCACGTCGTAGAGGGAGGCGGAGGAGGCGAAGGTCGCGATGTGACCTCCGACGCCGATGCCGGGCCGCTGTGCGCGCGAGACCATGACGGCGGCGTTCCAGCGGGTGGCGTTGAGGATCTTGCGCTCGATCTCCTCGTTGCCGGGGAAGAACGGCTCGCTCTTGGTCGGGATGGTGTTGACGTAGTCCGTGCTGCGCATCTCGGGCACGGCCACGCGCTTCTCGCGGGCCCGCTCGATCAGTCGCAGCATCAGATAGCGGGCCCGCTCCCGGCCGCGCTCGTCGACGGCGGCGTCGAGGGAGTCGAGCCACTCCTGGGTCTCCTCGGGGTCGAAGTCAGGAACCTGACTCGGAAGGCCGCCAATGATGATCGGACTGCGATCACTGCGATCGGATGCGGAAGCCACGCTGTTCCTTCGCTGTAAGAGGGCCGTTTTTCCGGGTGTCTGCGCCGATTCCCCCACTGGTTCCCCATCGTGTACCTCGCGGGGGCCGTCGTCATCTGTACCGTGGGGTAACCGGTTCTCCCATGAGGGCCGGGGGCACGTTCATTCGAGTCTCGTACCCACACAGGGTTCCCAAATACGCAAACGGGGCAGATAGGTGTGGTGTACGTCACCTTCGGGCTGAACGGCATGGCTGGAGTTGCGGCGACACGGCCGGGATCGTCACCGTTTCGGCGGTCCCGGACGCCGGGTACTTGCGCGATCCGTCCCGCCCGTGTGGACTACGGCCAAGCTTCGCGCACGCGCGTGGCTGAAGACACCTACCGAAACATGATCAGGAGGCAACCCGTGAGCGCGACCGCGGACCACGCGGAGGAGCGGACGAACCCTGCCGCCAGGCTGGGGTTCCAGCCCGGGCAGGTGGTCCAGGAGATCGGCTACGACGACGACGTCGACCAGGAGCTCCGCGAGGCCATTGAGGGCGCCGTCGAGGGCGAGCTGGTGGACGAGGACTACGAGGACGTGGCCGATGCCGTCGTGCTGTGGTTCCGTGACGACGACGGCGACCTGACGGATGCGCTGGTGGATGCCACCACGTACATCGAAGAAGGTGGCTCGATCCTCCTTCTCACGCCGAAGACCGGCCGTGACGGTTACGTCGAGGCCAGTGACATCTCGGAAGCCTCGACGACCGCCGGACTGACGGCGTCCAAGAGCGTCAGCGTCGGAAAGGACTGGAGCGGCAGCCGACTGGCGACGCCCAAGGCCGCCAAGTCCAAGCGGTAGCCCGCCGGGCTCCGCGAGAACCGGACCCTCCGGACGGGCCGACCGCCGTCGGTCCGTCCGGAGGGTCCGGCATGGTTCCTGCGTAGGGTGTTCCCAGCGAACCACCCTCGGAAGGGACGAACGGGACATGGCGATCCAGGTCGGCGACAAGGCCCCCGACTTCGAACTCAAGGACAACCACGGCAGGGCCGTGCGGCTGTCCGACTTCCGCGGCCGGAAGAACGTCGTGCTGCTCTTCTACCCCTTCGCCTTCACCGGTGTGTGCACCGGCGAGCTGTGCGAGGTGCGCGACAACCTGCCGCAGTTCTCCGACCGTGACACCCGGGTGCTCGCGGTCTCCAACGACTCCATCCACACCCTGCGGGTCTTCGCCGAGCAGGAGGGCCTGGAGTACCCGCTGCTGTCCGACTTCTGGCCGCACGGCGAGGTCTCGCGCGCCTACGGCGTCTTCGACGAGGACAAGGGCTGTGCCGTCCGCGGCACCTTCATCATCGACCGGGAGGGCGTCGTGCGCTGGACCGTGGTCAACGGCCTGCCGGACGCCCGTGACCTGAGCGAGTACGTGAAGGCGCTCGACGCCCTGTGACCGGCGTCCGCTGAGCGACACCAGGTGATTTTGTCGGCTCCAGGGCCTGCGGGGGGCGGGAACCCGTCACTAGGATCGAACCGTTGATCCGATATCCACGCACTACGGGGCACCCCGCCCCTGGACACCAATGGAGGACTCGTGGGAGTCAGCCTCAGCAAGGGCGGCAACGTTTCGCTGACCAAGGAGGCCCCCGGCCTGACCGCGGTCATCGTCGGTCTGGGGTGGGACATCCGCACCACGACCGGCACCGACTTCGACCTCGACGCCAGCGCGCTGCTGCTGAACAGCGGCGGCAAGGTCGCCAGCGACGCGCACTTCATCTTCTTCAACAACCTGAAGAGCCCGGACGGATCGGTCGAGCACACCGGCGACAACATCACCGGTGAGGGCGAGGGCGACGACGAGCAGATCAAGATCAACCTCGCCGGGGTCCCCGCCGACATCGAGAAGATCGTCTTCCCGGTCTCGATCTACGACGCCGAGAACCGCCAGCAGTCCTTCGGCCAGGTCCGCAACGCGTTCATCCGCGTCGTCAACCAGGCCGGCGAGACCGAGATCGCCCGCTACGACCTGAGCGAGGACGCCTCGACGGAGACCGCCATGGTCTTCGGCGAGCTGTACCGGCACGGCGCGGAGTGGAAGTTCCGCGCCATCGGCCAGGGCTACGCCTCCGGCCTGCGCGGCATCGCCCAGGACTTCGGCGTGAACGTCTGAGCGACCGGATCACCGGGGCGACGGCCCCGGCCGTCCGGCGAGGCCACGGTCTCGATACGTCCGGCGCCGCACGGTTCACGTGCGGCGCCGGACGCGCAGGAAATCCAAGATCATCACCCGGGGAGGGACCATCACCATGGGCGTCACGCTTGCCAAGGGCGGCAACGTCTCCCTGTCCAAGGCCGCACCGAACCTCACACAGGTACTGGTCGGGCTCGGCTGGGACGCGCGTTCCACCACCGGAGCACCCTTCGACCTCGACGCCAGCGCACTCGTGTGCAGCAGCGGCCGGGTGCTCGGCGACGAGTGGTTCGTCTTCTACAACCAGCTCAAGAGCCCGGACGGCTCGATCGAGCACACCGGCGACAATCTCACCGGCGAGGGTGACGGCGACGACGAGTCGCTGCTGGTCGACCTCTCCAAGGTGCCCGCCCACTGCGACAAGATCGTCTTCCCGGTCTCGATCCACCTGGCCGACGAGCGCGGCCAGGCCTTCGGCCAGGTCAGCAACGCCTTCATCCGGGTCGTCAACCAGGCCGACGGCCAGGAACTGGCCCGCTACGACCTCAGCGAGGACGCCTCCACGGAGACCGCGATGATCTTCGGCGAGCTCTACCGCTACCAGGGCGAGTGGAAGTTCCGTGCGGTGGGGCAGGGGTACGCGTCGGGGCTTCGGGGCATCGCTCTAGACTTCGGAGTCAACGTTTCGTAAAGCCGAGTACGGCGCGGGGGAGCCCCTCCTCCCAGACTTCGTCTGGGAGGTACCCCCAACACACGATTGGGGAGCCAGTGCTTCTGAAAACCTTCGGCTGGTCGTTCGCGGTCACCGCGCTCGGCCTGGTCGCGGCGGTCTTCTACGGGGGGTGGACCGCCTTCGGCATCGTGGCGATCCTCTCCGTCCTGGAGATCTCGCTGTCCTTCGACAACGCGGTGGTCAACGCCGGAATCCTGAAGAAGATGAATGCCTTCTGGCAGAAGATCTTCCTCACCGTCGGCGTCCTCATCGCCGTCTTCGGCATGCGTCTGGTGTTCCCGGTCGTGATCGTGGCGATCAGCGCCCAGCTCGGACCGATCGAGGCCGTCGACCTCGCGCTCACCGACAAGGACCGCTACCAGGAGCTGGTCACGGACGCCCATCCGTCGATCGCCGCCTTCGGTGGCATGTTCCTCCTCATGATCTTCCTCGACTTCATCTTCGAGGACCGGGACATCAAGTGGCTCGCCTGGCTGGAGCGCCCGCTGGCCAAGCTCGGCAAGGTCGACATGCTGTCGGTCTGCATCGCCCTGATCGTGCTGCTCGTCTCCGCGATCACCTTCGGCGCCCACGCCCACCAGCACGGGGGCGCACACGCCGACAAGGCGGAAACCGTCCTCCTCGCGGGCATCGCCGGGTTGATCACCTACATGATCGTCGGTGGTCTCTCCGGCTACTTCGAGGACAGACTCGAAGAGGGAGAGGAACGCGAGCACGAGGAGGAAGAGGCCGCCGAACGCGCCGGAAAGCCCAAGTCGGCCGTCAAGCTGGCCGGCAAGGCCGCGTTCTTCATGTTCCTCTACCTCGAGGTCCTGGACGCGTCCTTCTCCTTCGACGGCGTCATCGGCGCCTTCGCCATCACCAACGACATCGTCCTGATGGCCCTCGGCCTGGGCATCGGCGCCATGTACGTCCGTTCGCTCACGGTCTACCTGGTCCGCCAGGGCACCCTCGACGACTACGTCTACCTGGAACACGGCGCCCACTACGCCATCGGCGCCCTCGCCGTCATCCTGCTGGTCACCATCCAGTACCAGATCAACGAGATCATCACCGGCCTCGTCGGCGTCGTCCTGATCGGCTGGTCCTTCTGGTCCTCCGTGCGCCGCAACAAGGCCCTCGCGGCGGCCGGCGGAGACGGCGACCAGGAGAGGGCGGAGGTCTCCTCCGGGGTGTGAGTCCCCTGACTGCCGGGCCGGGTGCGCCCCCGGTGCGCCCGCACCCCTGGTGTGAACCCGGCCCGGACGAGGAACGCTCTGAGCGGGGCGGCCGACGAGGACGACTCCTCGGGGCCGCCCCGTCGGCGGTCGAGTGAAGGTGGGGCGGGAATGGGCTTCTTGGACGGGCTGTGGCGCGGCCGGGAGTCCGAGTTCGACTCGGGCAGCGCGGCGACCAACTCCATACAGCTGACCAAACGGCACAGCCAGGTCTCCCTGACCAAGCAGGGCGCGGCGACCGGCAATCTGCGCGTCAACCTCTCCTGGCGGATGCGGACCTCCGACATCATGGGCACCCAGCGGGAGAGCCTGCTGCGGCACCCCCTCAAGGCGCTCAGACCCCCGGAGGTCGTCGGCCACAGCCAGAGCATGGTCAACGTCGACCTCGACCTCGGCTGCCTCTACGAACTCCAGGACGGCACCCGCGGAGTCGTCCAGCCGCTCGGCGGCTTCCTCGGCGACGTCAACGCCCCGCCGTACGTCAAGCTCAGCGGCGACGACCGGTTCGGCTCGGCCTCCGGCGAGACGATCTACGTCAACCTCGATCACAAGGACGCCATCAAGCGCCTGCTGCTCTTCGCCTACATCTACGACCAGACCCCCGCCTTCGACCGGACGCACGCCGTCGTCACGCTCTACCCGAGCAACGGTCCCCGCATCGAGATAGGCCTCGACGAACGCCATCCGCAGGCCCGGTCCTGCGCCGTGGTGATGATCGAGAACGTCAAGGACGAGATCTTCGTCCGCCGCGAGGTGAAGTTCGTGTACGGCTTCCAGGGCGAGCTGGACCGGCTGTACGGCTGGGGCCTGCAGTGGGGCCGGGGCTCCAAGAGCAAGGCGGAGCGATGAGCCCCGCCCCGGCCCCCCGGCGCCTCACGCGGCACGACCGCCGGTCCGTCACCCGCCGGGTCTCCGGGACGGTTACCGTCCGACGAACTGCGGTCCCTGCGGAGGCAGCCGGAAGTCCGGATCGGGTGCATCGGTGACCGGCTGCGGATAGCCGTAGGCGGGCTGGGTCGGCGGCGGCTGCTGCGGATAGCCGTACGTGGGCTGGGCCGGCACGCCGGTGGGCTGTTCCGGCGGCAGCGGTCGCGAGGCCGTCGGGAGGGGCTGCACGGTCGTCGGCTCGTCGGGACCGACCACCGGCGCAGCGGACACGGGCCGGGCGGGCGCGGGCCGGTCGGTCGCGGGCCGGGACGGAGCCGACGGTGCCGGTCCGGGCCGGCGGGCCGACATGGGGTCGTCCGCACCCTCCGACTCGTCCACCGAGATGCCGAAGTCGGTCGCCAGGCCCTTGAGCCCGTTGGAGTAGCCCTCGCCCAGCGCCCGGAACTTCCAGCCGTCCCCGCGCCGGTACAGCTCGCCGCAGATCAGGGCCGTCTCCTGGCCGGTCTCCGGGTGGACGTCGAAGTACGCCAGCGGCTCCCCGTCGGCCGCGGCGTCGTGCAGCAGGATGCGCAGCGACCGGACCCGGTCGAAGGCCACGCCGTCCGCCGAAGCGACCAGCAGGATCCGGCCCACGGAGGACTCGACCCCGGAGAGGTCTGTCTGGATCGTGTCGGTCAGATCCTCCGCGACCCGCTTCTTGCCGAGCCGCCAGACCTGGCCGGAGGGATGCCGGGGCTGGTTGTAGAAGACGAAGTCCTCGTCGGAACGCACACGGCCGTCCGGCCCCAGCAGCAACGCGGAGGCGTCGACGTCGGGAACCCCCTGCCCGGGTGACCAGCGCAGCACGGCGCGTACCGTGGTGGCTTGCAGCGGGACGTTCGACCCCTTCAGCATCGCGTGCGTCATGCCGTCATCCTGCCCTCTCGGTCCTGATCACGACAACGCGGGGGCGGGTACTCGACCCGTGTCCGCCGGCCCCGGGTCGCCGTCGCCGACATGGCCGGGTTACCTGGAATTCATGCCCGGTGGGAACCTCGGACATGGATACGTACGTACTATTACCGGCCACCTTTCGAAGATTCACGGGCCGCCCAGACACCACGGGGGAGTTCACATGCGTCATTTCGGCCAGATAGCCCCTGCTGTGCGTAAGCGTCTCTTTCACCAGGAGCCCTGCTCCTTCACGGCGGACTCCCCGGCCCGGCTGCTGGCCGCGGCGCTGGGCGCCACGCTCTACAGCCCGGCCACCCGGCCGAGCCTCGCCGACGACGTCCTGAAGCAGGGCGCGCGCGGCCTGGTTTCGATGGTGCTGTGCCTGGAGGACTCGATCGACGACGCCGACGTGCCCGTCGGCGAGGCGAACCTCGTCCACCAGCTCACGGAACTGGCGGAACTCCCCCAGGCTCGCGGCCCCGCTCGAGCAGGGGGGACCCCCGTCGCCGTCCCCCTGCTGTTCGTCCGGGTCCGCACACCCGAGCAGATACCCGACCTCGTACGGCGTCTCGGCCCCGCCGTACGGCTGCTGTCCGGGTTCGTGCTGCCGAAGTTCACCGAGGAACGCGGCATACCCTTCCTGGAGGCGCTCTCCGCCGCCGAGGCCGCCGGCGGCCGCAGGCTCTTCGCCATGCCCGTGCTCGAGTCCCCGGACCTGCTGTACCGGGAGTCCCGGGTGCAGACGCTGGAGGGCATCTTCCGCGCGGTCGACAAGTACCGGGACCGGGTCCTCGCCCTGCGGCTCGGCGTGACCGACTTCTGCTCCTCCTACGGACTGCGCAGAGGCCCCGACATGACGGCCTACGACGTCCAGATCGTCGCCTCCGTGATCGCCGACGTGGTGAACATGCTCGCCCGCGCCGACGGCACCGGATTCACGGTGACGGGGCCGGTGTGGGAGTACTTCCGCGTCCAGGAGAGGATGTTCAAACCGCAACTGCGGCAGAGCCCCTTCCTCCAGGGACAGGCCGTCGAACTGCGTCAGAAGCTCATCGAGCACTCGATGGACGGCCTGCTGCGCGAGATCTCCCTGGACCGGGCCAACGGCCTGCTGGGCAAGACCTGCATCCACCCCTCGCACGTGCTCCCCGTGCACGCGCTGTCCGTGGTCAGTCACGAGGAGTTCAGCGACGCCCAGGACATCCTGCGGCCCGAACGGGGCGGTGGAGGCGTGATGAGGTCCGCCTACACGAACAAGATGAACGAGGTGAAGCCCCACCGCGCCTGGGCCGAGCGGACACTGCTGCGGGCCGAGATCTTCGGGGTGGCGAACGAGGACATCGGTTTCGTGGAACTGCTCGCCGCGGGCCTGTCCGACTGAACGCGGGAAATCCATGACCGACGCCGGGCTCCGGGCCGCGGTGGACAACGGAAGGCACGAGTACATGACCGAGAGGGCGCACGCCGAGGAGCGTGCCGGAGTCTGGTCCGGCAGCTGGGTCGCCGAACGGCTCGGTGTCGAACTGACCGGCGACGACACGCTGACCGGCCTGCTGGGGCTCGCCCTGCGCCGCAACCCCAAGCGGGCGCACCTGCTCGTCTCCAACGTGCTCGGCAAACACGTCCCCCAGTCGCCCTCCGTCGTGTACGGCCACGGTGTCGCCCTCGGCCGGCGCGTCCGCGACCTGCTCGGCACCGAGGCGGCCGCACGCGCGGTCGTCCTCGGCTACGCGGAGACCGCCACCGGGCTCGGCCACTGCGTCGCCGACGGCCTGGGCCCCGCCGCGTACCTGCACTCCACCCGCCGTCCGGTCACCACGGTCGCCCGGGCGGGCGGCTTCGAGGAGTCCCACTCCCACGCGACCTCCCACCTCCTGCTGCCGGAGGACCCGGCGCTGCTGGCGGGGGACGGGCCGCTGGTTCTCGTCGACGACGAGTTCTCCACCGGCAACACGGTGCTCAACACCGTCCGTGCCCTGCACGGGCGCTACCCCCGCAAGCGGTACGTCGTGGTGGCCCTGGTGGACATGCGCTCACCCGCGGACGCAGGCCGGCTGGAGGACTTCGCCCGGGAGATCGGCGCCCGCGTCGACCTGGTGACCACCGCCTCGGGCACGGTCCGACTGCCACCGGGCGTACTGGAGAAGGGGCAGGCACTGGTCGCCCGCCACGAGGCGCCGACCGCGGAGCCGACAGAGCCGGCTCCGGAGCCGACCGCGGTGCCGACGGCGGCGCCGACCGCGGAGCTGACCGCGGAGCCGACAGAGCCGGCTCCGGAGCCGACCGCGGTGCCGACGGCGGCGCCGACCGCGGAGCCGACCCGCCCGGTTTCGGCCGCGGCGTCGCCCGGCTCCGTCGAGCGCGTCGAGCTGCGCTGGCCCCGGGACGTGCCCGACGGCGGACGGCACGGCTTCACCGCCGCCCACCGGGACCGGCTGGAGGACGCGCTGCCCGGCATGGCGGCGCGGATCGCCGAGGCGCTGCCCGCCGGCGCCCGCCGCGTGCTCGTCCTCGGCTTCGAGGAACTCATGTACGCCCCACTGCGACTGGCCCACGCGCTGGAGCGGAGCGCCGGCATCGACGTGCGCTACTCCACCACCACCCGCTCACCCGTCCTCGCGGTCGACGACCCCGGCTACGCCATACGCACCCGGCTGGTCTTCCCCGCGCACGACGACCCGGCCGACGGCCCCGGCGAGCGCTACGCCTACAACGTCGCCGGCGCCGGCTTCGACGCCGTCGTCGCCGTCGTCGACTCCGCCGCCGACACCCCCGCGCTGCACGCCCCGGACGGACTGCCGGCCCGGCTCGCCGCCCACGTCCCGCACGTCCTGCTCGCGGTCGTCCCGTCGTACGTCCCGCACGCCTGCGAAAGGCCCCCCATGCTGCCCGAGCCGCTGCGCGGCCCCGACTTCTCCTCGTACGCGCCCGACGAGGTCGGCTGGCTGCTCCAGGACCTCTCGGACGTGACGCTGGAGGCGCCGACCGAGGAGCGCGAGGAGGCGATCCAGAGCGGCGGCGCGCACTACGCCGAGTCGCTGCCCGTGGAGTACCAGCCCAGCGAGCAGTACCAGGAGCTGTTCCACGCGGCGCTGGAGACGTCCGCCGCCCGGCTGGCGCGCGCCGTCGGCGCCGTCACCGAGCTCGTGCTCGCGGAGCGGTCGCCCCGCCCCGTCCTGGTCTCCCTCGCCCGTGCCGGTACCCCCGTCGGCGTGCTGATGCGCCGCTGGGCGCGGTTCCGGCACGGTCTCGACCTCCCTCACTACGCCGTGTCGATCGTCCGGGGCCGCGGTATCGACGCCAACGCGCTGCGCTGGCTGGCCGGCCACCACGACCCCGCCGACGTCGTCTTCGTCGACGGCTGGACGGGCAAGGGCGCCATCACCCGCGAACTCGCCGCCGCCCTGCGCGACTTCGAGGACTCCGACGGCGTCACCGGCTTCGACCCGGAGATCGCCGTACTGGCCGACCCCGGTTCCTGCGTCCGCACCTACGGCACCCGTGACGACTTCCTCATCCCCTCCGCCTGCCTCAACTCCACCGTCTCCGGCCTGATATCCCGCACCGTGCTCCGCGCCGACCTGGTCGGCCCGCACGACTTCCACGGCGCGAAGTTCTACCGCGAACTCGCCGGCGCGGACCTGTCCCCGGCCTTCCTCGACGCCGTCTGCGCCCACTTCCCGGACGTGACCGACACCGTCGACGCCAGGGCGAAGGACCTCCTGTCCGCCGACCGCACCCCCACCTGGGAGGGCTGGGCCGCCGTCGAGCGCATCAGCGAGGAGTACGGCATCCACGACGTGAACCTCGTCAAGCCCGGCGTCGGCGAGACCACGCGTGTGATGCTGCGCCGGGTCCCGTGGAAGGTGCTGGCCCGGGCCGGCGCCGGCGCCGACCTGGACCATGTGCGCCTGCTGGCCGAGCAGCGGGGCGTGCCCGTGGAGGAGGTCGCCGGCCTGCCCTACACCTGCGTCGGGCTGATCCACCCCCAGTACACGCGGGGCGCGACCGGTGCCGACGGCAGGGCGGTGGCGCTCTGATGCCGGTGCTCGTCGCCAGCGACCTCGACCGCACGCTCATCTACTCCGCGGCCGCGCTCGGACTGACCATGCCCGACCTGAGGGCACCCCGCCTGCTGTGCGTGGAGGTCTACGAGAGCAGACCCCTGTCCTACATGACCGAGACGGCGGCCCGGCTGCTGACCGATCTCGGCGACACGGCGGTCTTCGTGCCGGCCACCACCCGGACCCGCAAGCAGTACCAGCGGATCAACCTCCCCGGCCCCGCGCCGAAGTACGCGATCTGCGCCAACGGCGGCCACCTGCTGGTGGACGGCGTCTCCGATCCCGGCTGGCACGCCCGGGTGACCGCACGGCTGGCCGACGAGTGCGCCTCGCTGGCCGAGGTCCGCGACCACCTGACGAACACCGCCGACCCGCTGTGGGTGCGCAAGCACCGGGTCGCCGAGGACCTCTTCGCCTACCTGGTGGTCGAACGCGAACTCCTGCCGGAGGACTGGGTGAAGGAACTCGCCGTGTGGGCCGAGAACCGCGGCTGGACCGTGTCCCTCCAGGGCCGCAAGATCTACGCCGTCCCCGAGCCGCTCACCAAGAGCGCCGCCCTGCACGAGGTCGCCCGCCGTACCGGTGCCGAACTCACCCTCGCCGCCGGTGACTCACTCCTCGACGCCGACCTGCTGCTCGCCGCCGACCACGGCTGGCGCCCCGGCCACGGCGAACTGTCCGACTCCGGGTGGGCGGCTCCGACGATCAGCGCCTTGCCCGAGCGCGGCGTCCTGGCCGGTGAGCGGATCCTTCGCGAGCTCCTGCGCGCGGCGAGCCCGGCCCGCTGACCCCGTTGTCCGCACCCCCGGCGCCCTCCCCGGTGCCGGGGCCGCCTTCGTCGCCGGCGGGCGGCCGGACGTCCTGCCGTTCGCCTCCTCCGCCACCCCGCCCGCGGTGGCCGGCGCCCGGCCGCAGCAGACGCGTGCAGATGAACACCAGCAGCGCCAGGGCCGCCGCCGCGAGGATCACCTTCGAGTACGTGGCGGCGATTCCCGAGACCTTGGACCAGTTGTCCCCCAGCGCGTAACCGGCGAGCACGAACACGGTGTTCCAGATCGCGCTGCCCAGCGTCGTCAACGCGAGGAAGACCGGCAGCCGCATGCGCTCCACGCCCGCCGGCACCGAGATCAGGCTGCGGAAGACGGGGATCATCCGGCCGAAGAACACCGCCTTGGTCCCGTGTCTGAGGAACCACGCCTCCGTCTTCTCGATGTCGGAGACCTTCACCAGCGGCAGCTTCCCCGCGATCGCCACCGTGCGGTCCCGGCCGAGCAGGGCACCGATCCCGTACAGGGCGAGCGCGCCGATCACCGAACCCGCGGTCGTCCACAGCAGGACGGCGATCAGGTTCATCCGGCCGGAGCTCGCCGCGAACCCGGCGAGCGGCAGGATCACCTCGCTCGGCAGCGGAGGGAACAGATTCTCCAGAGCGACGGCGAGACCGGCGCCCGGCGCGCCGAGGGCGTCCATGAGGTCGTTGATCCACTGCGGTGCCGCACCGCTGTCCGCGGCCGGCTGCGCTGTGATGGCTGTCATGACGACCACGCTAGGAAACTCCGGCTGAAGGGATCCTGAGGAAGACAGCGGGACCCCACGTGCTGGACGGCATACGCGACCCCGGTTCGTTCGTCCTGGGCGGCCTCTACGGCTTCTTCCCCGTGTTCCTCGCCGTGCGGGGATTATGCGGCGTGGGTCCGCGGGGGCCGCGTACGAAGTGAACCGGGCCCTCAGCCGCAGCAGCCGCCACCGCAGCAGCCGCCGCCACCGCCGCCCGCGGAGGGTGCCGGCGCGGCGGCCGAGCCGCCGACCGCGACCGTCGACAGCAGCTTCACCGTGTCGTCGTGGCCCGCCGGACAGGCGGCGGGAGCGGAGGACTCGGCCATGGGACGGCTCAGTTCGAAGGTGTCGCCGCAGCTGCGGCAGCGGTACTCGTAGCGAGGCATGCGCACAGATTAACCGGCACGGCCGGGTGGCCGCCCCGGGTGGCCGTCCTCGGTGGTCAGTGACCGGTTCCGCGCTCCTCGCGGATCCGGGTGACCACATGGGCCACCGTCTGCCGGACCGCTTCCGTCTCCGTCAGGAAGTGCCAGTAGTCGGGGTGCCGGCCCTCCAGCGTGGTGATCGCCCGTTCCAGCCGGGCCACGGCGTCGTCCAGGGGGCGTGCGTGCCGGGGCTCGGGGGTGCTGCGCCCGGACATGGCAAGCCGCTGGGCGTCGCGGATCGCGAAGCGGGTGCGCTCGATCTCCTGCTGCGGGTCCTTCTGCACGGCGTTGAGCTGCCGCAGCCGGTCACCGGCCGCCGAGACGGCCTCGTCGGTCGAATTGAGCAGCGCCCGCACCGTCGACAGCAGGGCGGTGGCGTCGGGCCAGCGCTGTTCGTCGCGGGCGGTGTGTGCCTCGGCCAGTTTCCGCTCGGCCTGCCGGACCGATTCGGTGGCCTGGTCCGGCACATGCTGGAGATCCTGCCAGCAGGCGGCGGTGAACCTGCGCCGCAGCTCGCTCAGCACCGGCTCGACCTGTTCGGTGCGGGTGGTCAGGGCCTGGGCGCGGGTACGCAGGGAGACCAGGCGGTGTCCGATCTCGGCGGCGCGTTCGGGCAGCCGCTCGGCCTCGGCGCGGACCGCCTCGGCCGCACGGGTGACCTGTTCGGCGCGCTCCAGGGTCTGGGGCACTCCGTGCTGTCCCGCGCCCTGGTTCAGCCGGGTCAGCTCCGGGCCGAGGGTGGCGAGACGGGTGGCGAGGTCGTCCGCCTCCAGCCCGGACCCGCGTGCGGTGTCCAGGGCGTCGGAGGCGGCTAGCAGGGCCTGCCGGGCGCGTTCGACGGCGGGTGCCAGCCGGGCCAGCTGGGTCTCGGCCTTGCCGAGCAGCGGGCCGAGCCCCTCGGCGAAGCGGTCCAGTTCCCGCTTGACCCGGCCGAGCTCGGTCCTGGCGGCGGTCAGTTCGGTGCGGGCGCGGGCGGCGGCCGACGCCTCCAGGTCGTCCCGGTCCAGGTCGTGGGCGTCGACGGCGCTGATGTACTGGCGGCTGACCTCGTCGATGCGCCGGCCGAGTGCCTCGAAGTCGGTGACCGCCCGCCCGGCGGCGGGGGAGGAGTCGACGGCCGCGATCGTCTCCACCGAGATCCGCAGGTCCCGCTGGGCGGTGTCCAGCTCGTAGAACGCGTCCGCCGCGTCGTCCTTCGCGGTCTGGGCCTCGGCCCGCTGGCTCTCGGCGCGCCCGCCGCCGAACCAGCGCCGGGTACCGCCCCCGGCGAACGCGGCGGGCAGTACGAGCGCGGCGAGCAGGGGCAGACCCAGCAGGGCGAGCGCGTCGCGGGCCGCGCCGGGCGTGCGGCGGCCCGAACGGTGCGGCGGGCGCCGGGCACGCGTCACCATCGGCGAGTACGGCTGCGATGGTGTCGCCGTCACATCCCTCTCCCGTGTCGTCCGTCCTGCCCGGGTTCATTCTCCCACCCGTAAGGGACGAACACACGGGCCGGTCAGTTCGCGGTTCGGACCGTGACTTCGCCGTCACCGGTCCGGGCGTTCACCACATGGGTACTGGCGTCGTCACGCGGCACGGACACGTCGACCCCGCCGTCACCGGTCTTCGTCGACACCCTGTACGTGGCCCGGGGCAGGGTGATCGTCACGGAGCCGTCGCCGCTGCGGGACTCCACCAGGTCCGGGACGGTTCCGAGTACGAGACGGACGGACCCGTCGTCGGTGTGCGTGTCCACCCGGCGCGAGGAGACCTCCGCGTGCACCGAGCCGTCGCCGGTGCGCAGGTCCAGCGGCCCGGAGGAGTCGGTGACGTGCACGGAGCCGTCACCGGTACGGATGTTCAGCGCGTCCTCGAACCCGCTCGCCCGCACGCTGCCGTCCCCGTCCTCGACCTTGACGGCGATGCCCCGCGGCACCTCGACGCGGTGCTTGGCCGCGCAGTCGGCGACCACACCGGAGCAGTGCATCCGCAGGACGAGCCTGTCACCGTCCATCGTCCAGGTCGCCTCGGGATCCGAGCCGACGGCGACCGACCCGGAGAACCACCGGGTGACCTCGATCTTCCCGGACGCGTGGTCGTCCGAGGCGACGATCTCCAGGGCGGAGTCGTCGGAGTCGACGGTGAGCGTGCCGCCCTGGAGCGCGAACGACCGGTGCTCGGGGTCCTTGTCGTCCGAGGCGGAGGCGCAGGCGCTCAGGCCCGCGACGAGAACGGCGAGGGCGCCGACGGCGGCGAACGCGCGGACGGGAACGGTACGGGCGGGCATGGCGATCTCCCCCTGGGACGGACGACGAGGTGCCGCGCCCGGGGCCCTCCGCGGTGGCGGAGACCCTTCTCGGCGGGACTCTTGGACCGTACGGAGCACGCGGCCCCCGCCGGAATCCGGGCCACTACCGGATCGAGGGTGGGGACAACCCCCGGCCGGAGCACGTCGCCCACACGTTTGCCGGGCAGCGCGCCGGGCCATGTAGGCTGTCGACTCGTCCTGGGCGCGTAGCTCAGGGGTAGAGCGCCTGCCTTACAAGCAGGATGTCGGCGGTTCGAAACCGTCCGCGCCCACCAGGACCGGCGCCGTCGTCGGAGTGGAGGCCCCCGGAGATCATCTTCCGGGGGCCTCTCACGTGCGCTCCTCCCCGGCCTCCCTAGGATGAGGTCCGTGAGGAGTCCCGAGCAGTACGTCCAGCAACCGCCGGCGCGGTGGTGGCAGGCCGTGTGCGTGCTCGGGCTGCTCGCCGGGCTGCTGGGCATGCACGGGCTGGCACCCGGCGGCGGCCTTCCCGCGCACTCCGCGGGGCCCTCCCACGCACCCTCGGCACCGTCCGCGCCACCCGGGCCGACGGCCGCGGACCCGCACACGGCGCCGACGGCGACGGGGCCGCCGGCCGCGGACCCGTACACGGCGTCGACGGCGACGGTCGCGGACACCGGCCTGCCGGCGGCGCCGTCCGCGCCGGTGGCCGCCGGCGCGGCACACGCCGGGTGCCCCCAGAACGAGGGCTCCTGCGGCGGCGGACATCTCCGGCACGCCGACGTGGTGTGCGCGTCCGGCGCGGTGGGTGACGGGCCGGCGCTGCCGGCGCCCCTTCCCGACCCGGTCCCCGTCGTGGTGTGCGACGGGATCGTGCGCGCGTACACGGCCGGGGCACCGGACGGTGCGCGGGCACCGCCGTCCCTCGCCGAACTCCAGCTCCTGCGGATCTAGACACCGCCCCTCCGCACACGCGCGGCCCGGCGCGGCGCGGTGCACCGGCATGTCGATTTCCTTCCTTCACCGCAGGAGTTCACCCATGAACAACATCCGTACCCTGACGCGCCGTACCGCCCTGGTGGCGGCGACGGTCACCGCCGCGCTCGTCCTCGCCGCCTGCGGGGGCGACAGCGACGGTGACCGTGCTCACGAGGGCCCGCACGGTTCCGCGTCCGCGAACGCCGACTCCGCGGGCACCGCCGGGGACCAGGCCGGCGAGAACGCGCACAACGCCCAGGACGTCACGTTCGCGCAGGGCATGGTCCCGCACCACCGGCAGGCGCTGGAGATGGCGCGGCTGGCCGCCGACCGGTCGGCGTCGGCCGAGGTCGAGGACCTCGCCGCACGCATCGAGAAGGCACAGGACCCGGAGATCACGACCATGACCGGCTGGCTGACGGCCTGGGGCGAGGAAGTGCCGGGGCCGACGGCGTCGACCGGCTCGATGCCCGGCATGGATCACTCGGCGCACTCGGGCATGCCCGGGATGATGGACGGCCAGGACATGGCGGAGCTGGAGAAGGCCACGGGCCGGACCTTCGACACGAAGTTCCTGACCATGATGGTCGAGCACCACGAGGGCGCCGTCGAGATGGCCGGGGACGAGAAGGCCAAGGGCCGCTACGCCCCCGCCAAGGCTCTGGCCGACGACGTGGTCACGGCGCAGAACGCCGAGATCAGGGAGATGGACAAACTCCTCGGCGAGGACTGACACGGCAGGAACGCGGCAGCGACCGGCGCGGCAGCGACCGGCGCGGCGGGGGCGCGGCCGTACTCGGCCGCCTCACGAGCCCCGCCCGGGTGACGCTCCTCAGGCGTCCCCGGGCGGGGTGTCCGGGAGCGGGGCCGCCTCATGGGCGCGTTTCAGTTCCGAACGTGCGCTCACCTGGTCGGAGCCGGTCATCTCCGACCAGTAGCGATGGGTGCTGACGAAGACGGCCAGCTCGCGCTCGCGCTGCCGGAGCTTCTCGACCTCGGCCTGTTGGTCCGCCGACCAGCCGGGCGAGGCCGGGCGTTCGACCTTGCGCCAGCCGTTGTCGTCGCTGAATCCGTCGAGCGGCTCGACGGACCAGGGAAGTCTCTTCAGCAGGGCCGACAGCTCGGCCCGGACCTGATGCAGTTCCTCCTGACCGGCGAGGAGATCACTGGGGAAATCATAGGTCGTAGCCACGCCTCAATGATACGCCTGTTCGATTTTGAGGCGCGCGTTCCCTTCGGTGGTTCACGCGAAAGGGTGGCTCCGCGGCCGGGGCCGACTGTCAGCCCCCTGGCCTACCGTGAACACATGGATGGTGTGGGCGAGCGGACCGGAACGGGCGGGGAGCGGGTGAGCCTGGTCCCCTGGGCGGAGGACGACCTGTGGCTGCTGCGCAGGACCAACAGTCCGCGGATGACGGCGCACCTCGGTGGCCCGGAGACCGAGGAGCAGCTCCTGGTCCGCCACCGGCGGTACGTGAAGCTGGAGCCCGGGCGGATGTACCGGGTGATATCGGCGGACGGGGGTGAGACCGTCGGGTCCATCGGGTACTGGCAGCGGACCTGGCGGGACACCGAGGTCTGGGAGACCGGGTGGGGGGTGCTGCCGGAGTTCCAGGGGCGGGGGCTGGCCGTGCGGGCGGCCCGTGCCGTACGGGAGGCGGCCCGCGCCGCCGGCCCCCACCGGTATCTGCACGCGTTCCCGAGCGTCGGCCACGCCGCTTCCAACGCGGTCTGCCGAGGAGCCGGGTTCACCCTGCTCGGGCAGGCCGACTTCGAGTATCCGAAGGGCCACTGGATCAGGTCGAACGACTGGCGGGTGGACCTGGAGAGGGGAGACTGAGGTCATGTGCCGCAGCATCAAGACCCTGCGTCCGCCCGTGCTGGCCGAGGAGGCCACCGAGGACGAGATCAGGGCCGCCGCCCTTCAGTACGTACGCAAGGTCTCCGGGTTCCGCGCGCCCGCCGCGCACAACCAGGAGGTCTTCGAACGGGCCGTCGAAGCCGTCGCAGAGGCCACGGCCGAACTGTTGGCCGACCTGGAGATACGCGGAGGCGCCGGGGCACGGCGGGCCTCCTGACACCGTCCCGTCCGGCCGCGCGGGCCGACCCCCTGCCGTCGCCCGGGCGCGTCGGACGACGCCTCCGCCCGCGCGCCCCGCGCGACGCCGCCGCGGGGACGCCTTGACGGGTGTCGCAGCGCAGAGGCCCCGACCGACGCCTCCGCGTCATGCGCCTCACCCGACGCCCCCGCGTATGCGCCATGCGCCATGCGCCATGCGTCACGCGGCCACGCGTCTCGGCCGGGCGGTTCCTGGCGCCCGGCCGGCGGCCGCTCGGCAGCGGCCGCCGCACGAGCGGACGGAGGACGGGCGGACGGCGGGCGGGCCCCTCGCCCGCTCCGCTGCGAAGTCTCGGTCACGAAGCCTCGGTCGTCCGGGGCTGGCGGCGCATCAGGTATCCCGCGCCCGCCCCCGCGCCGAACAGCGCCATCAGTGACACGCCCGCCGCCAGCCAGGTCGCGCCCAGCCACTGGCCGCCGAAGTAGCCGAGGGCGACGCTGTAGGCGGCCCAGGCCAGTCCGGCCAGGGCCGACCAGGGGAGGAACTCGCGGACCCGGCGATGGGCCGCCCCGGCGACGAGCGAGACGACCGAGCGGCCGGCGGGGGCGAAGCGGGCCAGGACGACGAGGGCACCACCGCCGCGGGCGAGGGCGCCGCCGAGACGTTCCTGCGCGGTGGTCAGCCGCCGGGAACGGGCGATCGCGCGGTCCAGTCGTGCCCCGCCGCGCCAGGCGAGGCGGTAAACGGCCAGGTCACCGATGACGGAGGCGGTCGCCGCGCAGAGCGTCAGGACAAGGATGTCGGGGACGTTCTGCGGAACCCGCCCGGCGGCCGCCGCTCCCGAACCCGCGGCCGCCGCCGTGGCCGCCGTGATCACCAGGACACCGCTCGGCAGCACCGGCAGGAAGATGTCGAGGAGCACCGAGACGGCCACCAGCGCGTAGATCCATGGGCTGCTGACCAGCGCTCCGATACTTCCCAGACTCTCGACCACCACAACTCCCCGGTACTCCCCCGTGGGCCAGACCATGCCGCGAGACGCGGGGACGGCAGGAGCGGCCGATGACAGCCATACAGCGTACGCCCGGGGTGTGACACAGGGTTCACAGGGGGCTTGTGTGCTCAACACGGGGCGTTCACCCGGACGGTGACCACGGGCCCACGCACCTTGCCGGGCGCGGCAGCGGCGCCCTTCCGGCGGAGAGCCGCTGCCGCGCCCGGCGAGCAACCGCCGGGGCGGCCCGGTCCGGTCAGGCCGCGACCGGCGTCTGGCGCTCCGGGGCGGAGCGCTCCCGCTCGGACGTGCGCCGGGCGAAGAGCCGGTCCAGGCCGAAGGCGCCGGAGCCGGTGAAGGCGAGCAGCAGGAAGGCCCAGCAGAACATGGCGGGGGCCTCGCCGCCGTTCTCCAGCGGCCACAGGGCACCCGGCTGGTGCACCTTGAAGTACGCGTAGGCCATCGAGCCGGAGCAGACGACGGCTGCCGGGCGGGTGCCGAGGCCCAGCAGGACGAGGCCGCCGCCGACCAGTTGGATCACGGCCGCGTACCAGCCCGGCCAGGTGCCCGCGTCGATCGTGCCGCCGGACCCCGCGGCGCCGCCGAGGACGCCGAAGAGGGAGGCGGCGCCGTGGGAGGCGAAGAGCAGACTGACGACTATGCGAAATCCGCCGAGTACGTAGGGCTGGGCGCCGGCGCTGGTGAGGCGTGCGGACATGCGGGGGTGCTCCTTCGGTCGGCCGGCCGGGGCGGGGCCGGTGGGGGGACGGAACCGAGTGGGCTGCCCACGTTAGGTGAGCCTAATGAGTACTTGCAAGTTCAACATTTAGCCATGACCTGACGTGCGGTCACCTTCACGCCGCCGTCCCCGCTCCAGGTGGGAGCGCTCCCATACTCGCGGCACCGGCCGCCCGTGTGACTTGATTCATACCCGGCTCCGCCCCCGCGGTCCATGCCCCGGCCAGTGCGACCCGGTCCGGGACCATCCGCGGCGGACCGCCCGACCGGTCCGACGGTCCGGCCGCTCCGACGGTCCGACCGACCGGCTTCCGCCGGCTTCCGTCCGCTTCCGTGGGATCGGTCTGCTTCCGTCGGCTGCGACGGAAGCCCTCGGTTACGTCGGCCGGGTCAGCTCCCGGTCCGTGATCACCCGCAGTGCGCTCGTCCCGTCCCGCTTCGCCCGGGCCTGTTCCAGGCGCAGCCGCGCCGACCGCCCCCGCAGGGTGAGGGTCATGATCTGGTTGCCGAACCACGGGCCGCCGATCCTGCGCCAGCTCACCGCCGGCGGCGCGCACCGTCCGTGCCGGGCGATGCGCCGCCCGAGGGCACGCGCCGGAGCGCTCCAGCCGAAGCGGAAGCCGAGGCGGATCGAGAGCGGCACCGAGTTGTGGACGGGGGAGCAGGTCAGCTGTGCCACCCGCGCGTCGGGCACCCGCCCCGGCCACGAGGGCTCGGCCACATAGGCGTGGTGGACGTCGCCCGACAGCACGCTCACCGTCGCGGGCGCCCCCGCTCCGGTACCGGCCTCGGCGATCAGCTCGGCGAGGGCGCCGAAGGACGCGGGGAACGCGGACCAGTGCTCCAGGTCGGCCCCGCGCCGGATCCGCTCTCCGCGCCGGGCCCAGCGCTCGCCCCGCTCGCCGCCGCACATCGCGGCGTTCCACGCCTCCACGTCGTGCACCAGGTGGGGCAGCAGCCAGGGCAGGGAGGTACCGATCAGCAGATGGTCGTACGGACCGCGGCCCTCGCCCTCCGGTCCGCCGTCGCCTTGGCCCTCGGGCCCGCCCTCGTCCCGTCCCTCCATGATCTGCTCGCGCAGCCAGGCGGCCTCGCCCGGGTTGAGCATCGAGCGGTCGTCCTCCTCCAGGACGCGGGCCGCGCGGGAGTCCACCATCAGCACCCGGGTGCGGCCGAAGTCGCGCCGGTAGCTCCAGCGGACGGAGTCCGGGTCGGTGTCGGCCCGCGTGGCGAACGCGCGCAGGGCGGCGGTGCCGTCGGGGGTCTCGCGGACGGCCGCGTAGAGCGGGTCGGCGGCAAGCTCGTCGGGGGAGAGGTTGCCCAGCTGCTGGTACACCCAGTAGGACATCAGTCCGCTCAGCAGCCGCTCCTGCCACCAGTCGGTGGCCCGCATGTCGGCGAGCCAGGCGGCGGAGGTGTTCCAGTCGTCGATGACGTCGTGGTCGTCGAAGATCATGCAGCTGGGCACGGTGGACAGCAGCCAGCGCACCTCGGGGTCGAGCCAGGACTCGTCGTAGAGGCGCGTGTACTCCTCGTAGTCGGCGACCTGGTCGCCCGGAGGCCGGTCCAGGTCACGGCGCCCGGCGAGCCACCGGCGCGTGGCGTCGGAGACCTCGTCGGCGTAGACCTGGTCCCCGAGCAGCAGCAGTACGTCCGGTCGCGCACCCTCGGGGGCGCCCGCGATACGGGCGGAGAGGGTGTCCAGCGCGTCCGGGCCCACCGGGTCCTTCCCGCCGGCGGGCGGTGCGGCCCAGCGGCAGGAGCCGAAGGCGATGCGCACGCCGTCCTCGTCCGCGGGCGTGGCGATCACCGAGGGCGGGAAGGGCGAGTCGGGCGGCGGCCACACGCTCGCCCCGTCGAGGAGCACCTCGTACTCCGTGGTCGTACCGGGGGTCAGGCCGCTGACCGGGACCAGGGCGTAGTGGTGGCCCGCGATCTGGAAGGTACGGGCCGTGCCCCGGGCACCGTCGGCGCAGCGCACCTCGGCGGTGCAGGGGCGGGCCGTCTCGACCCAGACGGTCGCGCACGCACCGTCGGTGTACCTCAGCAGTGGGCCCAGGCGCAGGTCCGCCATGATGATCCTCTCCTCCGTCGACCCGTACGGTACGGAACGACGGAGGCCGGTGGGGAGGTTCCGCGCCGGACAGTTGCCGGACGGGGCGTCAGCAGTTCGCGAGGTAGCCCTGCAGGGCCGACTTCTCGGCGGAGTCGACCGAGAGGTCGTAGTAGTACTTCACCTGCACCCAGGCGCGGGCGTACGTGCAGCGGTAGGCGCTGCGCGAGGGCATCCAGGTGGCCGGGTCCTGGTCGCCCTTGGACTGGTTGACGTTGTCGGTGACCGCGAGGAGCTGGGGGCGGGTCAGGTCGTTGGCGAAGGACTGGCGGCGGGAGGTGGTCCACCTGCCCGCCCCGGAGTCCCAGGCCTCGGCGAGCGGGACCAGGTGGTCGATGTCGAGGTCGGAGGCGGCGGACCAGCTGGCGCCGTCGTAGGGGGAGTACCAGCTGCCCCTGGTGGCCGCGCAGGACGAGTCGGTGACGACGCCGGAGCCGTCGCGCTTGAGGACGGTCTCGCGGGTGTTGCAGGTGCCGGACTGCGTGATCCAGTGCGGGAAGAGGTCGCGGTCGTAGCCGGTGCGGTTCTCGGTGGCCACGGTGAGGGAGGCGAGGTAGGCGCGGGCGGTGGCGGCGCTGACCGGGGCGGGGAGGGCGGCGGAGGCGGCCGGGCCGTCGAGGAGCCCGGCGGAGGCTATGAGCCCGGTGAGCGCGGTGAGCAGACCGAGTCGTCGACGCGCGTAGAACTTCGGCATGCGAACTCCCTGTGAGGTGTGGGGTGTTGGGACGCGGGCAGGGGGATGCTCGCGACGCCGCATGGCGCACAGGTGTGCGGTCGGTAAGAAGTTAGTGACGTGTGCATGGCACGTCTATACGCGCGGCGGGACTTTCGGCCCTCGGGGCCGCGCGCGGGCTCGCGTACTATGGACGGCGCAGAAGGGGAGTAGCTCTTCGCCGGACCGTCGACATACTGCTCAGCTCGTCTGAGCCGGCGCCCGGAGGCAGGCCTCGCACGCGGGGACCGGCCAGCGAGACCTTCGGCAAGCAGTGCACGCCCGTGCCGTACGGCAGGGGTGGATCCGTGTGCTGCCGTGCCGGGGTGTCTTGCGTCGCGGAAGTCGTGAAGTCCGCGCAACCAGCACTCTCGGCGGGGCGGCCCCGACCGATTGAGGAACCTTGATCAGCCTGACCGTGACGGCGCTCGTCTTCGGTGTCGTCTTCCTCGCCGAGCTGCCGGACAAGACCGCGCTCGCCGGCCTCGTCCTCGGCACCCGCTACCGCGCCTCGTACGTCTTCGCCGGCGTGGCCGCCGCCTTCCTGCTGCACGTCGTGCTCGCGGTCGCGGCCGGAAGCGTGCTGACCCTGCTGCCCCAGCAGGTCGTGCACGCGCTGACCGGTGTGCTCTTCCTGGGCGGCGCCGCCGTGCTGCTGATGAAGAAGGACGACGAGGACGAGGAGGTCCGCAAGCCGGAGGACCAGTCCTTCTGGAAGGTCGCCGGAGCGGGATTCATGCTCATCCTGGTCGCCGAGTTCGGCGACCTGACGCAGATCATGACGGCCAACCTCGCGGCCCGCTACGACGACCCGCTCTCCGTCGGCCTCGGCGCGGTGCTCGCGCTGTGGGCGGTGGCCGGGCTGGGCATCGTCGGCGGAAAGGCCCTGATGAAGCGGGTGCCGCTGCGGCTGATCACGAAGGTCGCGGCGCTGCTCATGCTGGGCCTCGGCGTGTGGAGCCTGTGGGAGGCGATCGCCGGCTGAGCGCGGCCGGCGCGGCGGCGGGCCGGGGACGCGAGCCGAACGGCGCGTGAACATGCGGGCGGGCGGGTGGCGCGATCCCCGGCCCGTTTTGTACCGTGGGTGAACAAAGTGGCTCCCGTCCGTGCTCCCTGACCGGCTCGCGGGGCCGCCGTGTTTCCTCCCCGCGCCTTGGAGTCTGCCGATGACGGCCACCGCCACCACCGTTCTGCCCGCCCGTGCCCTGCTGCTCGACATGGACGGCACCCTCGTCAACTCGGACGCCGCCGTGGAGCGCGTCTGGCGGCGCTGGGCCGACCGCCACGGACTCGACGGCGACGAGGTCATGAAGGTCGTCCACGGGCGGCAGGGCTACGCCTCGATGGCCCTGCTGCTGCCGGACCGGCCCATGGAGCGGAACCACGCCGACAACGCGCGCATGCTCGCCGAGGAGACCGCCGACACCGAGGGCGTCGTCGCGATCCCCGGCGCGCCCGACTTCCTCGCCTCGCTCCGCGGCCTTCCGCACGCCCTGGTGACCTCGGCCGACGTGGCCCTGTCCACCGCCCGGATGGCCGCCGCCGGGCTCGCGCAGCCGCACGTCAGGGTCACCGCCGAGTCGGTCGGTGCCAGCAAGCCCGACCCGGAGGGCTTCCTCAAGGGCGCCGCCGAACTGGGCGTCGCCCCCGCCGACTGCATCGCCTTCGAGGACTCCGGGGCCGGGATCACGGCCGCGCGCGCCGCCGGGATGCGGGTGGTGGGGGTCGGACCGCGTGCCGGGTTCCACGGGCCGGACGTGGTCGTGGAGGACCTGACGCGGGTGCGGGTGGAGGCCGATCCGGACGGCACCCTGAGCCTGCACATCGGCTGACGGCCGCCGGGGCCTGTCCGGCGACGGATCGGGTCGGGGGAGAGCGACGGCGCCTGACCGGCCCCGGTGAGCGGGGTCCGGCCCGGTGCGTCCACGCGCGAGGTGGAGGAGCGCGTCGACGCGATGGGGCCCTGCCGCGCGGGTGAAGCCGGCGTGGGCGAGACGGCGGCCGGCGCCGACGTCGGCGTTCGAGGCAGCGGAGACGTGCCGGGCCCCGCGTCTGCGACATGGTCTGCCGGACAGGCTCCACGGCCCCGCGGCCGCGGCACCGTCCGTCGGCGGGTTCTACGGCTCCCGCGTCTCCGACTCCAGCCTGCGCCGGGTGTCCGGTCCGTAGACGCCGGATTCGTCGGAGTGGATGCCGCGCCACCACTGGTAGGTGCGGACCGAGTCCTCGACCCGGTGGTCGTAGGTTCCGTCGATGTCGCCCGTGTAGAAGTGCGCCTCATTCAGACGCTGCTGCAGTTCGGCGACCTCCGGGCCGCGGTCGCCGGGGTGCAGCTCGGGACTGCCGCCGAGGTCGCGGTCGTCGTCCTCGGGCTCCCGCGGGGCGTCGTCGGCCGGTGCGGTCGTGGTCCGCGTCGGTTCGGCCGACCGGGACGGCGTGGGCGAGGCACTCGGCGCCGACGGGGACGGCGAGGCCGAGACGCTCGCGGACGCCGACGCGGAGAGGGAGGCGGAGGGGGAAGGGGAGGCGGACGCCGAGAGGACCGGCGAGGCGGAGGGCGCGCTCGGTCCGGCGCTCGGCGCGGCCTCGCCGGCCGACGCGTCCGGCACCCCGGCCCGGACCTCGTCCGGCAGTGCCCCGTCCCGCGACGGGGTCTCGTAGGAGAACAGCCCGCTCGCGTACCCCGCAGCGCCCGCCACGACCACGAGCGCGCCCGTGACGCTGAGCAGTACGCCCTTGTGCCGCCTGCGCGGTGTCCGTCCGCCGCCGTCCGCACGGTCCGGGCCGCGCCCGCCGCCCGTGCCGGGGCCCACGGTCGGCGGGCGCGTGGTGGCCGAGGTCTCGAACAGGCGGAGGTCGTGCGTGCCGGGTGAGCCGGGCGAGGGGGTCAGGGGTGCCGGCAGTGCGGGGGCCGCCGCCGTGCCCGCGCCGGGCGCCGCCGCGGACGGACCGGCACCGGCACCGGCTCCGGGTCCGGCAGTACTTTCAGGACCGGCACCGGCTCCGGGTCCGGGTCCGGCAGTACTTTCAGGACCGGCACCGGCACCGGCTCCGGGTCCGGCAGTACTTTCAGGACCGGCACCGGCACCGGCTCCGGCAGCACCTGCAACACCGGCACCGGCTCCAGGGGCGGCACCGGCATCGACGGCGCGCAGCGTCATGGTGGCGTCCGGGTCGGACGTGGGTGTGCCAGGCCCCTCTCCCGGCTCCGCCCTCGCTCGCGCCCCCGCCCCCGCCCCCGCGGGAGTGGGAGCCGCCCCGTCGGACGGGGGTGCGACCGGGCGCCCGCCGGGCGAACCCGACGAGCCCGCCGCCTCCCGAGGGTCCCCGGCCGTCCCGTCCAGTTCGACGTACGGCCGTATGCGCAGCGGATCGAAATCCTCCGCCGCTGCCACCTGGGCCGTACGCGCGTCGCGCAGCGCGTCGGACGCCCGGGTTCCGCAGGCGCAGGACGGCGTGTTGTCCGCCGCTCTGGGCGTGCCGCACTCCGGGCACTCGGTACCTCCGGGCCGCTCCTGCGGCGGTTCCTTCTGCTGCTCCACGCGTTCGTCCCTCCCCTCGGGGAACTCCCCTCGCGAACTCCCCTCGCGAACTCCAGAGAGTATGCAGATCTGCTCCACACTTCCGCGCACACGCCCCCCGGAAGGCGGTCTTCCGCAGGACTGAAACGGCCGAATCCGGTCACACCGACCAGGATGGACGTGCGCGACCGCACGAGACACCTGTGGAGGGCACATGGCCGGAGAGGTGCGCGAGGCGAACGACCCGGCGCGGTCCGCGGCACCGGGGGAGCGGGAGCAGGTCTCCAGCGGCGTACTCGTCTCCATCGGAGCCCTGCTCCTCGGGATGCTGCTCGCCGCGCTCGACCAGACCATCGTGTCGACGGCGCTGCCGACCATCGTCAGCGATCTGGGCGGCCTCGAGCACCTGTCCTGGGTGGTCACCGCCTATCTGCTGGCGGCGACCGCCGCGACCCCGCTGTGGGGCAAGCTCGGCGACCAGTACGGACGCAAGAGGCTCTTCCAGCTGGCGATCGGGATCTTCCTGGTCGGTTCCGCGCTGTGCGGCATCGCGCAGAGCATGTCCGAGCTGATCGCCTTCCGCGCCCTGCAGGGCCTGGGCGGCGGCGGGCTGATGGTGCTGTCGATGGCGATCGTCGGCGACCTCGTACCGCCCCGCGAACGCGGCCGCTACCAGGGGCTGTTCGGCGCGGTCTTCGGCGCTACCAGCGTGCTCGGGCCGCTGCTCGGCGGAGTCTTCACCGAGCACCTCAGCTGGCGCTGGGTCTTCTACATCAACCTGCCCATCGGCATCGTCGCGCTCGCCGTGATCGCGGCGGTCCTGCACATCCCGCGCCGGGCCGCCCGGCACGTCATCGACTACCTCGGCACCCTCCTCGTCGCCTCCGTCGCCACCTGCCTGGTCCTCGTGGCCTCGCTCGGCGGCACGACCTGGGCCTGGGACTCCCCGCAGATCATCGGGCTCGCGGTGCTCGCGGTCGTTCTGGCCGCCCTCTTCGTGACCGTGGAACGCCGGGCGGCCGAGCCCGTCCTGCCCCTCGAACTCTTCCGCGTCCGCACCTTCACGCTCTCCGCCGTCATCAGCTTCGTCATCGGCTTCGCGATGTTCGGCGCGATGACGTACCTGCCGACGTTCCTCCAGGTCGTCCGCGGCGTCACCCCCACCATGTCCGGTGTGTACATGCTGCCGATGGTGTTCGGCCTGCTGCTGTCGTCGACCGTCTCCGGGCAGATCGTCAGCCGTACCGGCCGCTGGAAGGTGTTCCCCGTCGCGGGCACCGCCGTCACCACCCTCGGGCTGCTCCTGCTGCACCAGCTCGACGAGAACAGCGCCACGGCCGAGATGAGCGCCTACTTCTTCGTCTTCGGCCTGGGCCTCGGCCTGGTGATGCAGGTCCTCGTCCTCATCGTGCAGAACGCCGTGGCCTACGAGGACCTGGGCGTCGCCACCTCCGGCGCGACCTTCTTCCGGTCCATCGGCGCGTCGTTCGGCGTGGCCATCTTCGGCACGATCTTCGCGAGCCGTCTCGGCGGGCAGCTCGCGGACGCCTTCCGGGGGGCCGCCCTGCCGCCCGGCGTCTCCGTGGACACCCTCAAGGCCGACCCGCGCGGCATCGGCGCCCTGCCGCCCGCGCTGCGCCCCGGGGCGATCCACGCCTACGCCTCCTCCATCACCGACGTCTTCCTGTACGCCGCCCCTGTCGCCCTCGTCGCCTTCTTCCTGGCCTGGTTCCTGAAGGAGGACCGGCTGCGCGGCTCGGTCACGGCGCCGGACGCCACGCAGACCCTCGCCAGCAACCCGGTGGAACGGTCCTCGCACGACGAGGTGTGCCGCGCCCTGTCGGTACTCGGCACCCGGGAGGGCCGCCGGGAGATCTACCGCAGGATCACCGTACGGGCGGGCTACGATCTGCTGCCGGCGTCCAGCTGGATACTGCTGCGGGTCAGGAAGTACGGCCGGGTCGAGCCGGCCCAGCTCGCGGAGCGCAGCCCCGTCCCCCTGGCCACCGTGATGGCGGCCGCCCGCCAGGTGGAGGAACGGCACCTTGCCGTCCGTGAGGGCCCCGACCTGGTCCTCACCGGCCGGGGCCGCGAGGTCGCCGGGCGGCTGGCGCTGGCCCGGGAGGAATCGCTCGCCGAACTGCTCGGCGACTGGTGGGGTCCGGACCGCCCGACCGACCTGGTGCGGCTCGTGAGGGAGCTGACCGGTGAACTGTGCGGCTCGGTGCGCGAACGCCCGCACGAGGGGCACGCAGGGCGCGAGGGACGCGCGACGGCACCGGTCGGCTGAGTCCCGCCGGGGTGGATCCCGGCCCGGCGCCTGGACGGACGAGTGCGTATTTTCCCACCGATAGGCCGTCGGCGCGCGCTGTACGCCGTTTGAGCGCGGACTCCGGGGCAACCCGAACGGCGAACCGGCCCGTTCGGAGGCCGGGTCGAAAACCCGGAAGGCACTCATGTCCACAGGCGTGATCATCGCTTTGATCGTGATCGTGGCGGCCGTGCTCGTCGTCGCGGCCGTTCTCGCCCTTCGCGCTCGGGGCCCCCAGCACGGCGGAAGCCTGAAGCGCCGCTTCGGGCCCGAGTACGACCTGGCCGTGGCCCGGCACGACGGCGACACCAAGGCCGCCGAGCGCGAACTGGCCGAACGAGTGCGGCGGCACGGGTCGCTGCGCGAACGGCCCCTGGAGCCCGCCGAGCGCGAGCGCTTCGAGGCGCGCTGGACCGCGGCCCAGGAGCGCTTCGTCGACTCCCCGCGCGAGGCGGTCGCCGAGGCGGACCGGCTGCTCGCGGAACTCGCCGGCGCCCGGGGCTTCCCCGACGGCGGACAGTACGAGGAGCAGCTCACGGCGCTGTCCGTGCACCACGCCCACCACGTCGAGGGCTACCGCCGCGTGCACCGCGTGACGCACGCGCGCGTGGACGACGCGGCTGAGGGCGGCACGGGCACGGAGGAGATGCGCGAGTCAATGGTCGGGGCCCGCGCGCTGTTCGAGGCTCTGGTGCGCCCGGCCCGCCACGACGGCGCCCGGCACCGTCCCGGGGCCGACGGCGACGCACAGGAACCCGCCCGCGAGCACCGCACCTGGTCGCTCAACAAGCGCCAGCCGAAGGAGAGTTGAGGCACATGTCCGAGGTGACCCGGCAGCCCGGCGGCATCCCCGTCGAGCGTGACAGGCAGACCCCCGACGCCCGCGGCGAGACCGCGCCGGGCACGGACCGTACGGCCGGTACGCCCCCGGTGTCCGAGGCCCGCGGCGAGACCGTCCCGGGCACGGACCGTACGGCCGGCGCGCCCCCGGCACCCGAGGCCCGCTCCGGCCGCCTGTCGGACGCCGCCGAACCCGCGTCCGGCCCGCGGACCAAGGGCACCGCGGCCACGGCCGCCACCCCGGGGAGCGAGCTGCTCCCGCACGAGGAATGGGACAAGCTCGGTCAGCGGCTGCACCAGGCGGTGGCCGGATTCGTCGACGCGCCGCGCGCCTCCGTCGAGGAGGCCGACCGGGTCCTGGAGGAGATCACCGCCCGTTTCACGGACGCCGTGACGCACCGCCGCCGGACCCTGCGCACGTCCTGGCAGGACACCGGAGAGGACAGCGGCGCCGTCAGTACGGACACCGAACAACTCCGCCTGGCCCTGCGGGACTACCGCGAGCTGGCGGACCGCCTGATGCGCCTGTGACGACGGGCTTCACCGCTCCGCCCGGCCCTCCCGCCACTGCCGTACGACCTCTTCGACGTCGTAGGGCTTCAGACCCAGCGGGGGGCCGGGCGGCGGCTTGAACATGACGTCGCGGATCTTGACGTTGATCTCCTCGACGATACGGCGGACCACCCGCTCCGACGGTGCCTTCGCCGCCGCCTCCAGGGCGTCCTCCGCCTCCTTGCGCAGGGCCAGCGTGGGCGGCAGTACGGAGAAGCCCTCGCGGGCCATCTTCCGCTTGACCCACCACATTTCGTCGTAGGTGCCGTCCATCTCGCCGGGCAGTGGCTTGCCCACGCCGGGCAGCTCGGCGAACTCGCCGCGCGCGTCCGCGTCTCGAATCTGTTTGTCGACCCAGGACTCGAAGTCGACGCCAGGTGGCTTTCGCTCGGTCATGAACCCATTGTGCCGGACACCGCGGCGACACCCGATCTATCATGCGGCGGCGACAAGCCACGGACGGACGTCCTGAGGTCTGCGAAGGAGCGCACGTGCTCGAACTCACCATGGCCGCCGTCACCGCGGCCGACGCGGGTGCCACGGCCGGGATGCAGATGGCCGACGCGCCCAGCGAGCCGGAAGCGGTACTGCGGGTGGGCCGGGACAAGTCCGTGTGCCGGCTGTCGACGCCGGACGACTGGCTGTTCGTCTCGCGGGTCCACCTGGAGTTCCGCTGCGGCCCGGCCGGCGTGTGGAGTCTGACCTGGCTGCGCGGCTCCCAGCCGGACCCCTCCTCCGAGGTCCGGCTCACCGTCGGCCCGCACTCGCAGGCGCTGGCGTACGGCGACACCGTGCCGCTGCCCGCGGGCGGCAGCGGCGAGGTCGTGGTCCAGGACCGCGCGGAGCCGCGCAGCGTCAACGTCGGCTTCTACCACGAGGTGTAGGGCGGCGAGCCATGCGCCGCGGACGACACCGGGCACGGCGCCCGGCACACCGGCCGGCGCTCAGGCCAGTACGCGTGCCAGTGCGAACCCGTCGTACCCCTTGCTGCCGACCGTCTGGACCGCGGTGCCGCTGAGCCGCGGGTGGCTGCCGATCAGTTCCAGGGCGGCGCGGGTGCCGCGTACGTCGTCGCCGGTGTCGGCGGCGTCGGCCACGCGGCCGCCGCGGACCACGTTGTCGATGACGATCAGGCTGCCGGTGCTGGTGAGTCTCATGGCCCACTCGAGGTAGCCCGGGTTGTTGCCCTTGTCGGCGTCGATGAAGACCAGGTCGAAGGGCGGCGGGTTCTCGTCGGCGAGCTTCGGCAGCGACTCCAGGGCCGGGCCCACGCGCACGTCGACGAGGGAGCCGAGGCCGGCGCGGGCGATGTTGCGGGTGGCGACCTCCGCGTGCCGGCCGCTGTACTCCAGCGTGACCAGGCGGCCGTCGGCGGGCAGGGCGCGGGCCAGCCAGATGGTGCTGTAGCCGCCGAGGGTGCCGATCTCCAGGATGGTGCGGGCGCCCTGGACCTGGGCGAGGAGCTGGAGGAGCTTGCCCTGCGTGGCGGTGACGTTCACCGGCGGCAGCCCGGCGGCGTCGCTCTCCTCGCGGGCGGCCTCCAGCGCGGCGTCGTCGGGCGCGAGGTGGGTGGTGAAGTAGGTGTCGACGTCGTCCCAGAACCGCGACTCGTTCATGCCGGTGCGCACCCCGTGTCTTCCCGTCGGTCTACTTAGCGCTTCTAAGTAGTTGCGCTAACGAATATAGACGCGGAGGTGCGGGCACCGCAGTTCTTTCTCGGAGGCGTGTTCCGGCCCCCGACCCCCGCCCCGGCCCCCGGGCCCCGCCCCGCCCCGGCCCCCGGGCCCCGCCCCGCCCCGGCCCCCGGCTCCGGCAGCGGACGCCCGGCCGGCCCCGTCGTCAACCACACCGCCACGCCACCGACCACGGCCGCGGCCGTCATGTGTACGCGGGCGTCATCATGCTGCCCGTCGCCCCGATCGGCGCCGGCATCACCGGCGGCGCCGTCCCGCCGGACGGGGACACCGCGGTGTGGAGGCCGGTGGACGGCGAGCCGTACCGCATCCGCGTGGGGAACGGAGCCCGCCCGCTCCCGGCAAGGACGGGGACGGGGACGGGGACTGGGACTGGGACGGGGACGGGGACGGAGTCGCCACGACCCGCACGGCGGCACTGCCGCCGGGCCGGGAAAGAACCTGCGGCACTCGGTCGCGGGCGGAAAACCGGCCATAGGTGCTGATGCTCCGTTTACGCCCGGTATGCTTTCCGTTGCGCAGTGCGCCAAATGACGTACACGCAGGCAGATCCGGTGCGACGTGCGGCGTTCCCGGCCCCGTGACCTGTGGTCCTTCTCGCTCTCACGGGAGGCGCCCACGGCACCCCCGCACTATCGTCGTCCGAACGATCGCGGGCGGCTGTCAGGCGGAGCGGGGCCGCCTGCGTCTCCTCCCGGGGGTGGTGCGAGCCTCATAGGGTTCGCGAGAACGACACACCGCGTACACGAGCGCGGTGCGTACGGCACGAACGGGGCGGGAGGCCGACGAGGCGTGGCGAATGCGGAGCACAGTGGGCGACCGGCGGAGCCCTTCGGAGCCCCGGACGCCGACTCGGCCAGAGCACGGCTGCGCGTCGCACGCCTGGGCCTGTGGCTGGTCGCCGCCGTCCTGGCCGTACGACAGGTGGCCTCGGTCCTCGGCACCCCGCGCGGAGAACGCCTGACGGACCTGGAGACCTGGGTCGGCGAGCACGGCGTCCTGCACGTGGAGGGGTCCCTCTACGACTCCACGCGGTTCACCGGCACCCCCTTCGTCGGCCTCGTCCTCAAACCCTTCACGCGCGCCGCCGAGCAGGCCCTCGGCTGGGGCTGGACCTTCGGCTCGCTGCTGCTGGTCGTGGCCCTCGGCCTGGTCGCCGCCCGCGCCCTGCCCCGGCCGGTCGGACGCCGTACGGCGCTGCTGGCGGCGCCGGTCGCCATCAGCCTGCTGATGCTGTCGCTCCCGGTGCGCAACGCGCTGTGGCTCGGCCAGACCAGCATCATCCCGGTCCTCCTCGTCCTGCTGGGCTGCTTCGCCGTGCGCGGCGCCCAGGGCGACCGGGTGGGCGGCGTGCTGATCGGCGTCGCCGCCGCCTTCCAGCCGACCGTCCTCCTCTTCGTCCCGCTGCTGTGGTTCACCGACCGCGGACGCGCGGCCGTGTCGACCGGGATCACGTTCGTCGCCTGCACGGCCGTCGCCTGGGCCGCCATGGCGCAGGACTCGTACACGTACTGGGTCCACCACATGGCCGGCGTGGGCCTGGGCGGCGAGGCCGACGACCTCGCCAACCAGTCGCTGCACGGCGCCCTGCTCCGCCTCGGCCTGAACGGCCCCCTGGAGATCACCCTCTTCCTCACCCTCGGCGCCGCCGTCGCCGTCCTCGCCCTGCGCCGCGCCGTGCGCTACGCCCGCGACGGCCAGCTGCTCCTCGCGGTCGCCGTCACCGGCTGCGCGGCCGTGGCCGTCTCCCCGGCCACCTGGCAGCACCAGCTGCTGTGGGTGCTGCCCGCGGTCGTCGGCCGGGTCGGCAAACGGGCCTCCGACCGGTACGTGTGGCCGGTCGCCGTCGTCCTGGTGATGACGCTGCCCGCGAAGATGATGCTGCCGAACATGGCGGCCCTTTACCCGCTGCGCGACAACGTCGTCCTGCTCGCCGCGCTGGCCGCGGCCGTCGCCGTGCCCTTCCTGCCGCGCACCTCGCCGTACTTCGACGCGCCGGTCCCGACACGTACCGCGCCGCCGGTCCCGACCCGCTTCAGGCACGTCCCGCTGCTGCCGTTCCTGCGCCGGGTCCTCACCCGCCCCAACCTGCTCCTGGAGCTGCTCCTCATCCGGGTCACCTACGCCGCCTACTCCCGGGTCCGCCTCGCGGCGACCGGCGGCAGCAACTCGGCGGGCCGCGCCCGCGCCGAGGAGCACGGCGCGCAGATCCACGACGTCGAGCGCTTCCTGCACATCGACATCGAGCACGCGATCAACCACGCGGTGGTCAAGGTCGGCTGGCTGCGGGACTTCTTCGACTTCTACTACACGTCGTTCCACTTCGTCGTCCCGCTGACCGTCCTCGGCCTCCTGTACTGGCGCCGCCCGGTCGACTACCGCTGGGCCCGCGCCTCCCTGGGCTTCGCCACGCTGCTGGCCCTGGTCGGCTTCTGGCTCTACCCGCTGGCCCCGCCGCGGCTCATGCCGGGCCTCGGGATCATCGACACGGTGCACGGCGTGCAGGACTTCACGAAGCCGGACTACGGCACGCTGACGCACCTCACCAACCAGTACGCGGCGATGCCGTCGCTGCACTTCGGCTGGTCGCTGTGGTGCGGGGTGGTGATCGCGGTCATCGCGCCGAGGGTGTGGATGAGGGCCCTGGGGCTGCTCCACCCGCTCTTCACCGTCTCGGCGATCGTGGCGACCGGCAACCACTGGGTCCTGGACGCGGTGGGCGGCGCCGCCGTGGTCGCGGCGGGCTTCGGACTGACGTACTGGTTCCAGGGGCCGAGGGCCCGGACGGTCACGGCCGCGGCCGACGCCGACGGACCCCCGGCTCCGGTCTCCGTCAAGGGCGCCGCCGTCCCCGCCCCGCCCCCGGCGCGGGACACCGCCCCGCCCGCCGCAGGCCTCAGCAGCCGTCCCCCGGGCCCGGCGAAGGACCGTACCGGGAGCTGAGCCGGTACTCGCCCGGCGCCCGGACGGTCAGCCGGGTGAACTCGCCGTCCCGTGCCAGGCACCCGCCGTCGCTGCGCAGCCACGGCGACCAGGCGACCCGCACGGTCACCGCGCCGGGCCGTTCCACACGCAGCACCAGTTCGGCACCGGTGGTGGACACGACGGTGCCGGGCGCGGCGACGAGCGGTACGGCGTCCCGCACCCGGTAGACCCTCCAGTGCGGGTCCTGCCAGACGGGCTCGAGCCACTCGGGCCGCAGCTCCGGGTCCCGCACGAGCGCCGCCTCGGCCGCCGCGGGGCCGTCCGGCCTGCCGAGCGGGAGGACGACGAAGCCGACCGCCCAGCGGTCCAGCCAGTCCC
Source organism: Streptomyces sp. NPDC048392 (assembly GCF_043200575.1). Taxonomy (NCBI): domain Bacteria; kingdom Bacillati; phylum Actinomycetota; class Actinomycetes; order Kitasatosporales; family Streptomycetaceae; genus Streptomyces; species Streptomyces sp. NPDC048392. Next base: position 381,465 of record NZ_JBICYB010000001.1, read on the forward strand.
GGTAGGTGGCCGCGGAGAAGGTGCCGTCGTAGAAGAGGCGCCCGCGTTCCACGTCGAGCTGCCGGTTCCAGCCGCGGGCCATGTTGACGTGCGGGGCGAGTGCGGAGGCTTCGCGGTGGTTGCGGGCGGGCACCACCTCCACCCGCGTGCGGTCGGCGCCGAGCCCCTCCAGCGCGTCCACGACACCGTCCGTTTCGGCGGCCCAGGCCGGCACGACGGTGGACACCCTCAGATCGTCGACGGTCTTCTTCCCCACCCACCCCACGGAGTAGACGAGCGCGACGGCCAGCAGCCCCGGCAGCAGTCGCCCCGGCAGCAGTCCCGGCAGCAGCCGCCGCGGCCCGGTCGCGGGGACCGGGCGAGGGACGGAGAGCAGAGCGGCCAGCAGCACGGCGGGTGCGAACAGCTCGGCGAAGCGCTCGACGTTCGTGCCGACCGGCGAGGCGACGAGATACGTCAGCACGGTCCCGGACGCGTAGACGGCCCCGCCCCGCCGGGCGACCCGCCAGGTACGAGGGGCCAGCACGGTGACGGCGAGGCCGAGCACGACCGGCGGCCACAGGCGGACCGCCGGCATCGGCTGCTCCCCCGTGAAGGGGAACAGCAGCGTCGTCAGCCCGACGACGGCGGCCGGGGGTATGAGAAGCACGAGGGCGCGTCCCCCATCCCGGACGAGCAGGAACGCGGCCCCCACGACGGCCAGGAACAGCCCGGCCACCGGCGAGGCCATCGTGGCCAACACGGCGTACCCCGCGGCGAGATACAGCCGCCGCTCCCGCACGAGCGGCACACAGGCCGCCAGCGCGAAAGCGACCCCGAGGGCGAACGTGGCCCGCCCCGAGGCGACGTCGCACCACAGCGCGAGCGAGGCGAGCAGCGCGGGCCACACGGGCCGGCGCACCCCGCCCCGCACGATCAGCACGGCCGCGAGCCAGGAGGCGGCCAGCCCCGACACCACGCTGACGGTGCGCACGCCGAGCACGGCCATCAAGTACGGCGAGACGACGCTGTAGTTGGCGGTGTGCGTGCCGCCGTACCAGAACAGCCCGTACGCCGAACCCCCGTGCCGCGACGCGAAGCCGGCCCACGCCTCCTGGGCGGCGAGGTCGCCGCCGCCGGTGGCGAGAAACGCCCACCACACCGCGTACAGCGGCACGGTGGGCAGCGTGGCGAGCAACGGGACGCGATGCCGGTGCCCGAAGGCGCGCAGGGCGTCGGCCGGGCGTCTCTCCCGGTGCTGTTCGGGTCTGAGGAGGGTGAGTTCGGCAGGGGCCACGGTCGGGGGTTCCGTTCGGTGTCGTCAGGTGTGCACGTCATGAGGGCACGTGCGTAGACGAGAAATCGAACAGAAACGTTGACCGGGCCCCGGCCCGAACGCCGCGCCTAGCTCAGACGGTGCCGGAACCGGCTCCCTTGCCGGGGGTCCAGTCCCATTCCACGATCTTCTCGGCGAGCTTCGGCAGCCTGTCGTCACCGGGCTTGACGTCGATGTAGAACAGCGCCTCGTCCGGGTGCTTGTCGTCGCCGCCCCAGCGGACCACACCCCCGCACTCGGAGAGGATGTCCCGGATCGCCGCCAACTGCTGCGGGAAGAAGCCGCCCCGCACCCCGGACGGGTAGGAACCCGGCCGGATCTGCACCGCCGTACCGGACGCCTGGTTCGACTCGGCCATGCCCTTGCGGACCCCGGAGGGGTGGCGCCAGCCGGTCACGTCCCCCTGGCGCAGTTCGTCCACCTCGTAGTGGAAACGGCGGATCACATGGACCAGCACGGTCTCGACGTCTCCCATGCGGACCCGGACACCGTCGACCGGAAGGCCCGGTACGGGTCTGGTGTAGACGTGACCGCGGTTGTCCGCGGTCTTCTCCATCTCCCATCCGTTCCGCGACGGGACGCCGCTCAGAACGCGCTTGTTGCGCTCCTGCGCCTTCCGTACCGACTCGCGGAGCTTGTCGGGCTCCGGGCCCGCCGGCTGCGCGAGGGCGGGGGAGGAGAGCAACTGGGTGCCGACGACGGTGCCCGCGGCCAGGAAGGCGGCACGGCGCAGGACGTGTCGGCGGGACAGGGGGGTGGTCACGTGTGGGTGCCCTTCTTGTGGTGTGCGATGACGAGCCAGGTCAGGACGAGCGCGCAGATTCCGAGCAGGAGGGTCGCGGGGTTGAGGTAGGACGGGATGACCGCCTCGGTCACCCGCCCGTCACCGGTCCGGCACCCGAAGTGCAGCGGCACGAAGGTCGGTGCGTACCCGGTGACCCTGCCGTCGACGGCCTTTGCGCAGGCCTCGGCCTGGGCGTGGTCGTCGAGGAAGAACAGGTGGAGGAGCCCCCAGGTGTACATGCCGACCGTCGCGTCCCACGCCAGCGCGGTCGCAGGACCGAGGAGCGTCGTGCCGTTCCGGCGGGCGCGCACCAGGCCGGTGACCACCCGCACGGTGAGCCACACCACGGCGGTGACACCGGCCAGGATCAGCAGCAGCAGGATGGCACCCTCGTGCTCGGCGTAGGGTTCGTCGCCTGACATGTGCCGTACTCCTGTCAGAGGTTGCGGGAGATGGAGTTGTACTTCTCCATCACGTAGTAGAGCCCCATCCTCTTCTTGGCCTCCTCGTAGGCGACGTCGCCGGGGCCCTGGTAGCGGCGCAGGACCTCGTAGATCTCCTGGTCCGTGTAGTTCAGGGTGGGCTGGCGCAGGGCCGGCGAGTCGTCGTCACCGCCGGGCTTGCCGTCGATGTCCCAGCGGTGGATCAGCGCGACGCTGGTGAGGGCGTACGTCTCGCTGTCGTACGCCTGCTTCCACGCGTTGTACTTGTCCTCGTCGACGGACACGTCCCGGCGCGGCTGACCCGATCCGTACCCCTTGTCGAGCGCGTGGTTCCAGGCACCGATGAGGGTGACGGCGCGCTGCTTGGCGATGCCGGTGGAGGTGTCCCTGATGTACTGCCGGGTCGTGTTGAAGGCCAGGATGACCGCGGCCCAGGCCGCCTCGTCGTCCGGGGAGATGTGCCGCATCTCCCAGTAGGCGGTGGTCTGGATCAGCGCCTTGCGCATGTTGTGCCGGTTCGACAACTCCGTGATCAGGTCGTCGTGCGCGGTGACGGTCCGCTCGAAGCACTTCCAGTGCTGGTAGGACCGCAGGCCCCCGTCGAGGGGAAAGCCGAGGGACTCCATGTACTTGCCGACGTCGGTCTCCATGGCCGTGGTGACGTCGGGGCTGAGACGGGTGTCGGGCTTGACGGCGCGGGGAGCGTCGAACGACCCCTGGCCGCTGTCCCGTCCGGAGGCGATGTTGACGTCGATGTTGATCGCTCCGCTGCCGGAGCCGACGGTCTTGGTGACGATCTGGTCGTAGGCCCAGTTCGCGGGCAGCGGGTAGCCGAAGTTGCCGGAGAACCCGGAGGACATGTCGGAGACGAACGACGCCGAGGCGTGGCCGGCGTCGGAGACGCGGGTGCACACGTTGCGCGGGCCGTAGACGCCGACCGTGTACCGGTTGCCGTCGTCGCGCATCGCGTCCTCGATGCCCTTGAAGTGCGGCAGGACGCTGTCGGTGACCTCGTAGTCGTACGCGTCGAAGTCGACGGCGAAGAAGATCCTGGTTCCGGACTTGAACCCGTGGTCCAGGGCGGCGTTGATCGCGGCCTGGCCCGCGGCGCGCCCCAGCGGGTAGCTGAAGTCGCTCGCGCCCCGTCCGAAGGTCTGGTAGATGGGAAAGCAGCGCATGCCCTCGTCGGCGATGGTCTGCAGTTCCCCGGACTGGATCTCCTTCTCGGGCACCGCGCCGCCGCCCGGTACGGGGTTGGTGAGGTAGCGCCCGATGACGGTGATCCCCTCCGCCTTGAGGGCCCTGGCCCGGTCGGGGGTGACCCGGGTGACGCCGTCGCAGGCGGAACCCTCGCGGTCCTGGTCGCCGTAGGACACCAGCAGCGAGGCCCAGGTGGAGAAGTCGCCCTGCCCCGTCACCGGGAGCCTGGCGAACGACTGGAACGAGCGGACCGCGTCGGCCAGGGCGGAGGTGAAGGTGCCGCCGAACGACACGGCCCGCTGGTTGAGCAGCATGCCGGCACTGAACAGCTGCACCCAGGTGCCCGACGAACCCACCGACAGGGTGTGCGCCTTGATACCGGCCTTGGTGCCGGGGCCGAAGTTGCCGTTGGCGACGCCGTCGGCCATGCCGATCGTGTACTGGACCGCGTAGAGCATGGCCGTGGCGACGGTCCTGGAGTGGTGCCCGTCGCAGGGGACGATGTAGAAGTCGCGGCGGTTGACGAACTCGCCGTTCATCCACTGCTGGACGGCCCTGATCTGCTCGGAGCCGCCGTTGACGGTGACGTACGGGTCCATGTTCAGCAGGCCCTTGAAGACCTTCGGGACCACGTCGCCGCCGGGGTAGGCGAAGTCGACACCCATGTCCGACTTCAGCGAGAGCACCGAGGCCTGGACCCGTTCGCTGTACGTGCCGTCGATTCCGCCGCCGTCGTACCCCTTGCAGTACAGACCGGCCTGCACGATCCGGACGATGTTCTCGGGGGCGCCCGAGGCGTGGATGTTCGGGTACTTCGACTGGAGCGTGGAAAGCGTCCCGGGCCCGAAGTTGTTCGACAGGCCGGAGATGCCCAGTTCGTACTGGAGCGCCCGGGTCAGGGCGTACATCACGGTCCAGCTCGTCTGGCCGTTCTCGTCGAGCCGCGATATGCCCAGTGTGGCACCGTTGTCATACGTGGTGTTGATGAACTGCTGCGCTGCGCGCACCATCTCGTCAGCCATGGGCCGGCTTCCTCTCGGTCGGAGGGCGCCGCCACCCGAGCCCGAGTGAGGCCGCGCTCGACCGGCGCCGGTCGGGCAGAGGTGATGCGTGCCCGCCGCGGTCGTGTGTCAGGGATGGCCTGATGTGAGTGCCTGAGGCGCACACACTGTAGGCATACGGTGATCACGAGGTACAGGGATCGGCTCATGGTTGGCGCAATTGCGCACGCCGGCGCGTCACTTGTCGGCGGCGCGGGCCCAGTCGACGAAGCTGGCGAAGGCGGCGGGGGCGAGGGTGAGGACCGGGCCCGCCGGGGTCTTCGAGTCGCGCACGGCGACGGCGGCGTGGCGAGTCGGCAGGGCGGCGACTTCGAGGCAGTTGCCGCCCTGGTCGCCGCTGTACGACGACTTGCGCCAGGTCAGTCGGCCGGTCGGGGCGCACTCCACGCACTGGCCGCCTTGGTCGCCGCTGTAGCTGGACCTACGCCACCGGATCCCCGTCAGAGTCGCGTTGCTCTCCATAGCGTTCCTCCATCAAGCGCCGGATCAGCCCCGCCGAGTCTCTGAGGGAGAGTGCGGATGCCTGGAGATGATCGTATCGGAGTGAGCAGTCCTTGACGGTGTTCGGGTTGGCGGTCGGATGCCCGCTGCCGTACCCCTCGGTGTAGATGATGGGCGGGTCGCCCGCGAAGCGGTAGATGTCGAACGAGCCCTGGAGTCCCGCGTGCGCGCCCGCTGAGTAGGGCAGGATCTGGACGTTGACCCGCGGGTTGGTTTCGAGGGCCAACAGGTGGGCCAGTTGCTCCCGCATGGTCTCCCGGCCGCCCATCTCCTGGCGCAGCGCGCATTCGCCGAGCACGGCCCAGAAGACCGGCGGCTCGTCCTTCTCGAAGATCTTCTGACGCGCGATCCGCACCGAGGTCCGATCGTCGAGGTTGCTCTGGTCCAGCACGCCGAGGACGGCGCGCGCGTAGGCTTCGGTCTGCAGGAGACCGTGAACCATGTGCGTGTCGAACGAGTAGATCTCGGTGGCCCGGACCTCCAACTCGGCCACCTGTTGGAACCAAGCCGGTACCTGACTGCGCATCACCAGGTCGACGAGCCGGGACAACAGCCCGCCCGTGCCCAGCGCCGCGTCGACCCGCTCACTGAACTCCGGCGTCGGAACCTTCCGCGCCGTCTCGATCTGCCCCACCAGCGAGCCGGTGTAGTTGACGATGTCCCCGAGCTGCCGTTGGGTGAGCCCGGCCGCCTCCCGGTGGCGGCGCAGCTCGAAGCCGTAGTAGTCGAGCGGCGAGGCGCCCGGGTCCAGGACGTTGATGTGAGTCACGCAGAGCCCCCTTCGCACACAACTCGGTCCACCGCGGCACCGGTTGTATCCATCCGGTAGCCCACGGTAGTCGACCGACGTCAGGCTCGTGCCGTGAACGAATACTTTCCCTCCGTCCTCGTGGGCCACTGCGCGAACCAGTACCGGATGAGCTTCACGGCCGGTGCCCACTCGGCCCGGCACGTCCGGCGCATCGTCCGTTCGTACCTGCGCGAGTGGGACCTGGCCGAACTGGCCGACGCGGTGGAACTCGGTGTGACCGAGCTGCTGGCGAATGTCGTGCGCCATGTCCCGGACCGCCGCTGCACGCTGCTGTTGCTGCGGCAGATGGGCGGGGGAGGGGGCGGGGACGGGGACGGGCGCGGGGTCCGGGTGGAGGTGGCGGACGGCAGCCCTCGGCAGCCCGTACCGGCCGCGCGGGTGAGCGACGACGCGGAGTGCGGCCGGGGGCTGGTGCTGCTGGACGCGGTGGTCGACAAGTGGGGGGTGGGGCCGGGCCCCGGGGGCGGCAAGACCGTGTGGTTCGAGTGCGGGGGCGGCTCCGTACCGGCTCAGGTCAGGGACTCGTGAGAGGAAACGACGACCCCGTACATGCCGGCGATGGTGGCGAGGGCGCCCAGCGTCATACCGGCCACGCCGATCCACAAGGTCCCCGTCGCACCGAGCGCGGAACCGGAGGAGTAGCAGTTCACGGGGGTTGGGGCTGCCGCTGGGGCGATCGCTCGCAGAGGCCGTCCAGTTGATGTTGATCTTTAAGCGTCACAAATGAGATCAGAGCGTAACTGATCTTGGTGCAACCATCAGTAAACGTAGCGTTCGTCACACAACGTTCCGGAACTTGACGCGGCGTTGTCCGCTTTCAGCCCGTTGACGTGGCGTTCTGTCGAGGGATTAGTTACTTCCGGCAACTCTTGTAGACGTCATGGGTGGGGTGTGGCGGGAATGTGGACCCGGTTGCGAGGCAGGACGGCGGGCCTGGCCGCGGTGGCTTGTGCGGCGGTGATCGCTTCGGTGGTGCCGGGGTCAATGGCCTACCCGGTCGACGGCGAACCGTTGGCCGCGGCGTCGTTGTCCGAGGGGCAGCGGGCCCTTGCGGCGGCGCAGGAGTCCGGTCAGCGGGTCGAGGTCACCGGGGAGCGCACGGAGCGGACGACGGTCTTCGCCAACCCGGACGGTGCGACGTTCACGCTGGAGGAGTCGGTGGTTCCGGTGCGGGTGCGGGAGCCGGACGGTGGCTGGAAGGCGCCGGACGCGACGCTGGAGAGGCGATCGGACGGGACGGTGGCGCCGAAGGGTGCCGCTGTGCAGATGGTCCTGTCTGGTGGCGGTGACGCCGGACCGCTCGCACGGATCGAGGACGAGGGCCGGTCCCTGGCGCTGAACTGGGCGGGTGAGCTGCCCGCTCCCAGCCTGGACGGTTCCCGTGCCGTGTACCCGGAGGTGCTGCCGGGTGTCGACCTGCAGGTTGCGGTGACGCCGGAGAGCTTCCAGCCCGTCTTCGTGGTGAAGACTCCCGAGGCGGCGGCCAGTGACGAACTGGAACGGCTCACCTTCGGCCTGAAGACCAGCCACCTCACGGTCCGCGAGGGCGCGGTCGGCAGCCTGGCCGCGGTCGACGGCAACGGCACCACCGTGTTCAAGGCGCCGCCGGCGAGGATGTGGGACTCGGCGGGGCAGAACGCGGCCGACGGGGGCGTACAGCCCCAGCTGATGACCGCGGACACCACCTCGCCCGCCGAGCCCTCGGATCCGTCGGAGACGGCGCCGTCCGGTTCGGGTCTGGAGCCGGGCCAGGGGGACACGGTGGCGCGGATGGATGTCGAGGTGGGCCAGGGCGAGCTGTCGGTGATTCCGGACGCGGACATGCTGGCGACGTCCGATGAGAGCGCTTTTCCCCTCTTCATCGATCCCGCTGTGAGTCTGAACGAGTCGGAGCGCACGCTGCTGCGCAGTGACGGCTACGAGTCCTACGGCTGGGGCAACGGCGGTGACGGAGATGGCAAGGGTGTCGGCCGGTGTGGCAGTTGGAAGGTCTACTACTGCGGACCAGGCTACGTGCAGCGTCTGTACTTCGAATTCTCGCCGTCGAGCCTGAAGGGCAAGAGGGTGCTGGATGCGACGTTCCGGGTGACGGAGCCATGGGCCTTCCAGTGCGATCCGCGTACGGTCGACCTGATCAGGACCACCAACATTTCCTCGTCCACCACGTGGTCGTCCCGGCCGAAGGAGCTGGACAAGATGGTGGACCGTACGGTGTCGGCCGGAAGAGGGTCCGCCTGTGACCCGGACTCTCCCGACGCGAAGATCGAGTTCAACGACGCCGCCGACGAGAGCGACGAGAATCTCACCGCGACCGTGCGGAACTTCGCGGCCGGCAAGTTCTCCCGTCTGACCCTGGAGCTGAGTGCCAGGGACGAGTCGGACACGTCTGCGTGGAAGCGATTCCGCAACGACGCGACTTTGGACGTGGACTTCGTCGGCCTGCCGGACACTCCTACAGGCGTCGGAGTCCAGGGTGGCGGCACCAGCACGGCCCCGGTGTGCGAACGCAGCGCCGCCGATCCGGCAAGGGTCTCCGATCCCACCCCGACGCTCATGGCCACCGCCCAGACCAAGCAGGGCGGAGAGAAGGAAGCCCAACTGCGCGTCTACTTCGACCTCGACGTGTACAACACCGACAAGACGTGGACGGACGTACCTCCGGGCAACGGTGAACTGAGGCCCTCCACGGGTTACGCGGCCGACAACCGCGCGCTGACGCTGATGTGGTCGAAGCTGACTGACGGCAAGCTGTACCGGCTACGCGTGTCAGGCCGGTCGTACTACAACGGCGGTTCAAGCTATATTCAGGGCCCGTCCTCCGACGGCTACTGCTACTTCCGCATCGACTCCACCGGGCCCGAAGCCCCGCAGGTCACCGTCGGCTCCCCCTACACCCCGTGTGTGAGCAACAACTGCGCACCGGGCGGCGGGCCGGGCGAAGGGGCCACGTTCACGTTCCGGCCCGGCACCGGGGACGCGGACAACGTCGCCTACCAGTACAAGCTGTCCTCCGGGGCCGCCTGGTCCGGCGAGCTGAAGGGCTCGACCGCCTCGGCGGTCATCACGCCGCCGCGTGCGGGTCTGTACCGCGTCTATGTGCGGGCCAAGGACACGGTCGGGCGCTGGGGCGCGCAGTCCGTGACCGACTTCCTCGTCGACGCCGGCGACGATCCGGTCGGCCGGTGGCACTTCGCCGAGACCAGCGGGGCAGCCGCCGATTCCGCGACCGCCGACGGCGCCGACGACGCCACCCTGGCGGGGGCGGCGGTACGCGACGACCGCGGCCGACGCGGCCTCATCACGCACGACAGCGACGACCGCCCGCTGGACACACCGGTCACGGACCAGGGCCTGTCCGTGGACGGCAGCACGGGCTATGCCAGCACCGCGGGGCAGGTCCTGGAAACCCGGGCCTCCTACACGTTGTCCACCTGGGTGCGCCTGTCGGAGACCCCTACCCGCAACCTCACCGTCCTGTCCCAGGACGGCACCCACCGCAGCCCCTTCTACCTCGGCTACGAACACGCGGCCGACGCCTGGGCGTTGCGAGCGGTCAGTCAGGATGCCGCGGTCGGCAGTGGCTGGACCTACCAGCAGGCGTCGGCGTCCGTCTCGCCGGCCGTAGGGGTCTGGACCCACCTGACAGGTGTGTACGACGCCCAGGCGCAGGAGATCCGGCTGTACGTCAACGGCATTCTCCATGACCGTGCCCCGTACGCGACAGCGTGGGCGGCGAGCGGATCCCTGCAGATCGGCCGCACCCGGTGGTCCGACACGTACACCGACTACTTCACGGGCAGCATCGACGAGACCGCGGTCTGGCAGCGGGCCCTCACTCCGACGGAGATCGCCGACGAGGCAGCCCTCAGCAACTCGCCGGGGCACGCCGCGGTGGAGCTGGTCGCCGACTGGTCAGCCGACCAGGGCAGTGGCAGCAGCGTCCTGGACACCACCTCGGGATACGGCAGAACCCTGGCACTGACGGGCGGGGCGGCACTGGACGGGGAGACCGTCGTCCTCGACGGCGTCGACGACGCAGCCGTCGCGCCCGGACCACTGGTCGACGACACCGGCTCGTTCACGGTCACCGCCCTGGCGGCGCTCGACTCGGACAAGCTCCTGGCCAAGCCGGTCGGTTACACCGGCCAGGTCCTCGGGCAGCGGACCGCGGACGGCTCGGCTTGGGGGATCTGGTTCGAGCGGGGCGAGGACAAAACCGTCTGGGACGAAGAGGTGGGAGAGAAGACCGTGCCGACGGGCTCCTGGCGCTTCGGCCGATTGAACGCCGACGGCACATTCAGCGCAGTCGCCTCCAGCGAGGCAGCGGTCATGGACAGCATGGTGCGACTGACCGGTGTCTTCGACGCCCGGGCAGGAACGATCAGTCTCTATCTGAGCGCGACCGTCAACGGGGAGCCGCAGGCCTTCACGGCCAAGGTGGGCTCGGGGGACTTCGCCCTCGGTAAGGGCTTCAGTGAAGGCGCTTGGCGGCATTTCCTGCCGGCGAGTATCGCCGAGGCACGGGTATGGGCCGGCGCGATGGCCTCCTCGGAGCAGATCGGCGAGACCGTGGGCGACTGACGGGGCGAGGGGGTGCGGGCAGCCGCCGACGTGGCCGCCCGCACCGACGAGGAATGCGGCAGATCCGACGGCTGCATGCGCACGGCGTGCGGGACTTCTTGGACTCAGGGAATTTGGTGGGGCGGACAACCATGGCATTTGGCATAGGCACCTCAAGGCAGCAAGGCGGGGGGACCGCACGCCGCAGGGGCCGGCTGCTCGCGCAGTCGCTGGCTCTGGCGCTCCTCGTGCCCACCGGTCTGGCGCAGGTGGCGCAGGCCGTGGAGACAGGCGGTCTGGGGCGTCCCGACACGCCCAGGACACCATCGACCAAGGTCGAGGAGTTCGACGGACCCGGTGCGAAGAAGGCACGCGCCAAGGTCGCCAGGGAACGCAAGGCCAACGCCGAGCAGGCCGAACAGGCCACCGGAGAGCGCAAGGCCGACTGGCCGGACCGCGGGGCCGCGACCCTGACGCTCAAGCGCGGCGCACAACGCGCTGCCGCACCGGCCGGTGTCCCCGTCACCCTGGCACCGGCCGCCCCCGTGACGCAGCAGCGTGCCTCGACTGTTCCTGCGGCCGCGGGCAGTACGCAGGTCCGGGTGCTGGACCAGAAGGCGGCCCGCAGGGCAGGCGTCACCGGTGTCCTCCTGACGGCTGCGGCGCAGACCCCGGGTGCGGCACGTCTGACGGTCGACTATTCGGCGTTCGCCTCGGCGATCGGCGGTGGCTGGTCGCAGCGCCTGAGGATCGTCCGGCTCCCGGCCTGCGCGCTGACGACCCCGGACAAGGCCGAGTGCCGCAAGCAGACGCCGCTGCCGACGGACAACGACCTCAAGCACCAGACGGTCTCGGCGAAGACCCTGCTCGCCGAGGCGGACCAGGACGGACCCTCCACCCAACTCCTGCGCCGGCCCGACAGCGCCACCAGCACGACCGGTGGCGCCACGGTGCTGGCGGTGACCGCCGCCTCCGCGGGCTCGGGCCAGTCGCCCAAGGGGGCGGGTGACTACTCGGCGACGAAGCTGTCGGAGTCCTCGTCCTGGCAGGCGGGCGGCAACGCCGGCTCGTTCACCTGGTCCCACGACTTCACCATGCCGCCCGCCGCGGCCGGCCCCGTACCGCCCCTGTCCCTGTCCTACGACTCGGGCAGCGTCGACGGCCGCACCGCCACGACCAACAACCAGACCACCACGGTGGGCGAGGGCTTCACGCTCACCGAGTCCTACATCACCCGCACGTACGGCTCCTGTGACGACGACGGCCACGACGACGTCTACGACCAGTGCTGGAAGTACGACAACGCGAGCCTGGTCCTGAACGGCAGGTCGACCCGCCTGGTCAAGGACGACGACAGCGGCAAGTGGCACCTGCAGGACGACGACGCCTCCACGGTGACCCGCTCCACGGGCGCCGACAACGGCGACGACAACGGCGAGTACTGGACCGTCATCACCGGCGACGGAACCAAGTACGTCTTCGGCAGGAACAGACTCGACGGCGCCGATACCCAGCGCACGAACTCGACGTGGACGGTCCCGGTCTTCGGTGACGACTCCGGCGAGCCCGGCCACAGCGGCGGCGACGCCTTCGCCGACCGCGCGCTGACCCAGGCCTGGCGCTGGAATCTCGACTACGTCGAGGACACCCGCGGCAACGCGTCCACGTACTGGTACACCAAGGAGTCGAACTACTACAAGAAGAACAAGGCGACCAAGGCCGACACCCCCTACATCCGCGGCGGCTACCTCACCCGCATCGAGTACGGCCTGCGCAAGGGTGCCCTGTTCACCGACAAGCCGGACGCGAAAGTCACCTTCACCCACGCCGAGCGCTGCACCGCCTCCGACTGCTCCAGCCTCACGAAGGACACCGCGGAGAACTGGCCGGACGTGCCGTTCGACGCGATCTGCACCAGGGACGACGACGAGTGCGACGCCGCCGGCCCGTCCTTCTTCACCCGCAAGCGCCTGACCGGCATCGACACCTTCTCCTACAACGCCACCAGCAGCGCGTACGACCCGGTGGACTCCTGGGCCCTGACCGAGAAGTACCTGGACGGCGGTGACATCGGCGACAGCTCCGACCAGGTCCTGGCCCTGACCTCGCTCCGGCGGACCGCGAAGGCCGGCGACACGGCCATCAAGGTCGACCCGATCACCTTCACCTACCAGATGCGGCCCAACCGGGTCGACGCCACGGACGACATCCTTCCCCTGACCCGCCCGCGCATCTCCACCGTCACCTCGGAGACCGGCGCGATCACCGAGGTGACTTTGACGTCGCCGGAGTGTGTGCGCAGCGAGGTCCTGGGCGCGGCGCCGGACTCCAACACCCGCTCCTGTTACCCGCAGTTCTGGCACATCAACGGATCCGAGAACGCGTCGATCGACTGGTTCCACAAGTACCGCGTCACCGCCGTCGGTGTCCACGACGCCGCCGCCGCGAATCCGGCCGTGGAGTACGCCTACTCCTACAGTGGTGCAGCCTGGCACTACAACGACGACCCGTTCACGCCGAACGACGAGCGGACCTGGTCAGACTGGCGGGGCTACCGCCAGGTCACCGCCTACACCGGTGCCGTCGGCACCACCCGCTCCAAGACCGTCTCCCTCTACATGCAGGGCATGCACGGCGACAAGAAGAAGGACGGCACCACCAAGTCCGTCACCGTGCCCCCGCTGCTCGACACGGATGTCGACTTCTCCGCCGCCTACGACCGAGACCGGTACAAAGGTGTGCTGCGCCAGCAGGTCACCTACAACGGCAGCCAGCCCGTCAGCAGCGTCTTCAAGACCTACTCCTACAAGAACACCGCCACCCAGACGGTCCCGGACGCCGCCGACCACACCGCCCTGTGGGTACGCAACTCCTCGACATACGCCAGCACCTACCTCACCGGGTCCCAGACCTGGCGCACTCATGTCACCGGTCAGAAGTACGACGCCCTCGGCATGGTGTACTCCGCCGACGACTTCGGCCAGAAGGACATGAGCGGCGACGAGACCTGCACCCGCACCTGGTACGCCCGCAACCCGGACGTGGGTATCACCAGCCTGGTGTCCCGCACCCGCACCGTCGCCAGGACGTGCTCGGTCGCCGACACCAGCCTGGACCTGCCCGCCACCAGCGCGACATCCGGTGACGTCCTGGCCGACACCGCGGCCGTCTACGACGACGAGGACGCCACGACCTGGCTGGCCACCCAGAAGCCCACCGAGGGGCAGGCGACCTGGACCGGCCGCGCCACGGGCTACACGGCCACCGCCGCAAGTGACGGGCAGCGCCTGCCGTCCGGCTGGCAGACCACCGCCGCCACCACCTACGACGCCCTGGGCCGCCCCGTCACCGTCACCGACACCGCGGGGCACAAGGTCTCCACCGCCTACACGCCCGCCGACGCAGGACCGCTGACCAGGACGCTGTCGACCGATCCCAAGGGCTACCGCTCGGCGGTCTACCTCGATCCGCGTCGCGGCCAGGCCCTGCGCAGTTACGACATCAACGCGAAGAAGACCGCGCAGAGCTATGACGCACTGGGCCGTGTGACAGCGGTATGGCTGCCCAACCGAGACCCCGCCAACCAGAGCCCCAGTGCGAAATTCACCTACCACCTCGACAACACCAAGCCCTCCTGGGTGTCGACCTCGACGCTGACCAACGCCCTCGACACCTACAACACGAGCTACGCGCTTTACGACTCGCTCCTGCGGCCCCTGCAGACCCAGACTCCGACCCCAGAGGGCGGGCGGCTGCTGACGGACACGCGGTACGACACTCGCGGCCTGGCCTATGAGACGTACGCGGACATCTTCGACACCACCAGCACCCCCAACGGCACCTATACGCGCGCCGAGTACGGCCGGGCACCCCAGCAGACGGAGACCGTCTTCGACGGCGCAGGCCGGCCCACCACCAGCACCCTGTACGTCAACGGTGTGAAGAAGTGGGCCACCACCACCAGCTACACCGGCGACTCCACCGCCACCACCGCCCTCGACGGCGGCTCCGCACAGCGCACCATCACCGACATCCGCGGCCGCACCACCGAAACCCGCGTCTACGCCGGCGAAAGCCCCGCCGACAGCGACTTCGGCACCGGCCCCGGCGCCGCCTACACGTCCACGACGTTCACGTACGCCCTCGACGGCCGGCAGCAGACCATCACCGGCCCGGACAAGGCCACCTGGTCCTACGGCTACGACCTGTTCGGCCGCCAGACCAGCACCGGCGACCCCGACAAGGGCAAGGCGACCACGCAGTACAACGCCCTCGACCAGGCCATCAAGGCCACCGACTCACGCGGCAAGTCGATCCTGAGCGCCTACGACGAACTCGGCCGCCCCACCGGAACCTGGGCCGGCTCGAAGACCGACGCCAACCAGCTCACCGGCTACACCTACGACACCCTCCTCAAGGGCCAGCCCACCGACTCCACCCGTTACGTCGGCGGCAGGAACGGCGCCGCCTACACCCAGGCCGTCACGGCCTACGACACTCTGGGCCGCGCCACCCGCACCGAACTGCGCCTGCCCGACAGCGACCCCTTCGTCAAGGCCGGCCAGTCGGCCACGCTGGCGTTCGAGACGGACTACAACATCCCCGGCCAGGTCCAGCGGACCAGGGAACCCGCGCTCGGCGGCCTGCCCGGCGAGAGCACCGACTACAAAAACGACCGCCTGGGCAACCTGACGGCGATCGGCACCTACCTCACCGACGTCGACTACTCGGCCCTGGCCCAGCCGCAGACCCTGACCCTGGGCAACGGCGACACCCACATCTACATCGCCAACACCTACGAGGCGGGCACCGGCCGCCTGACGCAGAGCTACACCCAGGACCAGACCCACCCCTACCGGCCACAGGACCTCACCTACACCTACGACCAGGCCGGCAACGTCACCCGGGTCCAGGACAACACCACCCTCGGCGGCACCAGCGCCCCCGACACCCAGTGCTTCACCTACGACGCCTACCAGCGCCTGACCGAAGCCTGGACCCCCGCCTCCCAGAAGTGCACCGACACCCCTGACGCCACCGCACTGGCGGGCCCGGCCCCCTACTGGACCAGCTACGCCTACAACACCGCGGGCCAGCGCACCACCGAAACCGAGCACACCAGCACCGCCACCACCAAAACCACCTACTGCTACACGAACGCCGACCAGCCCCACACCCTCACCGGCACCACCACCGGCACCGACTGCACCAACCCCGAGCGCACCTACACCTACGACACCACCGGCAACACCACCCGGCGCCCCGGCGGCACCGACCACACCACCCAGAACCTGACCTGGTCGGAAGAAGGCAAGCTCGCCCACCTCACCGAGGGCGACCAGTCCACGGACTACCTCTACGGCGCCGACGGCACCCTCCTCATCCGCACCACCGAAAACGGCGAACGCGTCCTCTACGCCGGCGCCACCGAACTCCACCTCCGCGCCGACGGCACCACCTGGGCCCAGCGCTACTACGCCGCCGGCGGCATCACCGCCGCCATGCGCTCCAACCAGACCGGCACCATCAAGGACACGTACTTCGTCAGCGACCCCCACGGCACTGCCGGCCTGGCCATCAACCGGGACAGCACCCAGACCTTCACCAAGCGCTACACCACCCCCTTCGGCGAAGACCGCGGCAAACCCCTCTACGGCCCCTGGCCCGACGACAAGGGCTTCCTCGGCAAAACCCGAGACACCAACACGGGCCTCACCCACATCGGCGCCCGCGAATACGACCCCACCATCGGCCAGTTCATCAGCGTCGACGCACTGCTGGAAACCGGCAAGGCTCAGACACTCAACGGCTACAGCTACGGGGCACAGAACCCCCTCACCTTCTCCGACCCATCAGGCCTGGGCCTCGCATGCGGTGGAGCCGGCGGAGCATCAGAGGGCTGCCCCACACGCCCCGACGGCTCCAAGGGCAACGGGCGACCCAACGAAGCTGTCTCGAAACCGCCCGCAAATTGGGTCAACGAAGGTCTTGGCGGTGCGGGTGCGGCAGACCTCGATAACGACGGTCAAATTACACTGCTTCCCGATCTCTTCATCCCCAGCACGACCAAAGACCTGCACAGATTTGTTCAGGCTTTCTATGCTCAACTTGAGCAAAACTCAACGTATGGAATCGCCTCCAACGCGAACCGTCAAGGCGATTGGTACACCCAGCAAACAATCAGCGAAGCCCTCATGGATGCCTGCTATCGCACCCACTGCTCGAATTGGAAGAAAGTCTTCGCGTCTTACATGAAGATGACCGTGGCGGCAGGGCTGGCGGAAGGCGGACTGAGTAGGGGTGTAGGCCGGGGTTCCAAGGTCGGAGGTTGCAAATGCTTCCTGGCCGGAACCGACGTCCTCATGGCTGACGGGCAGACGAAGGACATCGAAGATATTCGGCCTGGCGACGAGGTCATGGCCAAGGATCCGGAAACAGGAAAAGAAGGTCCGAGAAGGGTCGCTCGCCTCATCCGGACCGAGGACGACAAGCACTTCAACGTCCTGTCCATAGCAACAGAAGACGGCGTCGAGAACCTTACAGCCACCTACGAGCACCCGTTCTGGTCTCCATCAGAGGGCACCTGGATCGAAGCCGGCGAACTCACACCCGGCACGACACTCCTCACCGACGATGGCAACACCGTCATCGTCACCGGCAACCACGCCTACACCAGCCACGCCACCACATACAACCTCACCGTCGACGACCTCCACACGTACTATGTGCTGGCGGGGGCGACGCCGGTACTCGTTCACAATTCTGGGGGATGCCCAACTGGGGCCCCGCGCTCTGCGGACGGCAAGTTCTCGAAGCGTAATGGCGAGCCTGGGCGTGATGGTGCTGCGGATGAAGCAAACGCCTGGGATCAGCTGGAAATGGACGGCGCAGTGGTCATGCGCAGCGAAACTGCAGTTTCTGCACCAGGAATGCGAGTCCGCAAGTATGACGGCACGGTTGAGATCAACGGTCAGTGGTATGGAATAGAGGTTAAGGGCGGAACTGCCAAGAAAAATCCTCAGCAACGGCAATTCGATGATTGGCTCAATACGCCTGGCAATGCGGTCGCAACTAGCGATGGCCGAACGCTTGTCGGGGTCCATGATGTGTGGATAGATCGGTAGAGCCAGTGGGGTCGACCCGGACGATCGGGTCGACCCCGCAAGGCGATCTGGCCGGACTGCGGTACCGTATCCGCAGCTCAGTGCTGTGAGTCGGACCCGGCTCGCGACTTCGGGAGAGATGCTGACGATGAGTTTCGATCTGATTTTTTGGTATCAAGAAGTGGCCCCGACATCAGGGGAGGCCGCTCAGATCTACGATCAGTTGACGGATGGAGTTACCGGTATCGTCGAAGAGAGTTCGGCTGTCGAGGACTTCTACCGAGCTGTGATCTCCGAATTTCCAGACCTAAGTGAAGAAAATATGGAGGAGTCTCCGTGGGCCTCTCCTCTCTACGTCACTGGAGAGTGCGTAATTGTCGCCATCTCTTGGTCGCGTTCCAGTGAAGTCTCTTCGGTGCTTCTCGACTTGGCGTCGACGCACGGGCTGACTGTGTATGACCCCCAGGATCAAGTGGTCTACGGAATTTCCGGAGACAGCTCAAACCGCTGATGAATTGGGGGAGGAGCGCATACTGCGGAGAGCGCGTCAGTTGCCGCTGTACAGGTGCTTGACGGCAACGGTGACGGCAACGTCAGCGGACGACGGCTGCGGCTGGTGGGTCGTCGGGGTTGTTGCCGGTGGGGCAAAGGGCGTTGCCGAGGGTGCCGATGGCCTGGCGTTGGAGGCGGAGTCGGACGTGAGCGTAGACGCCGGCGGTGACGCCGATGTGGGCGTGACCGAGGAGTTCCTTGATGACGACGAGGTCGACGCCCTGTTCCAGGAGCAGGGTGGCGGTCGAGTGGCGGAGATCATGGAAGCGGATCGTCCGCAGTCCGGCGCTATGGAGGAGACGGCGGAAGCGGCGGGTGAGGTTGCCGGGGTCGAGCGGCCTGCCCTTCGGGGGGGGTGAAGACGAGCCCGATATCCGTCCAGCCCACTCTGGCCGCCTCGCGCTCCTCCAGTTGCAGATCCCGGTGGATCTTGAGGGAGCTGATGCACTCGGTGGGGAGGGCGATGCGGCGTTCCGAGGCGAGGGTCTTGGTGTGCAGGATGGTCAGGCCCTGGCTGCGGGTGCGCTGGAGGGAGCGGTGGACGGTGGCGGTGCCGCCGTCCAGGTCGAGGTCTTCCCAGTGGAGGCCGAGGAGTTCGCCTTTGCGGAGTCCGGTGCGCAGGGCGAGTTCGTACAGCGCATGAAGCCGGTCGTCGCCGGCCGACTGAAGGAACTTCCGGGCTTCGGCGGCGGTGAGGGGCTAGAAGCGCCGGGGGCGGGGCGTGGTCGTCTTGACGTTCCGGGCGACGTTGCGCGGCAGTTCGTCCTCGCGGACGGCGTGTTCCAGGGCTGACTTGAGGACCGCGTGGACATACGTCACGGTCAGCGGTGACAGCCGCTTCTCACAGCACTGGCCGATGGCGCAGCAGGACCGCCGGTCGGTGTCCCGTCCCTGGGCGCAGCACTGGCAGGTGGTGCGGAGGCCGTCGAGGAAGGTGCGGACGTCGCGGGTGGTGAGCCGGGCGAGCTTCTTGACGCCGAGGCCGGGGTTGAGGTGGAGGCGGATGGCGGCGGCGTAGCGGGTGTGGGTGTTCTCCCGCAGGTGGTGAACGGCGACGCCGTCCAGCCAGTACACGAGGTAGGCGCTCACGGTGCTGTCGGCCGCCGCGACAGGGAGGCCGCGGTTGCTGGCGGCGATCTTCTCGGTGAGCTTTGTCATCGCGTCTTTGCGGGTAGCGCCGTAGACGCGGACGCGCTTGCGGGTGTTGCCGGGGGCGAGGACATATCCGGCGGCTTCCCAGCGTCCGTCCTTGCGCTGGTAGACGGTTCCGTCGCCGTTCGCCCGGGCACGGGAGCGGCGGGACGAAGCGGGGCGGGGTGTGGTCATCAGGCGGCGTCCTGTTCCATGCGGGTGCGGATGAAGTCGGTGAGGGCGTGGGCAGGGATACGGCGGGCGCGGCCGAGGGTGATCGAGGCGAGCTGGCCGGTGCGGAGAAGGTCGTAGACGGCGGAGCGGCCGAGCTGGAGGCGGGCCATCACCTGGGGCACCGTGAGCAGATCCAGCACCGGGACCGCTTCCGTGCGGAGGACCGCGAGCGGAGGCGAGGCCATCAGCAGCCCCCTTCGGCCGTGAACCGCCGTTCCAGTTCCCTGCGGTGCCATACCGAGGCGGCGAGGAGGCTCGCGCCGGGGCTGTAGCCGGAGCCGAGGTAGTTCCAGTGGCCGACGACGAGCGTGGTTGTCGGGTCGGGTTCGGGGAGGCCGGCGTGGGCGCGGGCCTGTTCGGTGCGCCAGGCGCGGCGGGCGTCGCGTAGCGCGCCGAGGGTGACGGAGTAGCGGCGGGATTTGGTGGAGAAGTGGCCCCGGAAGCCGAGCATGTGGGCCCACTTCCAGAGCTTGAGTTCGGAGAACTCGGGCAGCTTGCCCAGTTCCCAGCAGGTGCGGATCATCTGCCGGACGTGCCGGGCGACGGCGAGCCGGGGCAGTGGGCGGGCCTGTCCGGTGCCGTCGCAGGCGGGGCAGGGGATCGGGGTGCCGTGGGGTAGGAGGGTTGCGCCGCGTCCCTGGCAGGGGCGGCAGTACAGGGCGCGGTCGAGGGTGCCGGAGGCGTCGGCGGACTTGGTGGCGTACTTCGCCACGTAGGCGGCCACGGCCTGGTCGCTGAGTTCGCTGTCGGTGCCGAAGGCGGCGATCTCGGTGACGTCGAGTTGCTGGCCCCAGGAGAGTTCGCGTTCCCCGATCGCGTCCGAGGTGATGGAGATGCGGGCGCGTGGTGCGGCGGAGCGGATGGCGTCGGTGAGTACGGCGGCGGTGGCGTAGGGCGGTGGGGGCTGGGTGTTGCCGTCCGGGCCGTCGAGGCGGATCACGGCGTGGAAGTGGACCAGGCCGCGCTTCTGGTACTCGGCGACCTTGGCGAAGGACACCCGAAACGCCGCGCGGGCGGCCTTCTGCGTGATGCCGAGCCGGGTGGCGAGTTCGCGGCGCAGGTAGGTGGTGAAGCGGGCCCACAGGGCTCCGGCGTGGGCGTTGAAGAGGATCGCACCCGTGTAGTCGTACGTTGCCGGGTTCAGTGGCGTCCCGATCAGGGCGTCGGAGGGGTCGTGGATCTTGCGGCAGCGGCAGGGGCGGATGTCGCCGCCGGGGTTGGTGGGGCGGTTGTGGACGGGTCCGAAGGAGGGGGCGGTGAGGGTGGCGAACACGCGGGGGTGGGTGCGGACGGTGTCGGGGACGGTCTTGCCGCCGGAGAGGCCGGCGCGGATGAGGTGGTAGGTGTCGGCGGCGTAGAGACGGGAGCAGGCCGGGCAGCGGGAGGAGCGGCGGTTGCCGCACGTAGTGAGCAGGCTGCCCGTGGGCTCCTCGGCGGAGTTGTAGGAGCGCAGCACCTCCCCGGTCGTGGCATCGACGGTGGTGCTCTGGCCGGTGAGGCGGACGGGTTCGGTGCAGCCGCCGAGGTGTTCGATCTGCTGCTGTGCACGGTCGAAGTCGGGGTGGTTGACGAGGTGGAGCAGGTCCCGTACGGCGGGGCTTGCCACGTGGCGCAGGTCCAGGGTGACCATTCGGGGCGTGTCCCTTCTGTTCGGGTGGGGTGGCCCCGAGCAGCAACCAGCCAGGCGAAGAGGCGTGTGGGTGCTGCTCGGGGCATGACGAACCAGGCTCAGGGGCGGGCGTGGGGTCGAGCGAGGGAGATGCGGCCGGTGAGGGCCGGGGCTCAGAGCTGAGCGAGTGCGGCGGTGGCCACTGGCAGGGCGACGCCCATGCGAATCCCCAACTGAGCTGCTGTGATCGGCGCTTCGTGATCAGCGCGGTGGGTCTCAGCGATGCGCCGGGCCGCGTCCATCAGGGCGGCCGGCAGGGCCGGGCCGGAGGTGGGTCGAGCCATCTTGGCGACGGTGACGGGCAGAGCGGCGGTCGGATCCGGGGCGGGCTGCGGTTCCTCGGCCGGGGCGGAAACGACATCCGGGATGAGGGTTGGGGGTGCTGATTCGGGGACGGGTGCTTCGTCGGGCACCGGGTTGGAGGCAGAAGCGGGAGTGTCCTCCAGGTGCGGGGTGGGACGGGTGAGGGTATGGAACTGGGCGAGGAAGGCGGGGCCGACGTGGCCCCAGCCGAGGAGCAGGAGCGGGGCAACGGTGTCCAGGCAGGCCCGGCCGTAGCGTCCGGCCAGCAGCGGTTCGGCAGTGTTCAGCGCGAGGGTGAGCAACCCGCACAGGTGAAGCAGCCGGGTACCGGCCCGCAACTCCGCCTTGGGCACTCCGCGCAGAGCCAGGAACCGCAGGGCGATCAGGAGTCCGACGACCGACAGGTCCACCATGGGCGCAATCAACGGGGCGATCGGGCGGGGGACGCCGAGGCGCAGGGCGAGTGCCCAGACGTTGCCGAAGGAGAAGACGAAGGCCAGGGTTGCGATGACCGCCATGACCACGGTCACGGTGCGCCGGGTGAACCGTTCCTCCGCCATTATCTCAACCTCCTTTCTGGCACGGGCCGTTCAGGATCATTTGGTGAGCGAGGGGGAGGGCAGGGGTGTTGCCGTCCGGCCGGTCGTACGGAGGAGGGCGTCCAGGAGGAGGTCCGGGTCGGCGGTCAGGTGCGAGGTGTTCTCGGCGACGCGGGCGGCGTCGGCGTCGGAGACGTAGGGGGTGCGGATGCGGGTGTAGCCGGGGCGGCCCTGCATCGCCATGACCGCGACGCCGACGTAGGCGGGGTCCTGCAAGGTGACCGGGCTGGCGTCCGGCCAGTTGCGGATGTCCTCACCCAGCGCAGCCACCGCGGCCTCCACGGTCTTCTGCGCGAAGGACAGCCCGATGGGGCACACGTCGCGGATGAAGGTCGGGATGGCGTCGCCGGTGGTCTTCTGGCTGATCAGGATCACCAGGATGCCGACGCTGCGACCCTTCTTGACCAGGTCCTCCACGAGCCGGGCATTCTCCGCAGTCAACGCGCCAAGACGTTTCGTCGTCGGGTCGCTGCCCTTGTACTCGCGGAAGTACGTGTGCGCCTCGTCGATGATCAGGACCGTGAGCGGCCACTCAGGGGAGGGTCCGACGTGCCACATGTTCTTCACGCCCAGCACGTCACGGATGGTCGCCGAGCGCCGCTTGCGCAGTTCCACCAGGCGCTTGAACAGTGCGTTCGCCTCGTCCAGGTCGTCGCCGCAGAACGCGAACATCCGCTTGACCAGGTCGGCGTAGTCGCCTTCCGAGGCCCGCGACACCTTCCCGTCGGCCCCCGCGAGCTGCACGGCGGCCGACGGTGCGAAGTCGCAGACGAACTTGTTGACCCCCGAGGTCTTACCCGCGCCCGGGACGCCGGCCACCGTCACCCCGGGCACGTTCGCCAGGGACACGCACACCTGCGCGGCGTACTCGTCCACGCCCAACTCCCAGCGCGTCAGGTCCGCGAGTGGGCGGCCGGTGGGCCGGTGCTCAGTCGGGGTGGTCAGCGGGTCGGAGCGCACGCCCCGGATCACCACCCTGCCGGGGCCGTCCGGCAGCACGGAGACCCGCGTGCACCGCCAGGCATCGGCCAGGAACCGTGCCGACTTCTGGTACTCCTCCAAACCGACCTGCGGCAGCGTCCGCGCCCGCACGATCACGCCGAACTGGTCGGGCTTGACCTTGATCTTCGGAGTCAGCACCCTCGGCGCGGGCGGGGGACTGTCCTTCTGTGCGGTGATCTGCGCCAGCAGGGTCGGGGTCTTGTCGGTGACCGTCAGCCCGGCCATCCGCGCGAGGCGTACCCAGCCCCAGCGCACCCGCACGGCCTGCCGCATGCTGACCCGCGTGCCCTTGTCCGCACGGACGTAGCGCACGACCGTCACCAGCAGCCACACGCCGACCAGCGTCGTGGCGATCGGCAGCGCGTACGAGGCGTATCCCGTCACGGCTTCCACGTCAGACCCCCTCTTCGCGTATCAGGCGGAGCACGTGGGCCAGGTCCAGGCGGGCCGCCCGCTCCGGGCTCAGGCCGAGCAGATCGAGCCCAGCGGCCGAGACGGCGAACGTGGCCCTTCCCTCGGTCCCCGGCAAGGGCCGGAGCGGGGACAACGCCCGCTCCGGCGCACGGTGTTCGAGGCGATTCACTGGGTCGCCTCCACCGTCACCAGCTCCAGGCGGGCGGCCCGGTAGGCGACGCCGTCGGAAAGCTGCCCGTTGAAGATCCGCGCCCACGGGGTCGCGAACAACTCCACCGGCCGCACCATTGCCCCCGGCTTCAGCCCGGCGGCCAGGCCGGTCTCCGGGACGGTGATCTTCAGGACTTCGGCGCGGCCGTCCTCCATGAGCATCACGGTCACCGTGTACAGCGACGCGCCGGTCTCCCGGTCGGTGGCGACCTCCCCGGTCTGCTGGTCCTTGATCTTCAGCGCCGGTTCGGTGCCCGCAATGCACACCGCCGACGGCAGCAGGGCAACGCGAATACGAGTCATGACCATGCCATCACACCCCTTGTTCGGTGGAGCCGCTTGATCGACTCGCCATGAGCATAAGGAGATGATCGTAGAACTTGCAACCCCGATGAAGTTGTGACTTCGGTGAGGTGGATGGGCGGCCAGGCGGGAAACACAGCGATCTACCTGTAGCGGCCTACCGGGCAGGCGATACCGTGGGGTCATGACCCTGCCCTTGGACGAGGACTCCCGACCGCCGTATCTCCAGGCAGCTGGCGCCCTGCGGGACGCGATCCTGACCGGCGAGTTCACGTCGGGCGAGCGCCTGCCCTCGGCGAACGTGCTCGGCGAGCGGTTCGGCGTCTCCAGTTCCACCGTCCAGAACGCCCTGCGGGTCCTCAAGCAGGAAGGGCTGGTCTACTCCCAACTCGGCCGGGGCAGCTTCGTGCACTCGACGGCCAGCGGAAGCGATACCCCGGCCGCCCCAGACGCGGACGAAGAGAAGTCGGGCCCGGATTGGCCGGCCGATCTCATCCGCAACGACGACGGCCGCCCGCCCTACGTCCAGGTTGCCGACTTCCTCCGCCGCGACATCGCGGAAGGCACCTACCCTCCAGGCTCCCAGCTCCCGCCCGCCCGTGAGATCCAAGAGCGCTTCCAGGTAGCCAACTCCACCGCGCAGAACGCCTACCGAAGCCTCAAACAGGAAGGGCTCGTGTACTCGGTCAAGGGCCGCGGTGTCTTCGTGCGCCAGGCCCCGGAGCCGGGAAAGCACCACGGGCCGATCACGAACTACCTGCTACGGGAGGAGATCGCCCGCGAGGCCCGCGCAGCCGCCGCCGACTTCGCCGACCTCACCGATGACGAGCTGCTGGCACGGGAAGCAGAGCTCGACCAGCGATGGGTCACGATCCGTGAGGAACACCAGCGGATCTTCAACGAGCGCCGGAAGGTCAAACGCGAGACGAGCCGACGCGGCTTGTTCCTGTCACCGCTCCATGACGACGACGCCGACTCGGACGCGTCGCCGCGCGAGAAACTCGAAACAGCACTGGCCGAATCGAAGAAGCGCCGGCAGCAGCGCCCCTGACGGTCAGCCTGGCACCTCGGCCAGAAGCGGTGACAGGGAGAGCTGTTCAGAGTTTCTTTACTTGATCAAGGCGGTCCGCTGACGCGGCCCGCGCGCGCTCCGGCCCTGCGGGGCCGCCGCCCGCTCCTGTCTCCGCCCCGCTGGCGACGGCCCCGCCGGTCCGGGCGCGCAACAGGCAACACAGCGAACCACTTCCGGGGCTCTGCCCCAGACCCCGGCCCTCCCTCCAAGGGGGCAGGGGGCCGTGTGCGCGTGCGGCTTCGTCGTGGTGAAGGGTCGCGGGTCGCGGGAGGGGGCCCTCGCCGCCCGGTCACCGGAGGCGTACCAGGAACCCCCGGGGGCCGCCAAGGCCGAGCGCACGCGTCACGATGTGAGCCTTGGCGGCCCCCGGGGAACCCTGGCACGGCGAAGCTGCCCGACCGACGAGGGACCTCTCCCGCTCAGGCCAGGTTCCTGCCGGATGCCTCGGCGCTGGCCAGTGTGCGGGTTTCCTCTATGCCGTGGTGCGCCAAGGGTGGTCAGGACGCCAGTAGTTCGGCGACTTCCGGCACGTCTCCAAAGGCCCGTAGGCGGTCCAGCACGATCCGCGCGCGCTCTGCTGTCCGTTCGCTGCCGCTCTGCCCCAGGGTGAGCATGCGGCTCGTTGTCTCGGCGGCGGCCTCGGGCTCATTGGCGTCGGCGTAGGCCACAGCCAGCCACGAAAGGTATAGCGCCAACTCCCTGGCGTGGCTGGCGTCGTAGCGTCCGAGAACGTCCGTCAGCAGCGGTACGGCGCGCAGCGGCCGCCGCAGCTCGGTATAGACGCGGGCCTCCATGACCTGCAATTCCCCGGCGTCCATCCAGTACAGGTACGACGGCGACGCGGTGCCGGCCGAGTCCTCGGCCAGAGCCTCGGCCGCTTCTCCCAGGGCGGTCATCGCCGGGCGGTCCTGCCCGGCCCGGGTATGCGCCCAGGCCACGCGGTCCAAGTACAGCGCGCGAGCCTTTGGCGGGGCGTCCGGACCGGCGCCCTCCAGCGCGGCGCGGGCCAGTCCGACCGCGTCGGCAGTGTGCCCGGTGTTGCTCCACTGGTAGGCCAGCGAGCCCGCAACGTTCGCGGACAGCACGCCGTCCCCGGCGGCCTGCGCGGCGCTCATGCCGAGCCGGTAGATGCGCTCTGCCTCGGCATGTTCTCCAGCGTCGGAGGCGACCCACCCGGCGATCTGGGCCAGCTCCGCAATGACTCGGAGTAGTTCACGGCCGACTTCTTCGGTATGCGCGCTCTCGCGGTAGAGCTTCACCGCCGCGCGCAGCTCGCGCAGGGCGGGGCCGATCAGATCCTTGCCGTACACGACGTCGTCGGCCAGCCGCAGTCCGTGGACCCGCTGGGCCAGGTCAGCCACTTGCCCGGCCCCGATCCGGCGGCCTGTGCGGGCACGCAGTGGGGACAGCGGGTCGCCCTCAGGCAGGAAGTCGGCCACGGACCGTACATGCGCCGCGGGCTCGACAGGCGCAACAGCCTTCGCGGCTTCCAGCATCTCGCGCGGAACCTCCAGCACCCGAGCGAGGAACGGCAGCCACTCGCGCGGGGATCGCGTCCCGATCTCCCAGCGGGACACGTCATTTCGTGTCGGAGGAACGCGCCCAGGAGCAGCCTCAGCCAGCGCCTCGGCGAGTCGCCCCTGACTCCACCCACGCGCCAGACGCAGCCGCCTAACCAGTTCCCCGACCGTCTCCCGCACCAGACCAGCTTGGCAGACAGCAGGGCAGACACGCTGGCTACTCCCAAAGGCTCACACCAGCGAGACCGTGATCAGTAGCCACGAGTCGAGCCGAGGATAGGGAATCAGGATGGCCGAGCGAGCGACACAGCAGCCCGGAGGCACCAGGGCAGAGGGGCCGCGACTGCTGCCGTGGACCACCCAGAACGGGCACCCCTGTTACCTGAGCACCGACGGCCAGGGCTACCTCGCCAACCTCGCCGACAACATCGAAGCCATACAACTGGGCATGGGCGAGGACCTGCTGGAATACGCCCGAGACGCCATGGCCCCTGACGCGAAGGTCTTGTCGGCGACCGAATACCGCTGGCTGGCCCGCCGGCTGACCGAAGCCCTCTCCGACGCGCTCAGGGTCGCCGACTCACGCGGTCAACGCCTCCCCGACCGGGCAGAGGTGACCGAGGATGCCTGACTCCGTGCACACCGACGCGCAGTCCCGTGGGGCGCGAGGACGCTACCGATTCCGCGAGTACCACGTGACCACCGTCCCCGACCCCATGGCGCTGCCCGTCTACAAGGCGCTCTGCGTCACCGGCGAGGAACACAACTGCGGAGCCGAATCCGGCACCCTGCACGACGCTGACGAACTGACCCGCTGGATCGCTGAACACTGCGCCCAGACCGGCCACCAGCACTACGAGCAGACCGTCCGAGCCATGCTCCGTGCCGAGCCCGGAGCATGGCAGTAAAGTCCCCCTGCCTGAGCGCGGCGGCCAGAGCTCCTGACGGCAGTAGCGACGGCAACACGCACGGATTCCCCCGCACAACCACGGACACCAGCGGAACCCGAAACCGCCGCTGATCTGCGAATTCGCAGATAGAGAGGGGCCGCGTAGCACACGTACTATGTGCTCGCTGGTCAGACGCCGGTCCTCGTTCACAACAGCGACTGCTGGACCTCATCGAAATACGAGGACACCACAGAACCCAAGGCCCGCATGAAGAATGTGCGGACTGATGTCGGTCCTACGAAGTTCGGAGAGAACCTTGAGGCTAACGGATGGACTCGCCTCGAAAGGGGGCCGAACGTTGAATATCGGAAGGATGGGGCACGGTACTTCCTGCGAAGCAAGGCCAAGACTGTCGAAGGTTGGACAGCGGACTACTACAGGCCAGGATCAAAGAAGGCCGACATCAAGATCAGACTGGGAGATGACTGATGCTGGGCGAGGGGTCGATCATGCCGGGCCGTGACGGGTATCGTGCCATCAGCTCCCGTAGCGCCGTGACCTTCGACCTTGAGGCCAGGTTCCCTGACCAGGTTTTCAGGGAGAGCGCGCGGGACTCGTTGTTCTGTGAGTTCGACGTGGTTCTCGCTCCGGAAATCTGGCCAGCGCTCTGCACGATGGCCCGTTGGCACGGAGACGATCATATCGAAATGCTGGTTCTCGAGCCTGGCTGTGACGATTTCTATGTCCCCGAAGGGCTGGGATATCCGGCGGTGTCTCTGCCCGTCGGGGCTAGTGAGGACGATTATTGGGCTGCAATCGGCTTCGAGCCGGATGGCGACGCCCTGGGTTCGATCTCGGTCTCGGCTAATGTCGTCGCGCTGACCGGAGCATCCGCAAAGTGGGGGTGCTGGGGTGAAAGGGGCCCTGAGGTGGCGGTATTCCAGGGGTTTCCCGACGCAGCCGCGCGCAGCGAATGGTGCGCTCGATTTGGCCCCTTCCTGGACGTATCAGGTGCGTTGGAGTCGTATCTTCCGATGGCTTTCGGTGGGCGGCCTGTTCCGGACGCGTACGCCGCATCCCTGACCGCCAACTATTGACATCCGAGCGGTAGACGGCCGTAACGTCACGGAGCGGCCGCCGGAGTCGATCCGGCCCAGGCGCTGAGCAATGTACGGCAGTACGCTTGCCCGGACCTGAAGCCCCGTCAGGTGTGTCCTGGCGGGGCTTCTGCGATGGGTGACGGCAGCAGTTGACGGCAACGTCAGCGGACGAGGGCGGCGCAGGGCGGCGGGTCGTCGCTGTCCGCACTGACCGTCTTGGCGACCGTTGGCCCGTCGAGCGCGGTGCTGGGGGTGTCGATGGCGTTGTGCTGGAGTCCGGTTACGAGGGGAGGACCGGGGTTCCGTGATGGTCGTCAGTTATGTCCTGTCCGAGGATCCCGTGGTGCTTCGTGAGCAGCGGAGGATGAACCTGGCCAAGGCGGATCTGGTCGACTTGTGTTACTCCTGCTGCGGGGGTGATCTCACGCTCCGGGTCGACGGTGTCGACTTCAGCATCGTGACCGGGGGCGGGGTGCAGATCCTCGACTTCGCCGTGGAGTTCTTCACCGTCGGCCGTTCCGTGGCGACGGGCGAGTCCGGGCGCATCGAGTTCGCTGGAATGGCCGACGAGATCTATGTGACGCCCACCGGGGAGTCGGTCGAGATCAGCTCCAACTACGCGGAAGGCGTCGCACGGGTGACACGGCAGGAGTTCGTGCGAGCAGGGCGTACCTTCCTGGCGAAGGTACTGACCGACCTGGTGGCCCGGTATCCGGAACTGAGGCGCAACCGAGGGATCAGGAAGGCGGGAGCCTGGGTGGGCTTGGCTGTCTGAGGACCGTCGACGCACGAAGGCGACGGCCCCGGGGATCAGGGGGTCGCCGCCTTCGGTATGAGGGGGAGCGGGGTGGGGTCAGTACCAGCCGTTGGACTGCCAGAAGCTCCAGGCGTCGCAGGCGCTGCCGTAGCGGTCCTTCATGTAGTCCAGGCCCCACTCGATCTGGGTGGCCGGGTTGGTCTTCCAGTCGGAGCCCGCCGAGGCCATTTTCGAGCCCGGCAGGGCCTGGACCAGGCCGTAGGCGCCGCTGGAGGCGTTGGTGGCGTGGAGGTTCCAGCCGCTCTCGTGGTCGACGATCTCCGAGAAGCACCGGTACTCGGCCGAGTCGCCGATCATCTTCTTCGCGGTCGCCTGCGCCGAGGAGCCCGGCGTCGCGGCCTGGGCGGGCCCGGCGGCGACCAGCGAGCCGCAGGTGGCCGCGGCCAGGGCGGCGCCCGCGAGGGCCTTCTTCGGGGTGGCGGCGGAACGGAGGAGGACAGCGGCGGTCAACTGAGGGCCTTTCTTCGGGGACAGGGGCGTCGGCGCGCCTTCGGCCGGGTCCGCATGGTGTGCGGCGGCGGGGCACGTGTCGGCGCCGCTGCCCGGGAGGGCGTCGGCGCCTGGCGACCCGTCCAGAGAAACAGGCGGTTCCGGTCGTCCGCAATCGTCCCTTTTGCTATGCGTGGTCGTAGGTGAGGGCGGCGATGCCCGGCTGCGGTGCCCTGCGGCCCTCCACCGGCCCGGGCCTCGCCTACGTAGCCGCCTCGTAGGTGAACCACGTCACGTGGGGCGGCTCACCTCGCCGGCCTCCTCGAACGTGACCGGCGTCTCGAAGGCCGCCCTGCGGGTCGCGCGGCGCAGCGCCTTGAGGACCGGGGTGCCGAGGGCCAGGATCAGCACGACCGTCATGGCGGCGCGGCCCCCGTCCCAGCCCAGCGACGTGGTCAGGCAGTAGGCGAGGAAGCGGGCCAGGTTGTCGGGGACCGACGCGCCCGGGTCGAAGGCGATGTTCGAGGCGAGCGTGTTCATGAAGGTCCAGCCCGCGAGGTTCATCACGGTCCCGTACGCGAAGGCCGCCAGGAAGCCGTACGCGGCCAGCATGAGCAGCTCCGCGCGGCCGCGCAGGCGGTCGGGGCCCGGCAGCAGGCCCGCGCCCATCGTGAACCAGCCCATCGCCAGCATCTGGAACGGCATCCACGGCCCCACCCCGCCCGTGAGCAGCGCGGACGCGAACATCGTGACCGACCCGAGGACGAAGCCGAAGCCGGGGCCCAGGACCCGGCCGCTGAGGACCATGAGGAAGAACATCGGTTCCAGGCCGGCCGTCCCCGCGCCGATGGGGCGCAGCGCGGCGCCCGCCGCGGCCAGGACGCCGAGCATCGCCACCGCCTTCGGGCCGAGGCCCGACTCCGAGATCGTCGCCGCCACCACCGCCACCAGCAGGACCAGCACGCCCGCGAACAGCCACGGCGCGTCCTGCGCGTGCGCGTTCAGCGAGGCGTCCGGCGGGGCCAGGAACGGCCACCCGAAACCCGCCACGCCCACCGCGCCCACCAGGACCAGCGCGGCGACGGAACGCGGGCCCAGGCGGACCGCGCGGGCCTGCCGGTCACGAGAACGGTCACGAGAACGGTCGCGGGAGACGGCACGGTTTGCGGTCATGACAGGGCCTCCCGCACCTGCGCCACCGTCAGCCACTTCCTCGGCGCCAGCACCTTGGCGACCTGCGGGGCGAAGGACGGGGAGGCCACCACCACGTCCGCCGCCGGGCCGTCGGCGATCACCTCGCCCTCCGCGAGCAGCACGACCCGGTGGGCCAGTTCGGCGGCGAGTTCCACGTCGTGCGTGGCCAGGACGATCGCGTGGCCCTCGGCGGCCAGGCCGCGCAGGATGCCGGCCAGCCGGGCCTTCGCCGCGTAGTCCAGGCCGCGCGTCGGCTCGTCCAGGAGGAGGAGGGGAGGGCGGGCCGCCAGGACAACGGACAGGGCGAGGGTGAGGCGCTGGCCCTCCGAGAGGTCCCGGGGGTGTGTGTCGTCCGTGACGCCGGGGAGCAGCTCCGCCAGCAGGGCGCGGCAGGTGCCGGGGGCCGCCTCCGCGTCCCGGTCGGCGGCCGCGCACTCGGCGGCGACCGTGTCGGCGTACAGCAGGTCCCGCGGCTCCTGCGGGACCAGACCGGCCCGGCGTACGAGATCACGGGGCGCGGTGCGGTGCGGCACGGCGTCGCCGGCCCGGACCGAACCGGCGGACGGCTCGACCAGGCCCACGAGCGCGGAGAGAAGGGTCGACTTGCCGGCACCGTTGCGGCCCATCAGGGCGACCGTCTCGCCGGGGGAGACGGTGAGGTCGACGTGGCGCAGGGCCTGGACGCGGTCGCGGCGCACGGCGAGGGCACGGACCTCGGCGGCGTACGGGGAGGGAGCCGAGGGGGTCCGCGGAGGTGTCCTGCGGCGGCGCCAACGGGAGGCCGCGGGCCGCGGGGCGGGCGGCCCCGGGAGCGGGGCGGACGGCGGCGGCGTGCGGTCCGGGATCTCCCGGTCGGCCAGGCGCTCGCGCAGTGGAGCGGCGCGGCGGCGGGCGTCGCGGATCGTCAGCGGCAGCGGGGACCAGCCCGCCAGCCTGCCCAGGCCCACCACCGGCGGGTACACCGGGGACACGGCCATCACGTCCGCCGGGGAGCCGAGGAGCGGCGGCTCCCCCGGGGCCGGGAGCAGGACGACCCGGTCGGCGTACTGGATGACCCGCTCAAGGCGGTGCTCGGCCATCAGGACCGTCGTACCGAGGTCGTGGACCAGGCGCTGGAGTACGGCCAGGACCTCCTCCGCCGCCGCCGGGTCCAGGGCGGAGGTCGGTTCGTCCAGGACCAGCACGTCCGGGTGCGGGGTGAGGACCGAGCCGATGGCGACGCGCTGCTGCTGGCCGCCGGAGAGCGTGGCGATCGGGCGGGACCGGAGGCCGGACAGGCCCAGGAGGTCGAGGGTCTCCTCGACCCGGCGGCGCATCACGTCGGGGGGCAGGCCCAACGACTCCATGCCGTAGGCCAGTTCGTCCTCGACGGTGTCCGTCACGAAGTGGGAGAGCGGGTCCTGGCCGACCGTGCCGACCACGTCGGCGAGTTCGCGCGGCTTGTGGGTGCGGGTGTCGCGGCCCGCCACGGTGACCCGGCCGCTCAGCGTGCCGCCGGTGAAGTGCGGGACGAGGCCCCCGACGGCGCCGAGGACGGTGGACTTGCCGACCCCGGACGGACCGGCGAGCAGGACGAGTTCGCCTTCCGGGACCTCGAAGTCCACGCCCCGGACGGTGGGTTCGGCCGCACCGTCGTAGGTCACCGATACGTCCTCGAAGCGGATCACGACGGCTCCTTCACGGCGGTCCTCACGGACGCCTTCACGGCGGTCCCGGGTGCGGGGGTGACGAACGCCGGGAGCAGGCCGACGAGTACGGCCGCCGCGGGCCACAGCGGGAGCGACGGCGCCACCAGCGGGACCACGCCCGGGTGCAGCGCCGCCGGGTCGCGGGCCGCGGCGAGGAACAGGAGCGCCGCGACCGCCGCCCCGGATGCGGTGACCAGCCAGGCGCGGGCGTCCCAGCGGTCCGGGCGGTAGCGGGTGCGGACCGTCCGCCGGCCGCCGAGCCACAGGCCCGCGACGGCGGCGGCGACCCCGGCCAGCAGCACGGGGATGCCGTACGTGCCGCCCGCGGCGGTCAGCAGCCCGTAGGTTCCCGCGCAGACGCCGAGCAGGCCGCCCAGGGTGAGGGCGGCGGTGGTACGGCGCACGGGGGCCGGGACCTGGGCGGTACGGCCGTAACCGCGGGCGTCCATCGCGGCGGCGAGGGCCACGGAGCGTTCCAGGGCGCCCTCCAGCACCGGGAGTCCGACCTGGAGCAGACCGCGTACGCCCCTGTCGGGCCGGCCGCGCAGCCGGCGGGCGGCGCGCAGGCGCTGGACGTCGGCGATCAGGTTCGGCGCGAAGGTGAGGGCCACGACGACGGCGACGCCCATCTCGTACAGGGCGCCGGGGAGGGACTTGAGCAGGCGGGAGGGGTTGGCGAGGGCGTTCGCGGCGCCGACGCAGATGAGGAGGGTGGCCAGCTTCATCGCGTCGTACAGCGCGAAGGCGAGGCCCTCCGCGGTGACCCGGCCGCCGAGGCGGATGCCCTGCGCCCAGTCGGGGAGGGGGACTTCGGGGAGGGTGAGGAGGGTGTGGGTGCCGGGGATGGGGGAGCCGAGGACGGTGGTGAACAGGAGGCGGATGAGGAGGACGGCGAGGGCGAGTTTGACGAAGGCGCCGTAGGAGCGGGCCCAGGGGGCGTGGGGGCGGCGGGTGATGACGACGTAGGCGGAGACGGTGATGAGGAGGGCGAGGAGGAGGGGGTTGGTGGTGCGGGTGGCGGCGGTGCCGAGGGCCAGCGCCCAGAGCCACCAGGCGCCGGGGTGCAGGGGCTCGCGGTGCCGGTGGGGGGCGGGGGTGCCGGCCGGCGCGTGCGGGGCGCCGCCCGCGTCCGCCCTCCCCCACGCCCGGCTTCGCGCGCGCCGGGGGAACCCCGTCGCCCCGGAGGCACGCCTGCCCGCGGGGCGCGCGGGAGGAGGGCCCGCAGGGGCGGGGTCAGTCGGTGGCATTTCCGCGCCGCCTTGCTTGCCAGGCGCCTGCGGCGGCCAGGGCGGCGATCACCGCGATGCCCGCGATGAGGCCGACCGAGGGGCCCCCGCCGCCCGAGGTGTCGTTCTTCTCCGGGGCGGCCGTCGGGTCCCGCTTCCGCGACACCTGCTCCCCGCACCCCGACTCCGGATACCCCGCGATCGCGCACAGCAGGGCGTTGGTGTCGTAGCGGAGGGGGCCCGCGACGGCGGCCAGGGCGTCGGCCGTCGTCGCGTCGGGGGAGACCCGGGCGCAGGCCGTGCGCGGGGCGGGCGGGGTCTCGCCGGACGGGGCGTCGGGGGCCGTACCGAAGTCGAGGACCAGCGCCACCCGCTTGCCGCCCTCCTCGGCCGGGGTCTTCGCGCAGATCGAGGCGAAGTCCGCCGCGCCGCGCGGCTGGGCCGCGTCGCCCGAGTTCTCGCTCACCGAAAAGCGGAAGCCCTGGACGTCGCCGTCCAAGGGGCGGGCCAGTGACGGGCCCTGGGTGGCGTAGACCCATGTCCCGCCCTCGCGGTCCCAGAAGGACCAGTAGCGGTATCCGGCGGCCTGCGCCTGGCCCGCACCTCCGATCAGCAGGAACGCGGCGAGGAAGAGGAGGACGAA
Organism: Streptomyces sp. NPDC048392; assembly: GCF_043200575.1. NCBI lineage: Bacteria > Bacillati > Actinomycetota > Actinomycetes > Kitasatosporales > Streptomycetaceae > Streptomyces > Streptomyces sp. NPDC048392. The sequence goes on from NZ_JBICYB010000001.1 coordinate 416,239, forward strand.
GCGACGGGGGGTCACGGCTGCTGCTTCTTGTTGCGGTTGCTGAGCAGGAAGCCGATGCCGATACCGAAGACCAGGCAGACGCCGACGAACCACCAGACGCCGAAGGGCGAGTCGTCCTTCTTCCCGTCCTCGGCCCCGTCCGTGGCCTGGTCGCTCGTGGTGGCGGTGTCGCTCGCCGCCATCCCCTGCGGTGCGGGGCCCGTCGCGTTCAGCAGCTCGACCAGGTCCGTGCCCCCGAAGTCGCGCGGGTCGGTGCCCGTGGCGTGGGCGGCGAAGATCAGCTGGGCGTAGGCGGCCGGGCCGCTCTGCGCGGCCCACTTCGCGGCGTTCTTCTTCAGCCAGGCCAGCGGCTCGGCCGCCTTGTCCGCGCCGCCCCGTGCGGCGAGGGCGACGACTGCGTCGGCGGTGTTGCCGTAGTCGGGCTGGTCGGCGGAACCGCCGAGGGCGGACGTGAGGTGGCCGTCCTCGGCGACGGCGTCGGCGAGATACGCGGCGCCGTTCGCGGCGGCCCGCTCCCGGGTCGGCGCGTCCGTGTCGGCGCAGGCTGCGGCGTCGGCCTTCTTGCCGGCCTCGGCGACCAGACCCCTGCCGAGCGCGCCGAGGACGCCGGCGGCGGTCGCGTCCGCGTTGGCGAGCAGCTTGCCGTCCTTGCCGGGCTGGAAGGCGAAGGCGCCCGCGCCCTTGTCCTCGGCGCAGGGCAGGGCGAACGTAAGCAGGGCGTCGTACGGGGACCTGCCGCCCTTCTCGACGTCCTCGGGGTCCGTCTCCGTGGCGGTCAGGGCGCCGATGACGACGGAGGTGGAGTTGGCGTCGCTGGGGGTGCCGGGGCTGTAGCCCCAGCCGCCGTCCTTGTTCTGTACGGACTTCAGCCAGCCGAGGGCCTCCTCGACGACGTCGCCGTGGCCGCCGACGGCCCACAGTGCCTGAACGGCGGCGGCCGTGCTGTTGGTGTCGACCATGGTCTTGGCGTCGCAGGCCCCCGCCGGGTCGGCGCGGAAGGGGGCGAAGGCGCCACTCGCGCACTGCTGGCCGGTGAGCCACTCCACGGCCTTCGACGACGGGATCAGGCCCGCCGTGTCCTGCGCGAGCAGAGCCAGGGACTGGCGCCAGACGCCGTCGTACTGGGGGTCGGTGGTGCCGAACAGCCCGGGCGGGGGGGCCGGGGAGGCGGACGGCGACGGATCGGCGGCGACCGCGGGCGCGGTCGCGGCGCCGATCACGGCTATGGCGGCCAGAGCCGCGGCGCTGCAGCGACGGCGGACGTTCATGAGCGGCGGGTGCCTTTCCCTGTGCGGGGCCGGGCAGCACGGGGCACCCCCGGCGGCTCGGCCCCGTATGCCTCGACGGTGCCCGTGCGCCGGCGGCGCCGGGCACGTGAGCCTGTCACGTCCGTGCGGGGCAGTCCGGCTCACCGTCCGGGAGTCCTCGCGGGGCTCGGCGGGCGGCTCACGGTTGCGGGTCAGCGCCGGAATTGCACCGGCTTCCCCCCGTACGGGTGATGACGACGCCGCCACTTTACCCGGCGGCCGGACACGCGCCGAGGGGCGGCCGGACGACGGGGGCGGCCGGACGACGGGGCGGCCGGGGGACGAGGCGGCTGGGGGACACGTTCCGGGCATGCGGACGGGGAGGCTGGTCGGGACGGGACGCACCGCCGACGTGTACGCGGCCGGCGCGGGGTGGGTGCTGCGACGCGACCGCGCTCAGCGCCGCGTCGCGGTGGCCCCCGGGCCCGTCTCGGACTCAGGCTCCGTCAGGTCGATCAGCCGGCACACCGTCTGGATGTCCACCCGCACCTGGGCGAGGGAGGTGCGGCCGGCGAGCCAGGTGATCAGGGTCGAGAGCCAGGTGTGCTCGATGACACGGACCGCGGACAGCTGCCCGGGGGTCGGGTCCGCCAGGCCGCCCATCGCGTCCAGGATGATCGCGGTGGTCTGCCGGGAGACCTGGTCGACCTCCGGGGAGACGCTGCGGTCGGCGAAGGTCAGGGCACGGGCCATCGCCTCCGCCAGCCGGGGTTCGCGCTGCAGCGCGCCAAAGGCCCGCATCAGGGTCTGCGCCACCCGGTCCGCGGCCGTCTCACCGGTGGGCGGGCTCTTGCGCAGGGTGCCGTGCAGCCGCTCCAGCTGGTCGTGCATGGTCGCGACCAGCAGATGCACCTTGGACGGGAAGTACCGGTACAGCGTGCCGAGGGCGACCTGCGACGACTCCGCGACCTCCCGCATCTGCACCGCCTCGAAACCGCCCCGGCAGGCCAGCCGGGCGGTCGCGTGCAGGATGCGGTGGCGGCGCTCCCGCTGCCGCTCGGTGAGGGGCTGGGCGGTGGGGCGGGACACCGAACCGGACGTCTCCGCTGCCGGGTTGTCCATCCTGGTCACCTTCTCCCCCGAGTTCTCCCACAAGCTCCGGTCTGGTGGTCCCGGTTGCCGGTTGCCGGTTGCCGGATGTCGAGTGCTGAGTGCCGAACGCCGAATCCCTGCGTCCGGTTCTCGCCCGGGCCCGGTGCCACGGTGTGCCGTGCCGTGCCCTGGTGTGCCGTGGCGTGAATCACCTGATCCACTCGTCACAGCGTCCCTACCTGCCGGTAGATTCGGAGCCTCTGACGATCAAGTCTGAAACTTGTTCTAGATTAACGTCCCGACGTAGTGTCGCGGGACAGCGCAGTGAGAAGGGGGCCCAGAGTGACCGCCGAGGCCAGTCAGACGGGTCCCCGTCCGGAGCCCGCCGCCGACGGGTTGGGACCGCTGCGCATCGCGCTCCTCACCTACAAGGGGAACCCGTTCTGCGGCGGCCAGGGCGTCTACGTCCGCCACCTCTCCCGCGAACTGGCCCGCCTCGGCCACCGCGTCGAGGTCATCGGAGCCCAGCCCTACCCCGTCCTGGACGACGGCCCCCTCGTCGGCACCCGGCTGAGCCTCACCGAGCTGCCCAGCCTCGACCTCTACCGCCAGCCCGACCCCTTCCGCACGCCGAAGCGCGGCGAGTACCGCGACTGGATCGACGCGCTCGAGGTCGGCACCATGTGGACCGGCGGTTTCCCGGAGCCCCTGACGTTCTCGCTGCGCGCCCGCCGCCATCTGCGCGCCCGCCGCGGCGACTTCGACGTCGTCCACGACAACCAGACCCTCGGCTACGGCCTGCTCGGTGACGTGGGCGCACCCCTCGTCACCACCATCCACCACCCCATCACCGTCGACCGGCAACTGGAGCTCGACGCCGCCGGGAGCCGCAAGCGCCGCTGCTCCGTGCGCCGTTGGTACGCCTTCACCCGGATGCAGAAGCGCGTCGCGCGCCGCCTGCCCGCCGTGCTCACCGTCTCCGGCACCTCCCGCCAGGAGATCGTCGACCACCTCGGCGTGCGGGACGACCGCGTCCACGTCGTCCACATCGGCGCCGACACGGACCTGTTCTCGCCCGACCCCTCGGTGCCGCGGGTGCCGGGCCGGATCGTGACCACGTCCAGCGCCGACGTGCCGCTCAAGGGCCTGGTCTTCCTCGTCGAGGCACTGGCGAAGGCGCGCACCGAGCACCCCCGGGCCCACCTCGTCGTCGTCGGCAAGCGGCCCGCCGAGGGGCCCGTCGCCCAGGCGATCGAGCGGTACGGCCTCGAAGGCGCCGTCGAGTTCGTCAAGGGCATCTCGGACGCCGAACTGGTCGACCTGGTGCGTTCGGCGGAGGTCGCGTGCGTGCCGTCGCTGTACGAGGGGTTCTCGCTGCCCGCCGCCGAGGCCATGGCGACCGGCACGGCGCTGCTCGCCACCACCGGCGGGGCCGTCCCGGAGGTCGCCGGACCCGACGGGGAGACCTGCCTCGCGGTGCCGCCGGGCGACGCGGACGCGCTGGCCGCCGGAGTGAACCGGCTGCTCGGCGACCGCGAACTGCGGGCCAGGCTGGGCGCGGCCGGACGCGAACGCGTGCTGCGGCACTTCACCTGGGCCCGCGCGGCCGAGGGCACCGTGGCCCGTTACCGCGAGGCCATCGGCCGCCGCCCCTCCGGCACGACCGCCCGGAGGGCCGTGCCCGTGACCGCGAACCCGACCCCGACCACCGGTGACACCGGCGTCTACCCCGAAAGCAGGGCCACGTGCTGACCGTCGACTTCTCCCGGTTCCCGCTCGCCCCGGGCGACCGCGTCCTGGACCTCGGATGCGGCGCCGGCCGGCACGCGTTCGAGTGCTACCGGCGCGGGGCGCGGGTCGTCGCGCTGGACCGGAGCGCGGAGGAGATCCGTGAGGTCGCCAAGTGGTTCGCGGCGATGGAGGAGGCCGGTGAGGCCCCGGCCGGCGCCACCGCCGCCGCGATGGAGGGGGACGCGCTCGCCCTGCCCTTCCCGGACGAGTCCTTCGACGTCGTCATCATCTCCGAGGTGCTGGAGCACATCCCCGACGACAAGGGCGTCCTCGCCGAGATGGTCCGCGTCCTCAGGCCCGGCGGGCGCATCGCGGTCACCGTGCCGCGCTACGGCCCCGAGAAGGTCTGCTGGACCCTGTCCGACGCCTACCACGAGGTCGAGGGCGGCCACATCCGCATCTACCGGGCCGACCAGCTCGTCGCCCGCATCCGCGAGGCGGGCCTCAAGCCGTACGGCACCCACCACGCGCACGCGCTGCACTCGCCGTACTGGTGGCTGAAGTGCGCGTTCGGCGTCGACAACGACAAGGCGCTGCCGGTGCGGGCGTACCACAAACTGCTGGTGTGGGACATCATGAAGAAACCGCTGGCGACGAGGCTCGCCGAGCAGGCGCTGAACCCGCTGATCGGCAAGAGCTTCGTGGCCTACGCGACCAAGCCGCACCTGCCGCCGGTGGACGCCGCGTGACCTCGTCCCGCAGGCCCGGCACGTCCGGCGCGCCCCGCACTCCTCGTCCGGAACACCTCGTCCTGCCAGGCGTCCTCACCGACGCCGAGGCCGCCGCGACCGTCCGCGGCATCCTCGCCGTACAGCGCGCGGACGGCGCCATCCCGTGGTTCCGCGGCCACCATCTCGACCCGTGGGACCACGTCGAGGCGGCGATGGCCCTGGACGCGGCCGACGAGCACGAGGCCGCCGGGCGGGCGTACGCGTGGCTGGCCCGGCACCAGAACCAGGACGGCTCCTGGTACGCCGCCTACGCCGACGGGGACTTCGCCGACGTCACCGACCGCGGCCGGGAGACCAACTTCGTCGCCTACGTCGCGGTCGGCGTCTGGCACCACTACCTCGCCACCGGCGACGACACGTTCCTGGACCGGATGTGGCCCGTCGTCCACGCGGCCGTCGAGTTCGTGCTGCGCCTCCAGCAGCCCGGCGGGCAGATCGGCTGGCGCCGCGACGACGACGGCACCGACACCACGGACGCGCTGCTGACCGGCAGCTCCTCCGTGCACCACGCGCTGCGCTGCGCGCTCGCCATCGCCGAACTGCGCGAGGAGCCGCAGCCCGACTGGGAGTTGGCGACGGGTGCGCTGCGGCACGCCATCCGCCGCCACCCGGAGCGGTTCCTGGACAAGGGCCGCTACTCGATGGACTGGTACTACCCGGTGCTGGGCGGCGCGCTGACCGGTACCGAGGCCAGGTCCCGCATCACCGAGAGCTGGGACCGTTTCGTGGTCCCGGACCTCGGTGTGCGCTGCGTCGTCCCCAACCCGTGGGTGACGGGCGGGGAGTCGGCCGAACTCGCGCTCGCCCTGTGGGCGGTGGGCGAGTCCGACCACGCCCTGGAGATCCTCCAGTCGATCCAGCACCTGCGGGATCCGGACAGCGGCCTGTACTGGACGGGGTACGTCTTCGAGGACGACGCGGTCTGGCCGCGCGAACTGACCACCTGGACGGCCGGTTCCCTGCTCCTCGCCGTCGCCGCGCTCGGCGGCCACGAGGCCACCTGCCGGGTCTTCGCCGGCGACCGTCTGCCGCGGGGGCTCGACCCGGACTGCTGCGTCTGACGCCGGCCGGCGTCAGTGCCGGTGGAGACGGTTGGCGATGGCGTGGCCGATGAAGAGGTAGACGACGGCGGCCAGTCCGTAACCGGCGACGACCCGGGCCCAGGCCTCGTCGAAGGTGAAGAGGTCGTGCGACCAGCCGGCCAGCCAGTTGGCCGCGTCATGGACGAACTGCACCAGGTCGTTGGCCCGGTTCGCGTCCAACAGGTACATCAGGATCCACAGTCCGAGGATGAAGGCCATGATGTCCACGATCACCGCGACGGCCGTTCCGGCGGAGTTGGAGCCACTACGACTTCGAGGGGACATGTACTCCGTCTGGCCCCGCAAGCGTGTTTGAAACCTACGGCCCCTCGCCCGGAAGGACCGGTGGGCGAGGGGCCGTTGTGGTGGAACGGGCGGGCCGGGTCAGCCGCGCTGGATGCCCGAGGTGTCCTGCAGGACGCCGCGGCGGCCGTCCTGCGTCTGGGCGACCAGGTTGGCGCCGCGCTGCTCGACGGCCAGGTACCAGGTGCCCGGCGCCAGCTCGGCGATCGGCGACGGGGAGCCGTCCTCCGCGAACAGCGGACGCGGCACCGGCACGGCGAACCAGAACGGGGAGAAGTCCCCGGCCGGCTGCGCCTGCGCCTGGGCCTGCTGCGGAGCCTGCTGCTGGCCCGGCTGCGCCTGAGCCTGCTGCGGCTGGCCCGGCTGGGGCTGGCCGCCGAAGGGTCCGGGCTGACCGGGCTGACCGGGCTGGCCCGGCTGGCCGCCGTACGGCTGCTGCTGGGCGCCCGGGTAACCGTAGCCACCCTGGGGCTGGCCGCCGTAGGGCTGCGGAGCGGCCGGACGGGCGGCCGGGATCAGGGAGCCCTTGAGAGCGGGGAGGAGCGGCGTGGCCACGGCCGCGGCGGCCATGACCAGCGTGGCGATGAGGGCGAGGATCAGGCCGATGCCGGCCCCGATGCCGTCCACACCGCCGTCGTTGTCGAACGCGCCCGACGGGTCGAAGACGTTGCCGAGCGCGCACCAGGCGGCGAACACCGTGAACGCGATGCCGAACGGGCCGAGGTCGAGGCCCGCCACCTTCTTCGGCTGCGGCAGGGCGCGGGCCACGACGACGAGCGCGGCGCCGATGACGCCCGCCAGGACGACACCGAGCACGACCGGGCCACTGCCCCACAGGGAGGGGATGTCGGCGCTGTCCGGGGCGCCGTCGATCGAGTAGATGTCGAGGAACGACGCGATCAACAGCAACACCGCTGCTCCGATCACCACGCCGTCGCCTCGAGTGAGGGAGCGGATATTCACTTCAGGTCCTTCGTAGGTCGTCTCGTCGTCGGTAGAGGCGTCGCTGTCACGATGGCGCCGAAAAGGTTCCGGTGTGAAGCGCGGGGGTGGCCCCTCATCGTAGGGACGACCCTATCGTTGCTCCGACGGGGCTGTCCCTTGGGATCAGCCGCGGATCACCACTCGCGCGGGAAACCCACGATCCCGTTACTCAGGTAGGCGGCGCGGGCGGCACCGCAGTGCGAGCGCAGCGCCTGCTCCTGTCCGGCATGTCGGAGGGCTCCACGTCGTCTACTTCCTCAGAAAGCTCGCAAGGCCGTCCGAGATCCCTTGCGCCGCCTTCTGCCGCCAGCTGCCGCTGGTCAGCAGGGCCGCGTCCTCGCTGTCGCGCATGTTGCCGCACTCGATGAACACCTTGGGAACCGTTGACAGGTTGAGGCCGCCCAGGTCCGTGCGTGTGACCAGACCGGTGCCGTCACCGAGGTAGTTGGAGGGCGCGGTGCCCGTGACCCGCACGAAGCCGCCCGCGACCCGCTCGCCCAGTTCGGCGGAGGGCGCCACGATCGCGCGGGTGTCGGCGGCGCCGTCGTGCACCGAACCCGGCAGGATCACGTGGAAGCCGCGGTTGCCGGCCCCCGACCCGTCGGCGTGGATCGAGATCGCGGCGTCGGCGTGCGCCTCGTTGCCGATCCGGGCCCGCTCGTCCACGCAGGGCCCGTACGAACGGTCGCCGTCCTGCGTGAGCTTCACGGTCGCGCCCTGCTTCTCCAGCAGGGTGCGCAGCCGGTGGGCCACGTCGAGGGTGAACTTCGCCTCGGGCCAGCCCGCCTCGGTGGCCGTGCCCGTCGTGTCGCACTCCTTCCAGTGCGTACCGACGTTCACCTTGCGGTTGATCTCGGTGGCGTGCTGGAAGTTGGCGGTGTTGTGTCCGGGGTCGATCACGACGACCTTCCCCCCGAGGGGGCCGGAGGCCGCGGCGGGCGCGGACTTCGAGGCGGACGCGGACGGCTTCGCCGTGCCCGGGGCAGAGGCGTCCGCGGGCTCTTCGCCGTCGTCGCCCGCGGACGCTTCGGGGCCGCCGGAGGACGGTGCCGTCGACGTCCGTACGCCGCCCGCGTGACCGGCGCCGCCACCGCCCCCGTCGCCCTGGCCGCCTACCGCCGCGTACACCCCCCACCCGAGCAGCGCCCCGGGCACCAGCGCGGCGACCGCCACGGTCAGCGGGCGGCGCAGCGGGGAACGGCGGGGCTGGGAAGTTTCGAAGTCCGGGCCTGTGTACGACACGTCAGCGACTCTAACCGGGCCCTCAGATCCCCGTGCCCGTTCGCCGCAGGACGCGCAGCGAGTCGGTCACGGAGACCTCGGTGAACGCGCCGGACGCGAGGGCCCTGAGGTAGACGCGGTACGGGGCCTGGCCGGTGAACTCGTCGGCCGGGTCCGGGAAGACGTCGTGGATGACGAGGAGTCCGCCGTCGGCCACGTGCGGCGCCCAGCCCTCGTAGTCGGCGTTCGCGTGCTCGTCGGTGTGGCCGCCGTCGACGAAGACGAGGCCCAGCGGGGCGTTCCAGACCGCCGCCACCTGGGGCGAGCGGCCGACGAGGGCGACCACGTGCTCCTCCAGGCCGGCCCGGTTCAGGGTGCGGCGGAAGGCGGGCAGGGTGTCCATCACGCCCAGCTCCGGATCGACCGTCCCCGGGTCGTGGTAGTCCCAGCCCGGCTGCTGCTCCTCGCTGCCCCGGTGGTGGTCGACGGTGAGCGCGGTGACCCCGGCCCGGCGGGCCGCGTCGGCGAGCAGGACGGTGGAGCGCCCGCAGTACGTGCCGACCTCCAGCAGCGGCAGCCCGAGCCCGCCCGCCTCCACGGCTGCGGCGTACAGCGCACGCCCCTCGTGCGCGGGCATGAACCCCTTCGCGGCCTCGAAGGCGGCCAGGACGTCGGGGGCGGGTGCCGCGGACATGCGGGTCCTCTCGGTGGTGCGGATGTGCCGTTTCGTGGCCCGGGTGCGCCGGTGCCCCACATGCTGCCGCACCCCCTGCCGCACGGTGCGACAGGGGGTGCCGGGACCGGTGCGTGCGGGCCGGGCGGGGCCGTCCCGCCCGGCGGGGGCGGGCCGGGTGGTCCCCACCCCGCTCGGCGGGGGGCGGGCCGGGTGGGGACCCTCTCGCCCGGCGGGGGCGGGTCGAGCGGGGGCTCTGCCGCCCGGTGGGGACAGGCCGGGTGGGGACGGCCGTTTGGCCCGGTGGGGGCGGGTCGGGCGTGGACGGTCGTCTCGTCCGGTGGGGGCGGGTCGGGCGTGGACGGTCGTCTCGTCCGGTGGGGGCGGGTCAGGCGGGGACGGTCGTCTCGTCCGGTGGGGGCGGGTCAGGCGGGGACGGTCGTCTCGTCCGGTGGGGGCGGGTCAGGCGGGGACGGCCGTCCCGCCCGGCAGGGACAGGTCCAGGTCGACCGGGCGGTCGCCGCCGTGGGTCGCCGCGTGGGCGAGCGGGGCGTGGCCCGTGGCCCGGGCGGCCAGCACGTACGGGCCCCCGGCGGGGACGGCGAGGGTGTAACTGCCGTCACCGGCGGAGAGGGTCGCACCCGCCTGGCGTCCGTGCCGGTCGATCAGCGTGACCTTGGCGCGGGCCACGGGGGCGCCGTCGGCGGCCAGCACCCGGCCGCGGAAACCGTGCGGGGGCTCCCCGGCTCCGGCGAGCGCCTGCTCGGCGCGGGCCAGGTTCGCGTCCTCCTCGCTGCTCGCGCGCAGCTGTGTGACCGCCGCCGGGCTGCGGCGCGGAAGGAAGAAGGCCAGCGCCAGGCCGGCCGCGACCGCGGCGGTCGCGATCAGGAAGGAGACGCGGAAGCCGTGCATGGTGGGGACGGCGACGCCGCCGACATCGTTCGCCGTGTTGGCGAGCACCATGCCGATGACGGCGCTCGACACCGACGTACCGATGGACCGCATCAGGGTGTTGAGGCCGTTGGCCGCACCCGTCTCCGAGGCCGGGACCGCGCCGATGATCAGCGCGGGCAGCGAGGAGTAGGCGAGGCCGATGCCCGCGCCGATCAGCACCGAGGTGACGACGGTCTGCCAGGCGGCGTTCATCAGGCCGAGGCCACCGGCGTAACCGGTCCCGATGATCACCAGGCCGGCGATCAGCGTCGTCCGCGGACCGTAGCGGGCGGACAGGCGGGCGTACACCGGCGCCGTGAACATCATCGTCAGGCCCAGCGGGGCCACGCACAGGCCCGCGACGACCATCGACCGGCCGAGGCCGTAGCCGGTCTCGGAGGGCAACTGGAGGAGCTGCGGCAGGACGAGCGAGATGACGTAGAAGGAGACGCCGACCATGATCGAGGCGAGGTTGGTGAGCAGCACCTCACGGCGGGCCGTGGTGCGCAGGTCGACCAGTGGGGCCGCGACGCGCAGCTCCATCAGGCCCCACAGGAGCAGGACCACGACGGCGGCGGCGAACAGGCCCAGCGTGGTGGGCGAGGACCAGCCCCAGTCGCTGCCCTTGGTGATCGGCAGCAGGAAGAGGATCAGGCCCGCGGTCAGGCCGAGCGCGCCCGGCAGGTCGAAGGAGCCCTTGGCGCGCAGCGGGGACTCCGGTACGACCAGGAGGGTCAGGGCGATGGACAGGACACCGAGGCCCGCGGCGCCGTAGAACAGGGAGTGCCAGTCGCTGTGCTGCGCGACCAGGGCCGCGGCGGGCAGCGCCAGGCCGCCGCCGACGCCGATCGAGGAACTCATCAGCGCCATCGCCGAGCCGAGCCGCTCACGGGGCAGCATGTCGCGCATCAGGCCGATACCGAGGGGTATCGCGCCCATCGCGAACCCCTGGAGCGTACGGCCGACGATCATCGGGACCAGGGCGTCGGTGAACGCGCTGACCAGCGCGCCGACCACCATCACCGACAGGCTGACGATCAGCATGCGGCGCTTGCCGAACAGGTCGCCGAGCCGGCCCATGATCGGCGTGGCCACGGCTCCGGACAGGAGCGTGGAGGTCAGCACCCAGGTGGCGTTGCTGGGCGTGGTGTCCAGAAGTCGGGGCAGGTCCTTGATGACCGGGACGAGCAGGGTCTGCATCACCGCGACGACGATGCCCGCGAAGGCGAGCACCGGGACGGTGGCCCCGCTCGCTCGACGCACGGGCTCGTCGGTCGTCGTGTGGGACATGGGGTGGGGCCTCCAGGCCGGAAGTCGGCACATGCGTGTGCGGTCGTGGTGTGTGCAGGATGAACCTCGTGCGCCGGGGCGACTATTCCGTTGCTTCGAGTCCCTAACTAATTCTTGACCTTCTCTTGGGAACACGCCTACGCGCGGTTCACCGGCCGGCCGCCTGGGTCTTTGGTCCCAGGACGGCCCAGGACGGCCCGAAACGGACCGGGGACCAAATGCCGATGCAAGGGGCCCGCCCGGGTTGAGACCATGACACCTATGCTCGAAGCCACCGGTACCTCCAACGCCGCCCGGATATCCCCGCGCCGCACCCCACCGACCTGGCTGGTCGTGGCGCTCGCCTGCGCCGGACAGTTCCTGGTCGTGCTCGACGTGTCCGTCGTCAACGTCGCCCTGCCCTCGATGCGCACCGACCTCGGGCTGAGCGCGCAGGGCCTCCAGTGGGTGGTCAACGCCTACGCCATCGCCTTCGCCGGGTTCATGCTGCTGGGCGGCCGGGCCGGCGACCTGTACGGGCGCAAACGGATGTTCCTGGTCGGGCTGGGGCTCTTCACGCTGGCCTCGCTGGGCGGCGGCCTCGCCCAGGAGGGCTGGCAGCTGCTCGCCGCACGGGCCGTGCAGGGACTCGGCGCGGCCGTACTCGCTCCCTCGACGCTCACGATCCTCACCGCCGCGGTGCCGGAGGGCGCGGCCCGGGCCCGCGCGATCGCGACCTGGACCGCCGTGGGCGCCGGGGGCGGCGCCGCGGGCGGCCTGGTGGGCGGCGCCCTGGTGGACGGGCTGTCCTGGCGCTGGGTGCTGCTGATCAACGTGCCGGTGGGCGCGGTCGTGCTGGCCGGCGCCGCGCTCTGGCTGACCGAGAGCCGGGGCGGCCGTCGCCGTCGCCTCGACCTGCCGGGCGCGCTGCTGGTGACCGCGGGGCTGGCCACGCTGGCCTACGGCATCTCGCAGACCGAGTCCGAGGGGTGGGCGGCGACGGCGACGCTGGTGCCGCTGCTCGCGGGGCTCGCGCTGCTCGGGCTGTTCCTCCTCGTCGAGGCGCGGACGACGGCGCCGCTGATGCCGCTCGGACTGCTGCGGCTGCGGCCGGTGGCGTCGGCGAACGTGGCGATGCTGGTGTCCGGCTCGTCGATGTTCTCGATGTGGTTCTTCATGACCCTGTACGCGCAGAACGTGCTGGGCTACTCCCCGCTGGAGGCCGGTCTCGCCCTGGTGCCCAGTTCACTGGCGGTCGTCCTCGGCTCGAAGGCGGCCCCGCGGTTCATGCCGGTGATCGGCGCCCGGAACGTCGCCGTCCTGGGCACGCTCGTGGCGGCCGCCGGCTTCGGCTGGCAGTCGACGATGACCGCGGACGGCGGCTATGTGACCGCGATCATGATCCCCGGTGTGCTGATGATGCTGGGCGCGGGCATGGCGGCCACCCCACTGGCCTCGCTGGCCATCTCCGGCGCGGCGCCCGGGGACGCCGGGCTGGTCTCCGGACTGATCAACACCTCCCGGACGATGGGCGGTTCGCTGGGACTCGCGGTGATGTCGACGATCGCGGCGGCCCGGGCCGGGGGAGAGCACGCCGGGCCGGTGGCACTGACGGACGGCTACGCGCTGGTCTTCCGTACGGCGGCGGTCGTGCTGGTCGCCGCGGCCCTGCTGATGTGGACGTGGCTGCCGGCGGGGAGGCCGAAGGCCGAACCGGTGGCACGCGGTACGGACTGAGCGCCCCGGAGGGGCGCGGGGAACCGCGCGAGCGACCCCGGCCGGTCCGCGGCCGGCGAACCACCCCGCCCACCGGGGACACGTTCACAGCCAGCCCTGGCGACGGGCCTCGCGCAGGGCCTCCGTGCGGTTGCGGGTGGCGGTCTTGCCGATGGCGGCGGAGAGGTAGTTGCGGACCGTGGACTCGGAGAGGTGCAGGGCCGCGGCGATGTCGGCGACCGTCGCGCCGTCCGCCGACGCCCGCAGGACGTCGCACTCCCGGGCGGTGAGCGGACTGGGCCCCGCACTGAGCGCGGCGGCGGCGAGCGCGGGGTCGACGACCGTCCCGCCGTCCAGCACCCGGCGGATCGCGTCGGCCAGCCCTTCCACCGGGCCGTCCTTCACCAGGAAACCGGCGGCACCCGCCTCCATGGCCCGCCTGAGGTACCCGGGGCGGCCGAACGTGGTCAGGATCAGTACCCGGCAGCCGGGTGCCCGCTCCCGCAGCTCGGCGGCGGCGTCCAGGCCGCTCAGGCCCGGCAGTTCGATGTCGAGGAGGGCGATGTCGGGGCGGTGCGTGAGCGCGGCGCCGAGGATCTCGTCCCCGGCCGGCACCTGCGCGACCACCTCGATGTCCTCCTCCATCCCGAGCAGCAGCGCGAGAGCGCCCCGCATCATGCCCTGGTCCTCGGCGAGGAGGACGCGGATGGGGTGGGCGCGGGGCGTCTCGTCGGTCACGGGGCAAGATTAGGGGCAGGCGTGCCGCGCGCAGCTAGACCGGTGCGCCCACCGGCCTTTCCTCCTCCCGTACCGGCAGCTCCGCCGTCACCGAGAAGCCGCCCCGTGGCTCCACCCCCGCCGTCAGCGAACCGCCCGCCGTGGAGAGGCGCTCCGTGAGGCCGGTCAGGCCGGTACCCGGGCCCTGGGTGGGGCCGGCGGCGCCCGTGCCGTTGTCCGTGACCGTCAGCCGGACCCGCTCCCCGCTGCCCGACACCGCGATCTCGCACCGGCTCGCCCCGCTGTGCCGTACGACGTTGGTGACCGCCTCCCGCACCACCCACCCCAGCAGCGCCTCGGTCTGCGGAGGCAGCGGCGGGCCGGAGCGGCGGACCACCGGCTCCACGTCCGCCGCGCTCAGCGCCGAACGGGCCCGGTCCAGTTCGGTCCCGAGGCTGCCTTCCCGGTAGCCGGTCACCGCCTCGCGGACCTCGGTCAGCGCCTGGCGGCCGACCGACTCGATGTCCGTGATCTGGGTCAGGGCCGCGTCCAGGTCGCGGTGCGCCAGCCGCCGGGCGGCCTCCGACTTGACCACGATGACCGACAGGGTGTGCCCGAGCAGATCGTGCAGGTCCCGGGAGAACCGCAGCCGTTCCTCCGCCACCGCCCGGGTGGCCAGTTCCTCCCGTGCGGCGCGCAGTTGCCGTACGGCGTCGGACAGGCTCAGGATCGCGGCCGTCACCATCGTCGAAAGGAAGGTCCCGTAGCCGATGTTGAGGCCGTTCCAGCCGTCCTTGACGCCGGCCACCGCACCCGCCGCCACCGCGAGCGACCAGCCCCACCGGCCCAGCCACCGGCCGCGCAGCGCCGCCCCCGCGGCCAGGCCGAGCAGCGGGAAGAACAGCAGCCAGCTGCCGCCGTAGGCCAGGGCCAGACCGCAGGTCAGCAGCGCCATGGCGGCCAGCGCCAGCCGCGTGGACAGCGACTCGCGCAGCTCCTTGGCGAAGGAGCGGAACGCGACGTAGACGTAGAGCGAGTTGAAGACGAGCAGTCCCGCGCCGCCGATCCAGGGGTTGGACGTCTGCCCCTGGAAGATGTTCGCCAGGCTGCCCAGCCCCATCAGCAGCCACGGCAGCAGCGTGAAACCGGTGGGCGGCGGACCGACCCGCTCCGGCTGCTCGCCGCGGTCGGACGCCCCGGACCGCTCGGACTGGCGCGCCAGCTGCCACGCGTCCAGCCGGCACGAGATCCTGCGCAGCCGTCCTCGGGTCCCGGTCATGACCGTCGGCTCCCTTCCACTTCCGTCGCTCGCCGTCGCTCGCCGTCTTCCGGTGTCTCCGGTGACTTCGATGGCTTTCGCCATCACTCGTCCGACGCTCAGGTGCTTTCCGCGCCGCGCCGGTAGGACAGGACGGCGTACGCCCCGAACACCAGCAGCCACGCCGCCAGTACGAGAATCCCTCCCGCCGGTGGCGCGTGCCCCGTGGCGACCGAGGTGCCCAGCTGCGCGAAGCGGTTGGTCGGGGTGTACGCCGACACCGTACGCAGCCACTCCGGGAACAGCGCGAGCGGGAACCACAGGCCGCCGAGCACCGCCAGCCCCAGATTGGCCACCATGTTCGCCACGCCCGTGGTCTGCCCGGTCAGCCGGTAGCCGTTGCCCAGCCCCAGCAGGGTGAACGGGACCGACCCCAGCCAGAGCAGCAGCGCCAGCGCCGCCCACTGCCACACCTCCAGCCGTACGCCGTTGATCAGACCGCCCGCGGCGAGCACGGCCGCGATCGCGGGCAGCACGGTGACCGAGGCCGTCAGGGCACGGCCCACGACCACCTGGTGCGAGGGCATGGGAGTCACCCTCAGCTGCCGCAGCCAGCCGATCGCCCGGTCCTCCGCGACCCCGCCGCCGGTGTTCAGCGCCGAGCCGACCGCGCCGTAGGCGGCCATACCGACCATCGCGCCGGTCTTCCACTCGCCCACGTCGCCGCCCCCGAGGTTGGTGAACAGGAGGTACATGAGCACCGGCATGGCGACGCCGCCGACGACGAAGCCGGGATCGCGCAGCGTACGGCGGGTCTCCAGCCGCAGATAGTCCCTCGTCGCGCCGCTCATCGCACGTTCTCCCTCTCCCGCTCCCCGCCCATGGGCGTCGCCACAGGCGTCGTCGTCACAGGCGTCGCCTCCCCTGTCGTGAGGGCCAGGAACGCGTCGTCCAGGGAGGCGGGGGCGACCTCCAGTCCGCGTATCGCGCCGAGTTCCG
The DNA here is from genome assembly GCF_043200575.1 of Streptomyces sp. NPDC048392. Classification (NCBI taxonomy): domain Bacteria; kingdom Bacillati; phylum Actinomycetota; class Actinomycetes; order Kitasatosporales; family Streptomycetaceae; genus Streptomyces; species Streptomyces sp. NPDC048392. The sequence continues at coordinate 432,255 of NZ_JBICYB010000001.1, forward strand.
CCAGGGCGATCACGGTCGCGTCGGAGTCCTCGGTGCGCAGCAGCGCCCGGTCTCCGCGGACCTCCGTCGCGCACACCCCCGGCAGCAGCTTCAGGTCCCCGGTGGGCCGGCCGGCCAGGTCGAAGGAGACGCGGCTGCCGCCCGCCGCCCGGCGCAGCCCGTCGCCGGTGCCGTCCGCGACGACGCGCCCCCGGTCGACGACCAGGATCCGGTCGGCGTGCGCGTCGGCCTCCTCCAGGTAGTGGGTGGAGAAGAGGACCGTGCTGCCGCGCCGGGCGTACGCCCGCATCGACTCCCAGAAAGCGTGCCGGGCCTCCACGTCCAGGGCGGCCGTCGGCTCGTCCAGGACCAGCAGATCGGGTCGGCCGGCCAGCGCGACCGCGAACCGCACGCGCTGGACCTGCCCGCCGGACAGCCGGTCCACGCGCCGCCCGGCCAGCTGGGTGATCCCCGCCAGCTCCAGGGCCTGCCCGACGGGCATCGGCGCCGGATAGCGGCCGGCCACGAAGGCGACCAGCTCGCCCACGGTGACCCGGGGCACCGCCCGTGCCTCCTGGAGCATGGCCCCCACCCGCCCGGCGCGCACGGCGCGTTCCGGAGGGCCGCCGAACAGCTCCACCGTGCCCGCGTCGGGCGGGCAGAGGCCGAGCAGCAGCGCGATCGCCGTGGACTTGCCCGCGCCGTTGCGGCCGAGCAGCGCGACCGTCTCGCCGCGCTCGATACGCAGGTCGACGCCGTCGACGGCGCGGACGTCGCCGTAGGCCTTGGCCGCTGCCGTGAAGGAGACGGCGGGGGTGGTGCCCTCTGTTGGTCCCATGCCGGAGACGCTACGGAGCCGGCGGGGACGGGCGGCAGATGCGGTTGTCCACAGTCCGGCAGGACAAATGTCACGGGTGGCCGGTGTCCCGTACGGTCGGGGCTGTCCGTGACCGCCGTCGTGACCGGGTCGTCGTGACCGGGTCGCTGTGCCGGGTCACCGTGCTCAGGTCGCTGAGACCGGGGCGTCGTGGCCGGGTCGTCGTGATCAGGTCGCTGTCACCGGGTCGCCGTGACCGGGGGGCGTCGTGACCAGGTCACCGTGCCCCGGTCGCCGTGACCGGAGGAGCAGGAGGGCCATGCCCATCGACGCAGCCGGGGCGCTCGCCGCCGCGCCCCGGGTCCGCGAGATCGCCTGGAACCACAAGGACGTCCAGCTCTACCATCTGGGCATCGGCGCCGGACGGCCCGCCACCGACCCCGCCGAGCTGCGCTACACCCTGGAGTCCCGGCTGCACGTCCTGCCGAGCTTCGCGGCGGTGGCCGGCGGTGGCACCCCGGGCGTGATCGGCGCCCTGTCCGCGCCGGGTGTCGACGTCGACCTCGCCCACGTCCTGCACGGCGGGCAGAGCCTGCGCCTGCACCGGCCCGTTCCGGTGCGGGGCCGGGCGAGCGCGGCCTCGCGCGTCGTCGCCGTGTACGACAAGGGCACGGCGGCCGTCCTCGTCCTGCGCACCGACGTCTCCGACGCCGACGGGCCGCTGTGGACGGACGAGGCCGAGGTCTTCGTACGCGGGGAGGGCGGCTGGGGCGGCGAGCGGGGCCCGTCCGGACGTCCCTCACCACCGCCCGCCGAGCCACCGGACCACGTCGTCGAACGGGCCCTGCGCGAGGATCAGGCGCTGCTCTACCGGCTCTCCGGGGACTGGAACCCCTTGCACGCCGACCCGGAGTTCGCCGCGCGCGCCGGCTTCGAACGGCCCGTTCTGCACGGGCTGTGCACCTACGGCGCCACGCTCAAGGCGGTCGTCGACACGCTGCTGGACGGTGACGTGACCAGGGTGCGCGAGTACCGCACGCGGTTCGCCGGGGTGGTGTACCCGGGGGAGACGCTGCGGGTGCGGATGTGGCTGCCGGCCGGGTCGGAGAACGGCGGGCCGGACGAGACAGACGAGTCGAGTAAGAACAGGGAGACGAGTAAGAACAGGGAGACGAAGGAAGCGAAGGAAGCGAAGGAGACGAAGGAGACGCAGAAGACGAAGGAGGCGAGGGTGGCCGTCAGCGCCGTCGAGCGGGATGACGCGCCCGCCCTCGCCGGCACCGTCGTCCGGTACGCATGACGACAACGGCCCCGCCCGCCGGATGCGACGAACGGGGCCGGAGCCGCTTGCTTTCGTGTACGCCTGTGCCTGTGCCTGTGCCTGTGCCTGTGCCCGTGCCTTGTCCGTGCCGTCAGGCGGCCGTCTCGGACTCCTCGGCCGGCTTGCGGTGGCGGCCCCGCGGAGTCACCACGCCCTCCTGGCTGGAGACCGGTCCACGGTGCTTGCCGTGGCCGGTGCCGGTCTCGGAAACATCGGCACCTGCGACCCGCATCGGCCGGTTCGTGCTGGTGTCGTTCATCGGAAGGAATTCACCCCGTCAACATGATCTTTCCTGCAGCCGGGTGAGTCTAACCGGCACGCCTCGGGCCGAATCCAGACGGCCGCGCCAACCGGGACTACTTCGTTACAAGCCGTGCCAGTGGGGCCTGTTGGAGCGGTACGGGGCGCGGCGGAGCGGGCGTCGGAGCGGGTGTCGCAGGGCCCGTCGCGCCGAATTCGCCGGGGTCGCCCGGAGCCGATTCCTCCGCATGGTCGGCGCCCGCGGCACCCCCCACGCCCGGCACCCGCCCGCCCCCCGCGTCGGCTGCGGCCAGCCGGGCCACGCCGCACGGCATGCGCGGTGTGGAGCACGGCAGACGCAACTCCCCGTCCGGGGTCCACAGCCCCGCACCCGTCAGCCAGCCCTCGGGCGCGGGAAGATGACGCACCTTCCGTTCGGCGGGCCGCCACACACCCACCCAGCTCCCGAACGCGCCGTCCACGCGCAGCGCCACCGCGCAGCGTTCCGGAGTCAGCACCTGCCCCGGCTGGATGGCGAACGGCGTCACGACGCAGTCCGGCAGCCGCAGGCACTCCGGGAAGCGCACCGGCAGCGTGCTGCCCAGTACGCCCCAGCCGAGCCGCTCCTGCCCCGGCGAGGGGGCGTCCGAGCGGATCAGCACCAGTCCGCTGTCGGGGTCGGCCAGCAGCATCCGGTCGTCGCTGTCCGCGGCGATCTGCAGCAGCGGTGAGACCTCGCCGCCCCGCTCCAGGTCCACCACGACCGCCTTGGTCCGCCCGCCGGTCTCCCGGTCCACGGCCAGTATCCGGCCCGTGCGGTCCAGCCAGACCCCGCCCGAGCAACGGCCGGGGATCTCGGCCACCCGCTCGGGTCCGAAGGCGGCGCCCGCGACCTGCCACAGCACCGACGAGCGCGGGCCGACCGTGAGGGCGTACGCCTGCTCGCCGTCCGGGGCGGGCGGCAGCAGCCGCACACCGGTGGTGTCCGCCGGGCACTCGACCGCGCCGAGCGGCAGCTCGCCGGTGCCGGGCCCGGTCGGGTACAGCAGCGAGAAGACGTGCCGGCCGCCCGCAACGCGATGGACAAGGACCCGCCCGTCGGCCATCGGCTGCACCTCGGTGCCGGGCTCCTCGGGCTGGTTGCCCGGCAGTGGCACCGCGTAGGGCTCGTGGCCGTCCAGGGTCCAGCGCTCCGGGTACCAGGAATCGCCGCTCTCCCCGCTCCGGGCGAGGCGCGCGGCGTAGGCGCCCTCCGCGGTGATGCTGCAGCCCGCCCGCGGCGCCCCACCGTTCCCGGGGTCCGCCGAAGGCTCGATCACACAGGCCGTCATCGTTCGGTCACCTCCGGTGACGAAAGTAGTTTTCGTACGCACGGGCGGGGGCCGGCTGCGGCTCCCGTCACACATACGTGTGGCACAGGAACGATTCGCCTGAGGGAAGAGAGGGGTATGTGCTGTGCGGACCGGGTCGGCCGCGGGGGGCGGGGGGCGGGCGTCGGCGGGGCCGAAGGCGTGTGCCCGCTGCGGGTACAACGGCCAGAACCTCCAGGTAGCCTTGCATGCGTGCCCCGTCTGTCAGAAGTCATCGCCGCGCTGGACAACCTGTGGCCCGCCGAGCGGGCCGAGTCCTGGGACGCGGTCGGCACCGTCGTGGGCGATCCCGGCCAGGAGGTCGCCCGGGTCCTGTTCGCCGTCGACCCCGTGCAGGGGATCGTCGACGAGGCGGTGAAGCTGGGCGCCGACCTGCTCGTCACCCATCACCCGCTCTATCTGCGCGGGACGACGACGGTCGCGGCGTCCACCTCCAAGGGCCGCGTGGTGCACACGCTCATCAAGAACGACATCGCCCTGCACGTCGCCCACACCAACGCCGACACCGCCGACCCGGGCGTCTCCGACGCGCTGGCCGGCGCCCTGGACCTGCGCGTCGTACGGCCCCTCGTGCCGGATCCGAGCGACCCCGGGGGCCGTCGCGGCCTGGGCCGGGTGTGCGAGCTCGAGCATCCGCTGACCGTCCGCGAGCTCGCCGCCCGCGCCGCCGAGCGGCTCCCCGCCACCGCGCAGGGCATCCGGGTCGCCGGCGACCCGGAGGCGGCCGTGCGCACGATCGCCGTCAGCGGCGGCTCAGGCGACAGCCTCTTCGACCACGTACGGGCGGCCGGTGTCGACGCCTTCCTCACCGCCGACCTGCGCCACCACCCCGCGTCCGAGTTCATCGCGGAGCGCGCCCACAGTCCCCTCGCGCTGCTCGACGCGGCGCACTGGGCCACCGAGTGGCCCTGGTGCGAGCTGGGCGCGGCCCAGCTCGACGAGATCTCCGACCGCAACGGCTGGGACCTCAGGGTCCACGTCTCCGAAACGGTCACCGACCCCTGGACCGCCCGAGCGGCGTCCACCCCGACCTCTGAAGCAATGGGAGCCCCCAACTGAAAGCCGCGCCCGCCGACCAGATCCGACTCCTCGACGTCCAGGGTCTCGACACGCGCCTCCAGCAGCTGGCGCACAAGCGCCGGTCCCTGCCCGAGCACGCCGAGATCGACTCGCTGACCAAGGACCTCACCCAGCTGCGTGACCTGCTCGTGGCCGCGCAGACCGAGGAGAGCGACTGCGCCCGCGAGCAGACCAAGGCCGAGCAGGACGTGGATCAGGTGCGCCAGCGTGCCGGCCGCGACCAGCAGCGCCTGGACTCCGGGGCCGCCACCTCCCCGAAGGACCTGGAGAACCTCCAGCGCGAGATCGCCTCGCTCGCCAAGCGCCAGGGCGACCTGGAGGACGTCGTCCTGGAGGTGATGGAGCGCCGCGAGTCCGCGCAGGAGCGGGTCGCCGAGCTGACCGAGCGGGTCGGCGCGGTCCAGGGCAAGATCGACGACGCCACCGCACGCCGGGACGCGGCCGTCGAGGAGCTGGACGGCGAGGCGGCCTCGGTGGCCAAGGAGCGCGAGGTCATCGCGGGTTCGGTCCCCGACGACCTGCTGAAGCTCTACGGCAAGCTGCGCGAGCAGCAGGGCGGCCTCGGCGCGGCCAGGCTGTACCAGCGCAGCTGCCAGGGGTGCCGCCAGGAACTGGCGATCACCGAGCTGAGCGAGATCCGCTCGTCGGCACCCGACACCGTCGTCCGCTGCGAGAACTGCCGTCGCATCCTGGTGCGCACGGCCGACTCCGGGCTGTGAGGGGCCGGTTCGGTGGCTGATCGGTGGGAGATCCGGTGACCGGCCCTTCGAACGGATCGGTGACCGGATCGGTGCGCGGATCCGTGCCCGGACCGGTGTCCGGTCGGGCGCGGGAGTTCGTGGTCGAGGCCGACGGCGGGTCGCGGGGCAACCCGGGACCCGCGGGCTACGGCGCGGTGGTGCTGGACGCGGCGACGGGGGAGACGCTCGTCGAGGCGGCCGAGTACCTCGGGGTCGTCACGAACAACGTGGCCGAGTACCGGGGCCTGCTGGCCGGCCTGCTCGCGGCGAAGGAACTGGACCCGGACGCCACCGTGCACGTCCGGATGGACTCCAAGCTCGTCGTCGAGCAGATGTCGGGCCGCTGGAGGATCAAGCACCCCGACATGAAGCCGCTGGCGGCCGAGGCGGCGCGTGTCTTCCCTCCCGGGCGCGTGACCTACGAGTGGATTCCCCGCGCGAGCAACCAGCACGCCGACCGCCTGGCCAACGAGGCGATGGACGCGGGGGCGCGCGGCGCCCGGTGGTCGCCCGCCGAGTCCACGGCGGTCCTGGACGCGGGCGGCGCCGCCGGACGTGCGGCGCGGGCCCGCCGTACCGGGGACGAGCCGACGGCCGCATCCGCCGGGACCGGTGACAGCACCGGGACCGGTGACGGCGGCGGTGACGGTGACAGCACCGGGACCGGCGACGGCGGCGGTGACGGTGACAGCGCCGGGACCGGTGACGGTGCCGGCGCGGAGACCGTCGGCGGGAACGGCGCGGCCGCGGGCGAGCGCGTCGCGCAGGTGGCCCGGACCGGCGACGAGACCGCCACGCCGCCCGGCACGGTGGCGAGAGGCGGCGCCGCCGTCTCCGGCGCGGCTGCCACCGCGCAGGCGTCGGCCGCCGCCGATGTGCGGGCCGCGAAGACCGTGGCCTCGCCCGGCTGGGGACCCCCCGACATGGGCGCCCCCGCCACCTTCGTCCTCCTGCGGCACGGGGAGACGCCTCTCACCCCGCAGAAGCGGTTCTCCGGGAGCGGCGGCAGCGATCCGTCCCTGTCGTCCGTCGGCCGGGAGCAGGCCGAGAAGGCCGCCGCGAGCCTCGCCCGGCGCGGCACGGTCCAGGCGGTCGTCGCCTCGCCCCTGGCCCGCACCCGCGAGACCGCCGGCATCGTCGCCGCCCGCCTCGGTCTGGAGGTGGCCGTCGAGGAGGGACTGCGGGAGACCGACTTCGGCGCGTGGGAGGGGCTCACCTTCGGCGAGGTGCGCGAGCGGTATCCCGACGACCTGGACGCCTGGCTGGCCTCCCCGGAGGCGGAACCGACCGGCGGTGGCGAGAGCTTCGCGGCCACCGGTGCCCGGATCTCCGCCACCCGCGACAAGCTCGTCGCGGCGTACGCGGGCCGCACGGTGCTGCTGGTCTCCCACGTGACGCCGATCAAGACGTTCCTGCGACTCGCCCTGGGCGCCCCGCCCGAGTCGCTGTTCCGGATGGAACTCTCGGCGGCGTCGCTGTCGGCGGTGGCGTACTACGCGGACGGCGGCGCGAGCGTCCGCCTGTTCAACGAGACGTCCCACCTGCGCTGAGCGCGGCCGCCTCGCGGGCCAGCGCCTCGACGCGCCCCCAGGCCCGGCCGGCCACCGCGTCCTTGGGCAGCATCCAACTACCCCCCACACAGCCGACGTTGGGCAGCTCCAGGTACTCCGGCGCGGAGGCCGGTCCGATACCACCCGTCGGACAGAACCGGGCCTGCGGCAACGGAGCGGCGAGCGCCTTGAGGTAGGCGGTGCCGCCCGCGGCCTCGGCCGGGAAGAACTTCATCTCCCGCACCCCGCGCTCCAGCAGCGCGACCACCTCCGAAGCGGTCGACACCCCCGGCAGGAACGGCACCCCGGACGCCCGCATCGCCTCCAGCAGCACGTCCGTCCACCCCGGGCTGACCAGGAACCCGGCCCCGGCCGCCACGACCTCCCCCACCTGCTCCGGCGTGATGACCGTGCCCGCGCCGACCACCGCGCCCGGCACCTCACCGGCGATCGCCCGGATCGCGCCGAGGGCCGCCGGCGTCCGCAGCGTCACCTCGATCGCGGGCAGCCCGCCGGCGACGAGCGCCCGGGCGAGCGGCACCGCGTCGGCGAGGTCGTCGACGACCACGACGGGCACGACGGGCGCGAGATCCAGTACCGAGGCGGCGGGGGAGGAGGGCGGCGGAGAACTCATGCCCTCATCGTGCCGCCGCAACGCACTCTCTGCAATCAGCGTTGCAAGAGGCGCAACAGAGGAGAGGGCGAGGAGAGGGAGTGGCGAGACAGAGGAGGGCGCGGGCTCAGTGGACCTCGTCGACGAGCACATCCAGCGACCAGGGTTTCCCCGCCCTCCCGGGCGCCTCCGTCTCCACCTCGTACCCCAGGTCGCGCAGCGCCTCCACCAGCTCGGCCGGCCCTTCGGGCGCGATCCCGGACGCGAGCAGACCCCGCACGATCCGCCCCTTGGTCGCCTTGTTGAAGTGGCTGACCACCTTCCGGGTCGGCGCGTGCAGCACGCGTACCGTCGCCGTCCGCGAGGCGACCTCGCCCTTCGGCCTCCACGCCGCCGCGTACGCCGACGAGCGCAGGTCCAGCACCAGCCGCCCGCCGGCCGCAGCGGGCAGCACCTCGGTCATCGGCGCCCGCCAGTGCGCGCCCAGTGCCCCGAGCCCGGGCAGCTTCACGCCCATCGAGCACCGGTAGGAGGGGATACGGTCGGTCACCCGCACGGCACCCCACAGCCCCGAGAACACCAGCAGCGAACGCGCGGCCCGCTTCCTGGCGGCGGCGTCGAGGGAGGCCAGGTCCAGGGCGTCGTACAGCACGCCGGTGTAGATCTCCCCGGCCGGCCGCGTGCCCGCCGTCAGCAGCTCCACGTTCTTGGCGACCTCGCCGCGCAGCCCCTCGCTCAGACCGAGCACCTCGCGCGCCTTCTCCTCGTCGCCGGCGCACAGCTCGACCAGCTCGCCGAGGACGGCCTCCCGGGCCGCGGTGAGCCCCGGCAGGGACAGCGACCCGGTCTTCAGCGGGGCACCCCGGCCGGACGCGGCCTTCCCCTCGGACGGCGGCAGCAGGACAAGCACACGTACTCCTTCGCTCTGAGCCAGCGGGCTCCCGGTCAGGGTACGGCGTGCCCCTCCCGCGCCTGCTCGACGGCCCGTACGAGACCGCCTGGGTCGTCGGCGTGGCAGCGCACTACGCGCACCTCGCGCCTACGGGACCGCCGGAGTCGTCGGCGTGGCAGCGCACCACGCGCACCTCGCGCCGCCGCCCGAAAAAGGTCACGTGGGCGACGGGCTCGGCGAGGGCGACGGTGACGGAGGTCTGCGCGCCCACGGCGAGATCCAGCTCGCCGTCCCTCGGCTCGTGCTCCGCGCGCAGCTCAACGCCGGACGGGGGCGATCCGCTCCAGCGGTATCCGTACGTCGGCGTGCACGGCCCGGCGGACCCACAGCGTGCCGCCCGCCACGTCCGGGAGGTGCGGGTGGACGACGGACGCGGCGTGCAATCCGATGACGAGGACGACGGTGTACACGTCCAGGACCAGCACCACGTGGTGCGCGGTCGGCCAGGCGCTCCGGCTCGGGCAGCAGGCCCTGACGGTGGCAGTGCCGCACGGTCCGCGTGGTGACGCCGACGGTGTCGGCGAGTTCTCCGATCCGCATGACCTCAGTAGAAACGTTGGCGTTGCGGCAGGGGCAAGCGTGGTGAGTCCGGCTTCTGACGCAGGGCGTGATCGTGTGCCACGAGCAAGGGGGAGTTCGTTGTGGCGCCGCCGCCGGACGGGGATCACGAGGACCACATCAACCCGACATCGACCTGGACACAGCCGACTTCCTCTGAGGCCGTCCGCAGGCCACCCCCACGCCCGGTACCATGGTCCGGACGGCAGACGAGCCGGGCGGGCGGCCGCGTGGAGTCCCTCACAGGACTTCCCGAGGAACGTCCGGGCTCCACAGGGCAGGGTGATGGCTAACGGCCACCCGGGGTGACCCGCGGGACAGTGCCACAGAAAGCAGACCGCCGGAGGCTTCGGCCCCCGGTAAGGGTGAAACGGTGGTGTAAGAGACCACCAGTGCCCAGGGCGACCTGGGCAGCTAGGTAAACCCCACCCGGAGCAAGGTCAAGAAGGAAGCGCCTCGGTGCTTCTGCGCGGACGTTCGAGGGCTGCCCGCCCGAGTCCGCGGGTAGACCGCTGGAGGCCGGTGGCAACGCCGGTCCTAGATGGATGGCCGTCGCCGGAAGGCCCGCGAGGACCTTCCGGAACAGAACCCGGCGTACAGCCCGACTCGTCTGCCGCTCTCCCCCCACCAGGGCTGCCGCGGCACGGCAGGACGGTGGGAGCGCCCCCGGAAACGACCCCGCCGCCGGGGCGAGCAAGTGCTCGAAGCACACCACGCGGTGGTCCGCGAGGGCGACACCGTCACCGTGACCTTCCGGCAGGGTGAGTGGACGGTCGCGACCAGCGGAGCATGCCCATGACCGGACCGGCCGGTTACGAAGTGGAGACCGACCGGACGCTGGACTTCGCGCGCCAGTGCGAGGTGGACCCCGAGGTGCCCTTCGCCACGCTGGTGACGCGCCTGGCGGACACGGCGGGACGCACCCGTCCTCGCCGTAGGGGAGGCGAAGACCTTCAAGGCGGGCGGGGACGGCCGGGTCCAGCTGCGGATCAACGACGGTGAGGGGTGCCTGGACGACAACACGGGCCAGGTCAGGGTGGTAGGGGAGATGAGCCACCGGCCCTGACCGGCGCGGGCGGAGCCGGCGGCCGTACGCGGCAACCTCCGCGAGGTCCACCGCCGGATTCCCTGACGAGCCGTCCTCCGAACCCGATGGTTCCGGCATTGGCACCCCCGAGGAGCGAGCGCTGCGGGCCGCACAGAACCGCACCGCCCTGTGCGAGCGGGACGGCTGCAACCCGGGCGAGAGTGAACTGCTGGCGCTCGACGCGGAACCGGACCGGCGGCTGGCCGAGGCCGGGGCGAGGTGATCACTGCCCGGCGACGCCCCGGACGACGACCGGCCCCCGGGCGCGGACGATCCGTGCGCCTCGTCGACGTAGACCCTGAATGCCGCCCGCGTTCGCCCTCGTCGGCGCCCGCAGCGGACGTACCGAGTTCGAACGGGTGGACACCGGAGTCAGCTGGTACGCCGGCTACATCCAGCGCTGCCTCGACTTCGTCGAGGGTCGGCGAGAGCCTGGGCGATCAGGGTCGGATCACGCAGGGTCACCGGGGAGACGCTCGGGCCGGGGCGAACGCGTTCGACGCGCACCCGTTGCCGCCAGCGCCTGCGGTCGTCCTGAGAGCAAGGCGTCGAAAATTTCGAAGCTGTGTATGTGATTTTCTGATGCTTCTCACGCACTCCCCTTGTTGTGCGTGAGTGGCGATGAGTGAATCGCCATTGAGCTGCACTTTTCCATACCTGTCAGGGCTTTGGTGATCTCGAAGGTTTCGAAACTTCTACCGAAACTGTTGACGCTTGACGGGTGCAGGCCAACACTGGCGCCGTTGTCCGAACCCCCGCAGGAGAGGAACGCCTCCCATGAACCTGCTCGTGCAACCGCGGCGCCGCAGACGAGGTCTCGTCACCTTGCTCATCAGAAGCGCCTGGGCCGTCGCCCTCGCCGCGCTGGCCGCGCTGATGCTCCCGGGCACCGCCCAGGCCGACACGGTCGTCACGACCAACCAGGAGGGCACCAACAACGGCTACTACTACTCGTTCTGGACCGACAGCCAGGGCACCGTCTCCATGAACATGGGGTCCGGCGGTCAGTACAGCACCTCGTGGAGCAACACCGGCAACTTCGTCGCCGGCAAGGGCTGGGCCAACGGCGGGCGCAGGACCGTGCAGTACTCGGGCAGCTTCAACCCGTCCGGCAACGCGTACCTGGCGCTCTACGGGTGGACGTCGAACCCGCTCGTCGAGTACTACATCGTCGACAACTGGGGCACCTACCGGCCCACGGGTGACTACAAGGGCACCGTGACCACCGACGGAGGCACCTACGACATCTACAAGACGACCCGCTACAACAAGCCCTCCGTCGAAGGCAACCGCACCTTCGACCAGTACTGGAGCGTCCGGCAGTCCAAGCGGACCGGCGGCACCATCACCACGGGCAACCACTTCGACGCGTGGGCGCGGGCCGGGATGCCGATGGGCAGCTTCAACTACTACATGATCATGGCCACCGAGGGCTACCAGAGCAGCGGTAACTCCAACATCAACGTCGGCGGCACGGGCGGCGGCGGCGGTGGCGGCGGCGGTGGCGGTGGTGGCGGCGGTGCTTGTACCGCGACGCTGTCCGCCGGGCAGCGGTGGGGCGACCGGTACAACCTGGACGTGTCCGTCAGCGGGGCGAGCGACTGGACGGTGACGATGAACGTGCCGTCGCCGGCGAAGGTCATGTCGACCTGGAACGTCAGCGCGAGCTATCCCAACGCGCAGACGCTGACCGCCAAGTCGAACGGCAGCGGGAACAACTGGGGCGCCACCATCCAGGCCAACGGCAACTGGACCTGGCCCTCGGTCTCCTGCAGCGCGGGCTGACGGCATCCGGAACGAGGAACGAGGAGTGAGGAGGATCCACTCGTATGCGTACCAGACCACGTCCGTCGACGCGCCCCTTGCGTAACCTGGCCGCCGGCGTGGCCGTCACCGCCCTGGCCGCCGCGGGCACCGTCGTGGCCGGCGCCGCTCCGTCCCAGGCGGCGGCCTGCGACGGCTACGTCGGGCTCACCTTCGACGACGGCCCCTCCGGCAGCACCCAGGCCCTGCTCAACGCGCTCAGGCAGAACGGGCTGCGGGCCACCATGTTCAACGAGGGCCAGTACGCCGCCCAGAACCCGTCCCTGGTCCGGGCGCAGGTCGACGCCGGCATGTGGGTCGCCAACCACAGTTACACCCACCCGCACATGACCCAGCTCAGCCAGGCCCAGATGGACTCGGAGATCTCCCGGACCCAGCAGGCGATCGCGGGCGCGGGGGGCGGGACGCCCAAGCTGTTCCGGCCGCCGTACGGCGAGACCAACGCGACGCTCCGGTCGGTCGAGGCCAAGTACGGGCTCACCGAGGTGATCTGGGACGTCGACTCGCAGGACTGGAACAACGCCAGTACCGACGCGATCGTGCAGGCCGTCTCCCGGCTCGGCAACGGCCAGGTCATCCTCATGCACGACTGGCCCGCCAACACGCTCGCGGCCATCCCGCGCATCGCGCAGACCCTGGCGAACAAGGGGCTGTGCTCCGGCATGATCTCGCCGCAGACCGGCCGCGCGGTCGCCCCCGACGGCGGCAGCGGCGGCGGGGGAGGGGGCGGTGGCGGTGGCGGTGGTGGCGGTGGTAGCTGTACCGCGACGCTGTCCGCCGGGCAGCGGTGGGGCGACCGGTACAACCTGGACGTGTCCGTCAGCGGGTCCAGCGACTGGACGGTGACGATGAACGTGCCGTCGCCGGCGAAGGTCATGTCGACCTGGAACGTCAGCGCGAGCTATCCCAACGCGCAGACGCTAACCGCCAAGTCGAACGGCAGCGGGAACAACTGGGGCGCCACCATCCAGGCCAACGGCAACTGGACCTGGCCCTCGGTCTCCTGCAGCGCGGGCTGACCAGGCCGCCGGTCCGCACCCGTGACCGACTCCCACGGGTGCGGACCTCCGTGCGCGCTCACGTGCCCGGGGAACGCCCCGCCACCCGTGCCAGGTGCCGGCCGAAGACCTCGCGGGCCTCGGGCGTCAGGGACCGCAGCGCCACCATCGCCGTGATCACGACGTCGCACAGCTCCGCCTCCACGTCGTCCCAGGTGTGCGTGACGCCCTTGCGCGGGTTCTGGCCGGTCGCGCCGATCACCGCCTCGGCGACCTCGCCGACCTCCTCCGACAGTTTCAGCATGCGCAGCAGCAGGCCCTCCCGGCCGCCGACCGGCTGGTCGGCCTCCAGCCACTTCCACAGGGCGTCGATCGTGTTCCAGGTGTCGACGGGCGCACCGCCGGAGTCGTCCTTCATACCGCGCAGCCTGCCACGGCGGTCATGGCGGTCACGATGGCCACCTCGGCCCCGGTGGCCACGCGGGTCACGGGGGCCAACGGCGGTCACGGCAGTCACGGCGGCCAAAGGCCATCACCTCGGCCACGGTGGCCACGCGGGTCACGGAAGCCAAAGGCGGTCACGGCAGTCACGTCACGGCGGCCAAGGCCATCACGGTGGCCACCTCGGCCACGGCGGCCACGCGGGTCACGGCGGCCAACGGCGGTCACGGCGGGCCCGCGCAGGGCCGCGGGACCGGTGCGTCAGTCGAACAAGGGCTCCTGCCGCCCCTCCGCCGCCCTGCGCAACCGCTTGTTCCGCGCCCCCACGATCGCCGTCGTGGCGGCCGCGGTCGCCGCGAGGGCGGCGGGGACCATCCAGTTCCGGTTGACCGCGTGGCCGAGCGCGTGGTCCAGCGAGAGGCGGCCGGGGCCCGTGACCGCGAGGCCGGCGGCCGTCAGGCCGAGGGACGCCGCGTACTCGAGGCCGCCGGCCTGGGCGAAGAAGCCGTTCGGGGCGTGCACCGCCGCGGCGCCCGCCATCGCGCCGGCCGCCGCCGCACCCGCGGCCGGGGTGGCCAGGCCCAGCGCCAGCAGCGCGCCGCCGCCCGCCTCCGCCAGGCCCGCCGCGGTGGCGCTGGCCCGGCCCGGCGCGTAGCCCATGGCCTCCATGGCCTGGCCGGTGCCCTCGATCCCCCCGCCGCCGAACCAGCCGAGCAGCTTCTGCGCGCCGTGTGCGGCCAGAACGCCGCCGGTACCCAGGCGGAGCAGCAGCAGCCCGAGATCACGTCGGTCACCACACTTCACGTCGACTCCCTCGCAGACAGCGGCGGCTCATCTCCCCACCGTCGCCCCTCCGCGGCGCCCGGGCCCCTCGCGGCGGCCGTTCGGGTGGTCGGCCGGGTGGCGGGGGTGCGGAGCCGGTGTGACGCTGCCGCCATGACGATTCAGACCACGCGACTCAGCGACCCGGCCGTCCGCGCCTTCGTCGCCGCCGTCAACGCCCACGACCGCGAGGCCTTCCTCGCGCTGCTCGCGCCGGGCGCCACCATGGCCGACGACGGAGACGACCGGAATCTCGCCCAGTGGATCGACCGGGAGATCTTCTCCTCCAACGGGCACCTGGAGGTCGACAACGAGTCGAACGGCGGTCGCGCCCTCATCGCCCGCTACCGCAACGACACCTGGGGCGAGATGCGCACCCGGTGGGACTTCACCGTGGACGAGGAGGGGCGGATCGCGCGGTTCGAGACCGGGCAGGCCTGAGTCGCGCGCACACGGGCCACGCGGCAGTCGTTCCGCCCACCGGTGCGCATCCCGCGGTCACAGCGGGATCCACCCCCTGCCGGTGCGGCGGAACGGCTGCCGCCTCCCCCTCGGTGTGGCCTGTGGAGCATGACGGAAGGCATTACGCCAACTGTGAAGCTCTGGTGAAGGAGAGTTGAGCACACATCCGCCACCGGCTGCAATATCGCGGACTGTGAAAATCCGATGGTGTGGATGACCGCGGGAGCGCCGGCCCGCCGTGCTCAGCCACGCCCCACGTACGGCATCGCCGTCGCCATGACCGTCGCGAACTGCACGTTCGCCTCCAGCGGCAGCTGAGCCATGTGCCGCACCGTGCGCGCGACGTCGGCCACGTCCATCACGGGCTCGGGTGCCGTCTCCCCGTTGGCCTGGAGCGCGCCGGTCCGCAGAGCGGCCGTCATGTCGGTCGCCGCGTTGCCGATGTCGATCTGGCCGACCGCGATGCCGTAGGGCCTGCCGTCCAGGGACAGCGACTTGGTCAGGCCCGTCAGCGCGTGCTTGGTCGCCGTGTACGCCACCGAGTGCGGGCGCGGGGTGTGCGCCGAGACCGAGCCGTTGTTGATGATCCGGCCGCCCTGCGGGTCCTGCTCCTTCATCTGCCGGTACGCCGCCTGCGCGCACAGGAACGCCCCGTTGAGGTTGGTGTCCACCACGTGCCGCCAGGCCTCGTAGGGCAGTTCCTCGACCGGTACGCCGCCAGGACCGAACGTCCCGGCGTTGTTGAACAGCAGGTCCAGTCGCCCGAACCGGTCGCGTACGGCGCCGAACAGGGCCGCGACGTCCTCCGGGCGTGACACGTCGGCGCGGACGGTGAGCGCCGTGCCGCCGCCCGCGGGTGCCGCCGCGGCCGTCCGGGCCAGCGGCTCGGGGCGGCGCCCGGCCAGGGCCACCGACCAGCCGGCGTTGAGCAGTTCGACGGCGACCGCCCGGCCGACGCCGGAGCCGGCGCCCGTGACGACGGCGACCTTCCGCGCGCCGGTGCTTTCCTCGGCGGTGGTTCTCACGGTGTTCATGAGTCGGCAGCGTACGGGTCGCGGAGCATACGGAACTCATCCGTCCGACATGCGATCGCCATGTCCGCGCCAAGCCCGGGTCGTCCCCGGCCCTTCGAATTCCCTTGCAACCACCGCAAGGGGAGGAACGGATGACACCCGCGAACCACCAGGACCCGGCCCGGGTCCAGGCTTCGTCACAGCCCTCGCACGCGCCCGAACTCCGCGCCGCCGCCCGCGGCCTGGGCCGCCGGCGCTTTTTGACCGTCACCGGCGCCGCCGCCGCACTCGCCTTCTCCGTGAACCTGCCGGCCGCCGGCACCGCGAGCGCCGCCGAACTGGACCCCGCGCAGCTCTCCGACGACCCCTTCACACTCGGCGTCGCCTCGGGCGACCCGCAGCCCGGCTCCGTCCTGCTGTGGACGCGCCTGGCACCCGCCCCGTACCAGGCCGACGGCGGACTGCCCGCCAAACGCGTCGACGTGAGCTGGGAGGTGGCCCTGGACGAACGGTTCCGCCGCGTCGTCAGAAGAGGCCGGGCCACCGCCCACCCCGAGTTCCACCACACCGTGCACGTCGAGGTCGACCACCTCGCGCCCGGCCACGTCTACCACTACCGCTTCCGCGCCGGCCGCTTCCTCAGCCCGGCCGGCCGCACCCGCACCGCGCCGCCGCGGCACAGCCGGGTCTCGGACCTCACCTTCGGCCTGGTCTCCTGCCAGCGCTACGACCAGGGCTACTACACCGCGTACAAGCACCTGGCCCAGGAGGACGTGGACGTCGTCTTCCACCTCGGCGACTACCTCTACGAGTACGCCGTGAACGCCACCGGCGGCTCCCGCGCCTACCCCGCGGGCACTCTGCCCGCCCACTTCGACCACGAGACGGTGACGCTGGAGGACTACCGCCTGCGGTACGCCCTCTACAAGTCGGACCCCGACCTGCGCGCCGCGCACGCCGCGCACCCGTTCATCGTCACCTGGGACGACCACGAGACCGAGAACAACTACGCCGACCAGACCCCGGAGAACAGTGTCCCGGCGGAGGAGTTCCTCATCCGCCGGGCCGCCGCCTACCGGGCCTACTGGGAGAACATGCCGCTGCGCCGCCCCCAGCTGCCGGACGGTCCCGACCTCAGGCTCTACCGCCGCCTGCACTGGGGGCGGCTGGCCCAGTTCGACGTGCTCGACACCCGCCAGTACCGCTCGAACCAGGCGTACGGCGACGGCTGGCAGTTCCCCGGCCCCGAGTCGGAGAACCCGAGCCGCACGCTCACCGGCGACGCCCAGGAGCGCTGGCTGATCAACGGCTGGCACCGGTCGGACGCCCTGTGGAACGTGGTGCCCCAGCAGGTCACCTTCTCGCAGCGGTACAACACGACCGCCACGCCGTCCAAGGTCTCCATGGACTCCTGGGACGGTTACCCGGCCTCCCGCGAGCGCGTCCTGGCCGGCGCGCGGGCCGCCGGGATCGAGAACCTCATGGTCCTCACCGGCGACGTGCACGTCTCCTACGGCTTCGACATCAAGCGCGACTTCTCCGACCCGGACTCCCCGACCCTGGGCACGGAGATCGTCACCACCTCCGTGACCAGCGGCCGCGACGGCTCGGAGAAGCCGTCCAACTGGGACACCCTCATGACCGCCAACCCTCACCTGAGGTTCTTCAACGGGCGGCGCGGCTACGCGACGGTGTCACTGGGCCGCGAGTCGGCGCGCGCCGACTTCAAGACCGTGTCCCACGTGAGCACCGAGGGCGCGCCGCTCACGACCGCCGGGTCCTTCGTGACCGAGGTGGGGGAGCAGGGGCTCAAGCCGGCGTGACGACCGGCTCCTCCGCCTCTCCCGGGTAGCGGACGCCGACGCGGTCCCGGATCGCGTCGAGCGTCCGCATCACGGCCAGCGTGCCGTCGAGCGGGACCAGCGGGGACTCGGTCTCCCCGGCGCGTAGTGCCCGCATCACCTCCCGGGCCTCGTGCTTGAGGCTGGAGCGGGGCCCGTCGGCCGGGTCGGCCCGGAACTCCTGCGGGTCCCTGCCGTCCCGGTGCAGTACGAAGTGGTCCGGGAAGAAGAAGCCGTACGGGACGTCGATACGGCCCTCGGAGCCGGTGACCGACGCGGAGTTGGGCGTACCGCCCGTGATGGAGCAGTGCACCGACGCGAGGGCGCCGCTCGCGTAGGAGAGCAGCGCACCCGTCTGGAGATCGACGCCCTCGTCCGAGAGCACCGCGCGCGCCGCGATGTCCGACGGCTCGCCGAGCAGCAGCTGCGCGAACGACACCGGGTAGACACCCAGGTCGAGCAGCGCGCCGCCGCCCTGCGCGGGGTCCCGGAGCCGGTGCGCGGGCGGGAAGGGGCCCGCCAGTCCGAAGTCGGCCTGGAGGCTGCGGACCTCGCCGATTGCGCCGTCGTCGACCAGCGCCTTCAGCCGCCGCACCAGCGGGTTGCAGTACATCCACATCGCTTCCATCAGGAAGCCGCCGTTTCCGCGGGCGAGCGCGACCAGCTCCTCCGCCTCGCGCAGGTTCAGCGTGAACGGCTTCTCGCACAGCACGTTCCGGCCCGCCTCCAGGCACAGGCCGGCCGCGGTCCGGTGCGCCGAGTGCGGGGTCGCGACGTACACCACGTCGACGTCCTCGTCCCGCGCCAGCGTCTCCCAGCCGCCGTAGGCCCGCGGTATCCCGAACCGCTCCGCGAACGCCTTCGCAGGCGCCTCCGTCCGCGAGGCCACCGCCACGACCTCCGCGTCCGGCAGATCGACCAGATCCGCCGTGAACGTCGCCGCCATCCCACCGGTCGCCAGAATCCCCCAGCGCACCTTCTGCCCGGTCACCGCTGACACCCTGCCCCACCCTCGCTCAGGTTCGTTCGAGTCTGTTCGTTCAAGTGCGTACGAGCTGAGAGCATAGGCGGCGGATCTGCAGAAGAGGGAGGGGCTCATGCCCGAGCGCGGGCCGTCGATACCGCACGAGTCACCGGACATGACAACGACGCGAACGGCGCGAACAGCGCGAACGCAACAGACTTCGCAGGTGGGGACCGCGAAACCCGTACGGGCGGCCGGACCGGGACCGGCCGGCCGCCCGCTGCCCGCCGCCCGCCGCACCGGTCTGCTCGTCACACTCATCCTCGGCAGCCTGACCGCGACGCCGCCGCTGGCGATGGACATGTACCTCCCCTCGCTCCCGGAGGTCACCCGGTCCCTGCACGCGCCCGCCGCGACCGTCCAGCTCACGCTCACCGCCTGCCTCGCCGGCATGGCCCTCGGGCAGATCGTGGTCGGCCCGATGAGCGACAAGTGGGGACGCCGGCGCCCGCTGCTGGGCGGACTCGCCGTCTACGTCGTCGCCACCGCCCTGTGCGCCTTCGCGCCCACCGTCGAACTCCTCGTCGCCTTCCGGCTGGTGCAGGGCCTCGCGGGCGCCGCCGGGATCGTCATCGCCCGCGCCGTCGTACGCGACCTGTACGACGGCGTGGCCATGGCCCGCTTCTTCTCCACCCTCATGCTGATCTCCGGCGTCGCGCCGGTCGTCGCGCCGCTCATCGGCGGGCAGATCCTGCGCGTGACGGACTGGCGGGGCGTGTTCGCCGTCCTCGTCGTGGTCGGCGTGGTGCTGGGCGCGATCGTGTGGGCGAAGCTGCCGGAGACGCTGCCCGTCGGGGAACGCCACGCGGGCGGCGTCGGCGACACCCTGCGAGCGATGCGCGGCCTGCTCGCCGACCGGGCCTTCACCGGGTACATGCTCGCGGGCGGCTTCGCCTTCGCCTCGCTGTTCGCCTACGTCGCGGCCTCGCCGTTCGTCATGCAGGAGATCTACGGAGCCTCTCCGCAGACGTTCAGTCTGCTGTTCGGGCTCAACTCCGTCGGCCTCGTCGTGGTCGGCCAGGTCAACGGCAAGATCCTCGTCGGACGGGTCCGTCTCGACCGGGTGCTCGGGCTCGGCCTCGTCGTCGTGATCGCCGCCGCGACCGCGCTGCTGCTGATGTCCCTGGGCGTCTTCGGCGAGGTCGGACTCGTGCCGGTCGCCGCCGCGCTGTTCGTGCTGATGTCCGCGATGGGCATCAGCCTCCCCAACACCCAGGCCCTCGCCCTGATGCGGGTCAGGAAGTCCGCCGGCTCCGCCTCCGCGCTGCTCGGCACGTCCTCCTTCCTCATCGGCGCGGTCGCCTCCCCGCTCGTCGGGATCGCGGGGGAGGACACCGCGGTCCCGATGGCCGTCGTCCAGCTGGTGGCCGCGGTGGTGGCGCTCGGCTTCCTCGTGACCATGTGCCGCCCCACGGCCGGGCGCACCGCCGGGCAGGGAGCGGACAACTGAGCGCGCCCAGACTGCGCAGCGACACCCCGGAGCGGGCCGGACTCGACCCCGGGCAGCTCCGACGTGTCGTCACCCAGGTGCACGACCTCACCACCGGCGAACGCCCCTGGGCCGCTGGCGCCGTCGTGGCCGTCGGACGCGGACCCGTGCTCGCCGTCGAGGCGGCGGCCGGCTGGGCCGTGCGCTACGCCTCCTACGACCCGCGCACCGACACGGGCGTGGAACTGCCGGCGGACTCCCGGGTGCCGGCGACCGTGGACACGCCCTTCGACCTCGCGTCCCTGACGAAGCTGTTCACCGCGGTCGCCGCCGTGCAGCAGATCGAGCGGGGCACACTCGGCATCGACGCGGAGGCCGGCGCCTACCTTCCGGACTTCCGGGCCGCGGCCCGGCACCGCGTCACCGTACGGCAGCTGCTCACCCACACCTCCGGGCTGAGGCCCGAACTGCCGCTGTACGACTGCGCCGACGACGCGGAACGGCTGCGGCGGCTGCGCGCCGAGCCGCCCGTGGGGGTGCCCGGCACGTACTGCTACTCGGACCTGAACACGCTGCTCCTCCAGCAGGTCCTGGAACGGATCACCGGCCGCGCCCTCGACGTCCTCGTCCGTGACGGGATCACCCGGCCGCTGGGCATGACGGCGACGCGCTTCGGACCGTGCCCGGGCGCGGCCGCCACGGAGGACCAGCGGCGGCCGTGGGCCAAGGCGGACCGGGGGATGCTGCGCGGGGTCGTCCACGACGAGAACGCGTGGGCGCTGGGCGGGGTGGCCGGGCACGCGGGGCTGTTCTCGACGGGCCGGGACCTCGCGGTGTTCTGCCGGGCGCTGCTCGCGGGCGGCTCCCACGGGCCCGCGCGCATCCTCGGCCCCGACTTCGTGGAGCTGCTCCTGACCGCACCGGGGCTCGGCTTCGCCCTCGACCAGCCGTGGTTCATGGGCGAGCTGGCGGGGCGCGGTGCGGCCGGACACACCGGCTTCACCGGCACGATGCTGGTCCTCGACCGGGCGACGGACACCTTCGCGATCCTCCTCGCCAACACGGTCCACCCACGCCGCCGCGCCCCGGCCAACGGGCCCCGCGCGGCGCTGTGCACCCGGGTGGCGCGGGCGGTGCGGGTCTGAGAGTGCCCGCTCCCGCCCCCGGCCCTGGGCGGTCGTGTCTCCTCCGGTGTCCGAGCGGCCGGGAGGCGCCCCGCGACGAGTGTGCCCAGACGCGGGTCGACGTCGCGGTGGTCGTCGACGTCGTAGCCGCCGTCGGCCGGACCGCGCATCCGCCCCGCCCCGCGTCCGCGCGGGGTGGCCTGGGAACGCCGGTCCCCCGGGCCGCCTCGTACAATCGCCGGGTGAACGCCCCCGCCGCCCCCGCCGACACCCTGCGGGCCGCCCTCGCCGACCTCGTCGACGGGCTGCCTCCCCGGCAGGCCGGGCAGGCCGTGGAGCGGCTGATCGCCAGTTACCGCGGGGACACCCCGACCGACGCCCCCATCCTGCGCGACCGCGCCGACGTCGTCGCCTACGCCGCGTACCGCATGCCCGCGACCTTCGCCGCGGTGCGCTCGGCGCTGGCCGCGTTCGCCGAGGCCGTACCGGGATGGGCGCCCGGCAGCCACGTGGACGCGGGCGGGGGGACCGGCGCCGCGACCTGGGCCGTCAGCGACACCTGGGACGGGGCGCGTCCGGTGACCGTGCTCGACTGGGCCGAACCCGCGCTGGCCCTCGGCCGGGAGATCGCCGCCTCGCTCCCGGCCCTGCGCGACGTCCGCTGGCAGCGCGCCCGGATCGGAGCGGCGCTCACCCTCCCGGACGCCGATCTCGTCACCGTCTCCTACGTACTCAACGAGCTGACCGCTTCCGACCGCGCCGCCCTCGTCGACACCGCCGCCGGTGCCGCGCGGGCCGTGGTGATCGTGGAGGCCGGTACCCCCGCCGGTTACGCCCGCGTCATCGAGGCCCGCGACCGGCTGATCGCCGCCGGGTTCCACGTCGCCGCGCCCTGTCCGCACAGCGCCGCCTGCCCCATCGTGCCGGGCACGGACTGGTGCCACTTCGCGGCCCGCGTCAGCCGCTCCTCCCTGCACCGGCAGGTCAAGAGCGGTTCCCTCGCCTACGAGGACGAGAAGTTCAGCTACGTCGCCGCCACCCGGCTCCCGGCCTCCCCGGCCCCCTCACGTGTGGTCCGGCGTCCGCGGCTGCGCAAGGGCCAGGTCCTGCTCGACCTCTGCGAGCCCGACGAGCAGCTGCGCCGCCGCACGGTCACCAAGCGCCACGGCGACCTGTACAAGGCCGCGCGCGACGCGGCCTGGGGCGACCCCTGGCCGGCCGGGGACGACTGACGGCGGACCGTCAACCCCGCCGCCGAGTAGGGTCACCGGCGGCCCGACGACCTGGAAGTGGACCTCCCGTGGAACGTGAAGCGCACCGCGCCCTGCGGATCGTGATCGCCGAGGACGATCCGCTGCTGCGCGAGGGCCTGGCCCTGCTGCTGCGCGCCGAGGGGCTCGACGTGGTGGCCACCGCGGACACCGCCGAGTCGGTGCTCCGGGCCGTCGACGAGCACGAACCCGACGTGGCCATCCTGGACGTGCGCATGCCGCCCACGCACACCGACGAAGGGGTCCGCGCGGCCGTCGAGGCGCGGCGGCGCCGTCCCGCGCTCGCCGTCCTGGTGCTCTCCGCCTACGTGGAGCAGTCCTTCGCCACCGACCTGCTGACCGGCGGGGTGGGCGGCCTCGGCTACCTGCTCAAGGAACGCGTCGGCCGGGTGGAGGAGTTCATGGACGCGCTCGGCCGGGTCGCGGGCGGCGGCACCGCCATCGACCCGGAGGTCGTCGCCCAGCTGTTCACCCGGACCCGCCAGGACACCCGCCTGGAACGCCTCAGCCCCCGCGAGCGCGAGGTGCTCGCCCTGATGGCCGAGGGCCTGGGCAACAGCGCCATCGCCGGACGGCTCGTGGTCACCGACGGCGCGGTGCACAAGCACATCCGCAGCATCTTCGCCAAGCTCGACCTCTCCCCGGCCGACCAGGTCGACCGGCGGGTGGCGGCCGTCCTGCACTACCTGGAGAACGCGCGGGCACAGCCCCGCTGACGTCCCCGCCGACCGCCGGCCCCCCGACGCCCTGGGCTCATGACGCCTCACCGGGGGCGTCCGTCCCCCACCGGTCCTGTCGCCGCTCCCGCCGTCCCTCCTGCCGGCCTTCCCGCAGTGAGCGCAGCAGCTCCCGCTTCTGGGCCTGCGGGGACAGGCCGCCGCCGACGCGGCCGGTCCGGTCGCCGCCGCGCAGGGCGGTGCGGCCGAGCTTCCGGCGCGTGCCGCCGACGCCCAGCACGTTCCCGTTTCCACCTCGGGTCATGGATCGTCACCCTTCAGCTCAGAAAACGAGACGGTTCGTCTCGCGTTGCGTGTCTCCACTGTCGGCGAGACGGGCCGTCTTGTCAACCTGATAGCTTCGCACCATGGCCACCCAGAAATCCGCCCGCACCGCGACTCCCGCCTCCACGAGGCCGCACCCGGACGCCACCCGGCGCAGCCAGCGGTCCCGCCAGGCCATCTACGACGCCGCCCTCGCCCTGATCGGTGAGGTCGGCTACCCCAAGACCACCATCGAGGGCATCGCAGCCCGCGCCGGCGTCGGCAAGCAGACGATCTACCGCTGGTGGTCCTCGAAGGCGGAGGTCCTGCTGGAGGCCTTCCTCGACCTGGGCGAACAGGCCATCGAGGCGCAGGGCCAGGAGGCGGCGTACGCCATTCCGGACACCGGTGACATCGCCGCCGACCTCAAGGCCGTGCTGCGCGCCACCGTCGACCAGCTGTACGACCCGAAGTTCGAGGCGCCCTCCCGTGCGCTGGCCGCGGAGGGCCTCGTCAACGAACAGCTCGGCCGGGAGTTCGTCGCCAAGCTCCTGGAGCCGTCGCTGCAGCTCCATGTCGACCGCCTGCGCGCCGCCCAGGAGGCGGGCCAGGTGCGACCGGAGATCGACCCGCGCATCGCGCTGGAACTCTTCGTCTCGCCGCTCGCCCAGCGCTGGCTGCAGCACACGGCACCGGTCTCCTACGCCTACACCGACACACTCGTCGACTACGCGCTCCACGGACTCGCCCCCCGGTGACCGGAAGAACCCTGACAGCGGCCCTGACCGGCAGCCACTGACCGGCAGCCCCTGACGGCAATCACTGGCCGGCGACCCCGGTAAGGAAGGCTGACCAGGGGAGTCCGTCCCTTCGCGGCCCCGAAGCGCGAAATGGTGCGACCATAGGGCATGCTGGTGCGCACGACGGCGAGGCAAGGGGATAGATGAGCGCGGAGTTCGGCGGTCGGAGCGGCCTGCAGGGCAAACTCTCCTCGTGGCTGCGCGGACGCCGCCCCAGGGAGGCCGCCGGTGACGGTGGCCGTGAGGACCTGCTGCTCGCCGCCGCCGGTGCGGGGCTGCCCCTGGCCCCCGCCGCGCACCCCGCCGGATACCGTTGCTCGTGCGACCGCGTGGGCTGTCCCACCCCCGCCAGGCACCCGGTGTCGTTCGCGTGGCAGACGCAGTCCACCACCGACCGTGCGCAGATCGAGCGCTGGACCCGGCACCAGCCCGAGGCCAACTTCATCACCGCGACCGGCATGGTGCACGACGTCCTGGACGTGCCCCTGGAGGCCGGCCGCGAGGCGCTCCGGCGGCTGCTCGACGCCGGTGTCGAGGTCGGCCCGGTCGCCGAGAGCGACGACGGCCGCATGCTGCTGTTCACCCTCACCCGCGGTACCCCCGAGGACGAGGACGAGTGGTGGCCCTGCGAGCTGGACTGCCACCCCGAGACCATGGACGAGCACCCCGGGCTGCGCTGGCACTGCCGGGGCTCCTACGTCCTCGTACCGCCCGCCCGCCTGCCCGGCGAGCACCGCTCGGTGCACTGGGTGCGCGGCCCGGAGCACCCGCTGCCGGACCCGCTGACCCTCCTGGAGACCCTCACCGACGCCTGTGCCCGGCACACCGGTGAGGACAGCGACCACGCGGGCGCCGCCTGGCCCCTGCGCCGCTGAGGCCCCCGAACGGGCCGGGTCTACTCGCCCTTCCCCGACGTCAGCCCCTGGACGCGCCCCAGCACGGACACCTGCCCGTTCCCCGAGCCGTCCGCCGGGTCGAGCGCGACCTCGTTGGAGACGAACTCCATCGTCAGCGACTGCTTGATCTCGCCGTCCGTCAGCGCCAGCACGTCCCTGTTCGGCGTCGGCACGGACGCGCCCCGGGCGGCGGTCTGCTTCTCGAAGTGCCGCGTGGTGAAGAACACCAGCGCCCCGCCGTCCTTCGTACGCAGCGCCAGCGGCGCGTAGTCGCCGTTCGTCAGCGGCTCGTCGATGTACTGCGTGACCAGGCCGGGGCGGATCGACCGCTTCTCGCGCGACTCCCGCCAGGAACTGGTGTGCACGCCGTCCGCGAAGGTCTTCCCGCCGTCCTTCAGATACGTCGAGTAGCCCTTGCTCAGGCCGGCCGGCGGGACACTCACGTCGGTGGAGTTCGCCGGCACGGCCTCGGCCCAGCCGGCCTGGTCGGTCCTGAACCCGGGCACCTTGGCGGGGGCGACCAGCGTCAGGTACGCCGCCTGCCAGGTCTCGTCCAGACCGTCCCGGGTGAAGACCAGCAGCCAGCGGGCCGTCCCGCCCTTGTTGGCCCTGGTGTTTGCGACGAACCAGCGCGGCCAGCCCGCCTTCTTCGGGATCGTGAACTGCGCGTCGGTCAGCTCCAGCGGCGTGTGCGCCGGATTGCCGTCCGGGCTGTTGGCCCGGCCCGCCTTCAGCCGCGCCGAGTCGATGGCGGCCAGGGCGCCCGTGGTGTGGTCGGCGTCCAGGGAGGCGTCGTACGCCTCGTCGGCCTTGTTGTACGCGGCGGTGAACCGCTCCAGCGCCTTCGCGGCCTCGGCCCGGGTGGCCGCCGGGAGCACCTCGCGCTCACCGTGCACCACCACGCATCCGCTCGCCGTCAGCGACAGAGCGGTCGCCGAGGCGGATACGAGCGCGCACTTCTCAAGCCTGCGGGGCCTTCGAGGGCCGTGATCCCTGCTCATCAGGTTCCTTCACCTTCCCCTTCCCGGAGGCGAACCCTACCGGGGCGAGGAAGAGCGCGAGCGTCGGGACCAGGTACAGCAGCCACACCGTGACCTGGAGGACGGTCGGGTCCGGCTGGAAGTTGAACACGCCCTTGAGCAGGGTGCCGTACCAGCTCGACGGATCGACGGTGTCACTGACGTCGAAGGCCAGCCTCGTCAGCCCCGGCACGAGGTCGGCCTCCTGCAGGTCGTGCACGCCGTACGCCAGGACGCCCGCCGCCACGACGACCAGCATGCCGCCGGTCCAGGTGAAGAACCTGGCCAGGTTGATGCGCAGCGCGCCCCGGTAGAACAGCCAGCCGAGCAGGACCGCCGTGGCCAGCCCCAGAGCCACGCCGATCAGCGGGCGCGGGGTGCCGTCGCTCGCCGCGTGCACCGACGCCCACACGAACAGGGCCGTCTCCAGGCCCTCCCGGCCGACCGCCAGGAACGCGGTGGCCACCAGCGCACCGGTGCCCATCGCGAGGGCCGCGTCCAGCCTGCCGTGCAGCTCCGCCTTCAGGTGCCGGGCGGTGCGCCGCATCCAGAAGACCATCCACGTCACCAGGACCACCGCGAGGATGGACAGCGAACCGCCCAGCGCCTCCTGCGCCTTGAACGTCAGCTCCTGCGAGCCGAACTCCAGCGCGCAGCCGAAGCCGAGCGCCATGAGGAGCGCCACGCCGATACCCGCCCAGATGGGCTTCAGGGCGTCCCGGCGGCCCGTCTTGACCAGATAGGCGATGAGGATGCAGACGACGAGAGAGGCCTCCAGGCCCTCGCGCAGTCCGATGAGGTAGTTGGAGAACACGGTTACGCCTCCTTGCCGAACAGCGTGCTGCCCCACCAGTCGTCCGCGTCACGGACACCGGGCGGCACGGCGAAGACCGCCGAACCCACGTGCTGGACGTACTCGTTGAGCGCGTCCGACGCCAGGTTCCGCTGGACGGGGATGAAGCCGGTGCGGACGTCGCGCTGGTAGGCGAGGAAGAACAGGCCCGCGTCCAGGCGGCCCAGGCCGTCCGTGCCGTCGGTGAAGGAGTAGCCGCGGCGCAGCAGCGTCGCCCCGCCGTTGGAGTCGGGATGCGCCAGCCGCACGTGCGCGTCGGGCTTCATCGCCTTCAGGAACGGCTCGTCACGCTCCTTGGCCTTGCCGACCGGGGCGCCCTCCCTCTTGTCGCGGCCGAACACGTCCTCCTGCTCCTGCAGGGAGGTACGGTCCCAGGTCTCGATGTGCATGCGGATGCGCCGGGCGACGAGATACGAGCCACCGGCCATCCAGTCCGAGCCGTCCTTCCCGTCCACCCACACGAACTTCGCCAGCCGGTCCCGCTCCGTGCCCGCGATGTTGCGGGTGCCGTCCTTGAAGCCCAGCAGGTTGCGCGGCGTCTGCTCGTCGGGCGTCGTCGAGGACGTCTTGCCGAAGCCGAGCTGCGACCAGCGCACGACGACCTTGCCGAAGCCGATCCGGGCGAGGTTGCGGATCGCGTGCACGGCGACCTGGGGGTCGTCGGCACAGGCCTGGACGCACAGGTCGCCGCCACTGCGGGCCCGGTCCAGGTTGTCGCCCGCGAACTTCGGCAGGTCGACCAGCGCCTCGGGACGCCGGTCGCCGAGGCCGAACTTGCCGAACAGGGAAGGCCCGAAGCCGATGGTGAGGGTCAGCCGCGACGGCCTGAGGCCCAGCGCCTCGCCGGTGTCGTCCGGCGGAGCCTCGGCCAGTCCGCCGTAAGCGCCCTCGCCCACCGCGTGACCGGCGGTCATCCTGCGCGCCGCCGCCGTCCACTCCTTGAGCAGCGCGACGAACGCGGCGCGGTCCCCGGTCGTCACGTCGAACGCCGCGAAGTGCAGCCGGTCCTGCACCGGCGTGGCGATGCCCGCCTGGTGCGCCCCGTGGAAGGGGACGGCGGAGCCCGCGCCGTCAGCGGCCGGGCCCACGCCGTCGCCGGCCCGGTCCATCGCCACCGCCCCGCCGGCGGCCGCGGCGGCGCCGAGCGCGAGGCCCGCACCGCCCCAGCCGATCAGTGCCCGCCGGGACGGGGCGGGGGTGGGCCCGGGGAGATCGGTGTCCGTCATCGTCGCCTCTCCGCGCCTACTTGGTGACCACGGCGGCGGCGAGCTTGGACAGCGGCTCCGCGAGCGCGTTGACCGCGTCCGACAGCTCCTTGCGGTCCGCCTTGCCGACCTTGTCGTACGAGGTGAAGTCGTACGACGAGGTGTCCGGACGGTACCGGTCCAGCAGCTTGTCCAGCGCGGCGAACTGCCGGTCCAGCTCCGTCGTCAGCGCCGCGTCGTTCTCCTTGGCGACCGGCTTGAGCAGCGCGTACGACTTCTGCGCGCCCTCGACGTTGGCCTTGAAGTCGACCAGGTCGGTGTGCGAGTAGCGCTCCTCCTCGCCGGTGACCTTGCCGGTGGCGACCTCGTCGAGGAGTTCCTTGGCGCCGTTCGCCATGGAGGTGGGCGTGATCTCGGCCTTGCCGACCCGGTTCTGCCAGTCCTTCAGGTCGGTGACGAGCGTGCCGGCGAGTTCCTTCTCGCGGTCGCCGATCTCCTTGTCCTGCCACAGCGCCTTCTCCAGGCGGTGCCAGCCGGTCCAGTCGGTCGCCGGGTCCTGGCCCTCCTCCAGACCGTCCTCGCGGACGTCGACCTTCGGGTCGATGTCGCCGAAGGACTCCGCGACCGGTTCCGTGCGCTCCCAGCCGATGCGGGAGGGGGCGTACGCCTTCTTCGCGGCCTCCAGGTCACCGGCCCGGACGGCCTTCGCGAACGCCTCGGCCTTCGGCAGGGTCTCGTCGGCCTGCTGCTGCACGTACTGGCGGTAGGCGGCCACCGCCTCGTCCAGACGCGGGTCCCGCTCGGTGGCCTTGCCGCCGGTGGCCTTGACGTCCTGACGGATGCCCTTGCCCTTCATGCCGGGCTTGCAGGCGATCCGGTAGTCGCCGGGCTTCACCTCGGCGGTGACCCGCTGCTTGGTGCCGGGGCCGATGTTCTCCCGCTCGGTGACCACCCGGTCGTCGGGGAAGAGCAGGTAGACCTCGGTGACCTTGGAACCCTTGTTCTCGACGGCGAGTTCGACGTGACCGGCCGGGAACTCCGACTTCGACACCTCGCACTTGTCGTCCGTGGCCGTCACCGTGATGACGTGCTCACCGTCCTCGGCGCCGCTCTTCTCCGTGCAGCCCGTGACGGCCGCCAGGGTCGCTGCGGTGGCGACGGCGGTGACGACGGAGAGTCTGGCGGCTCGCATGCGGGCTCCAAGGGATGGCCGAAAGTACGCGTGACGGACCCCACAGGAAGGTGAGGCTGCCCTAACATACCTAAGGATTTCCTTAGTAAAACCCGCCCATACGGTGATCCGAATCTCATGGACGGTGTATGAGCACGGGCCGGTCACGATGACTCAACGCGGTGCCCATGGGGAGGTCAAGAGCGAGTCAAGGACGGGTGCCGCGTCGCGCCGGACGGCACGGGGTGCGGCACCGAGCGGCACGGGGTGCGGCACCGGGCGGGGACGGCGCGAGCCGCGGCCGCGGCGGCTCCGCGGCCATGCCCAGGTGGCCCACCGCCCGCGATGCTTGAATGCCCGGGTGACTGACTACGACGTACTGCGCGTCTTCTGTGCGCCGAACGGCGGATACGGCAACGAACTGGGCGTCGTCCGGGACGGATCCGTGCTGCCGGAGCCCGGGCGGCGGCAGGAGTTCGCCGCCGGGATCGGCTTCAGCGAGACCGTGTTCGTCGACGACCCTGAGCGCGGCGTCGTCGACATCTACACGCCCACCCTGCGCCTGCCGTTCGCCGGCTACCCCTGCGTGGGCGCCGCCTGGCTGCTCGACGTGCCCGAACTCGTCACGCGGGCCGGAGTGGTGGGCGCCCGGACGGACGGGGAGTTCAGCTGGATCGAGGCTCGCCCAGAGTGGGTCCCGCCGCGCACCCTGCGCCGGTACGCCACCGTCGCGGAGGTCGACGACCTGGCGGTGCCGCCGCCGGGGGAGTGGATCTACGCCTGGGCGTGGCAGGACGAGGCGGCGGGACGCGTGCGGGCGCGGGGCTTTCCGGGGCGGGACGACGGTATCGAGGAGGACGAGGCGACCGGGGCGGCGGCGCTGCTGCTGACCGCGCGGCTGGGGCGCGCCCTCAACATCACGCAGGGTGCCGGTTCGCAGATCCTCACGGCGCCGCAGCCCGAGGGCCGGGTCGAGGTCGGCGGGCGGGTGCGCCTGGAGCGGTGAAGGACACCCCGTATCGCACCCCCGTACGGGTGGAACAGCGTGTGCGCGCGGTGGTGAGGGGGGACCTCTGGGGCTGACCGCTCAGTCCCCGCGAGAGGAAACCCATGCGCATCCGCTCTGCCCTTGCCACGGTCCTGCTGACCGCCGCCATGACCGCCGGCGGCGCGGCGACCGCCACCGCCTTCGACGGCCCCCTGCACGGTGACGAGGACGCCACCTGCAGCCCGTACTTCGGCGCCATCACCACGGACAGCACCGGCGACCTGTACTTCGGCGGCATCAACTGCCGCAGCGACGACTACGACATCGACTGAGACCGGCCGCGGCAGTCGCGGTAGTGCGGCGGTCCCCTCGCGGCCTCGGGCCGGGAGGGGACCGCCGTCCTTCGCGCGTCGTGCGCGTCCCGCTCAGGCGGACAGCGGGAACTCCTCGCCCAGCGCCCGGAAGACCGCCGTGTTCAGCGCGAAGGCGCGCTTGCACTCGGCGACGACCCGCTGCTTCTCCAGATCGTCGGCGCGGAAGCCGTCCAGCAGTTCGCGGTACTCCCGCTTGAACGCGGCCGGGTTGGAGATCCCCTCGAAGACGTAGAAGCGGACCCCGTCGCCCTTCCTGGCGAAGCCCCACGTCCGCTCGGCCCTGTCGCGGATGATCTGCCCGCCCGACAGGTCGCCGAGGTAGCGCGTGTAGTGGTGGGCGACATACCCGCCGGGCCACCGGTCGGAGCACTCGCGTACCCGGGCCGCGTACGCCTCCGTCGCGGGCAGAGCGGCCAGCCCGGTGCGCCAGTCGGCTCCGCGCAGATGGGCCAGGTCCCGCTCCAGGGCGGGCAGCCGCAGCAGCTCGGGCCGGACGAAGGGCCCGGCCACCGGGTCCGACGCCAGCCGTCCGGCGCCGGCCTCCAGGGCTTCGTAGACGAACCACAGCTGCTCGGTGTAGCGCGCGTAGGCGTCCACGCCGAGCCGGCCGCCGAGCAGGTCGCTCATGAAGGTGGAGGTCTCCGCCTCCACGTGCTGCTCGTGGGAGGCCGTGCGGATGAGGGTCGAGAAGGAGTCCATGGGACCGATTTTCTTTGGTTAGGCTTACCTAAGTCAATATCCTTCCCGACTCATCGTCGGCAAAGATTCCGACAGGCTGTCGGTAAAACCCTACCCCGTACGGCACGCGAAAGCCCGCCCTCCGAAGAGAGCGGGCTCATGGTTCATGAGGTGCGGGCAGGCCTCAGGGCAGCGTCAGGATCTCCGCCCCCGAGTCCGTCACCACCAGCGTGTGCTCGAACTGCGCCGTCCGCCTGCGGTCCTTCGTCACGACCGTCCAGCCGTCGTCCCACATGTCGTACTCATGGGTCCCGAGCGTCAGCATCGGCTCGATCGTGAAGGTCATCCCGGGCTGGATGACGGTCGTCGCGTGCGGGCTGTCGTAGTGCGGGACGATGAGCCCCGAGTGGAACGACGTGTTGATCCCGTGGCCGGTGAAGTCCCGCACCACCCCGTACCCGAACCGTTTGGCGTACGACTCGATGACCCGGCCGATGATGTTGATCTGCCGCCCCGGCCTGACCGCCTTGATCGCGCGGGCCAGCGACTCCCGGGTCCGCTCGACCAGCAGCCGGCTCTCCTCGTCCACGTCGCCGACCGGGTACGTCGCGTTGTTGTCGCCGTGCACCCCGCCGATGTACGCCGTCACGTCGAGGTTCACGATGTCGCCGTCGCGCAGCACCGTGGAGTCGGGGATGCCGTGGCAGATGACCTCGTTGACCGAGCTGCACAGGGACTTGGGGAAACCCCGGTAGCCGAGCGTCGAGGGGTAGGCGCCGTGATCGCACATGTACGCGTGCGCCACCCGGTCCAGCTCGTCCGTCGTCACGCCGGGCGCGATGAGCTTGGCGGCCTCCTCCATCGCGCGCGCCGCGATCCGGCCGGCCACGCGCATCGCCTCGACCGTCTCGGGCGTCTGCACCTCCGGCCCGGTGTACGGCGCCGGCGCGGGTCTGCCGACGTACTCGGGCCGGCGGATGTTTCCGGGTACGGAACGGGTGGGAGACAGCTCCCCTGGTACGAGCGGTGACTGGCCAGACATGCGGCGAGTCTAACCAGCGGGCATGGGGGAACATGTCGGTGGCGAGAGGAGCTGTCCATGGCCCTGTTCAAGAAGCGCACGGTCGGCAAACCGGGCGAGTGGTACTACTGCCTGGAGCACCAGAAGGTCGAGGAGGGCCCGGACTGTCCGGGGAAGGACCGCTTCGGGCCGTACGCCTCCCGCGCGGAGGCCGAGCACGCGATGCGGACCGCCCGCGAGCGCAACCTCGAGTGGGAGAACGACCCCAGGTGGCACGACGCCTCCTCCGCGGGGCGCACGGACGAGGAGTGACCGACCGCTCGGACCGGTCACCCGCTCGGGCCGAGGGCCGTCCGGGCCGGTCACCCGCTCGGGCCGGTTCCCGCTCGCGCTGATGGCCCGCTCGGGCCGATCACCCGCTCGCGGCATCGGCTGCGCGCTTCTCGCGCAGCCGCACCGCGTGCTCGTTCGTCCGCACGTCGTACGTCATCATCGTCGGCAGGCACAGCGCCGGCAGCCCCACCGCGCCCGCGCACAGCAGTCCGCCCGACCACACCGACGCCCGCACCCGGGCGAGCGCGGCCGTGCCGCCCGCCCTGACCCGGCCGAGCTGCGGGCCCACCGAGTACGACAGCAGCTCGATCCCGGCGAGCCGGCCGCGCAGTCCGTACGCGCCAACCGGGCTTCCCGGTGGCCGTCACCGGCCGGACGAAGGGTCGGGCGTCACCAGCCGGACGGCGGCGGGGCCGTCAGATGGTCGGCCAGGCGGGAGAGGCGGTCCCGGAAACGGCGGCGGCCCCGGGGCGGCGGCACCGCGTTCTCCCCGGCCGACGCGCTGACCAGGTGCTGCACCGTGTCCAGGTCGAGCTCGGCGCCGTCCGGCACGGTCAGCGCCTCGTGCGCCATGGCGACCAGCTCCCGCTCGTCCGGGGCGCGGCCGGTACCCAGCGCCAGCACCGTCGCCCCGGCCCGGCGGGCGTCGTGCACCCGCTCCAGGAGCCGGGCGCCGGGGTCGTCCGGCGTCACCACGAGCAGCGTCTCCCCGCGCCGGGCCGCCGCCAGCCGCCCGAGCCCCACCGCGAGGTGCGCCGGGTCCGACGGGCGCGCGTCGTGCCGTACCAGTGTGGGCGCCAGCTCCGGCGTCCCCGACCAGGCGGCCTCGTCCACCAGGTGCGCCGCCAGGTGCCAGGGCTCGTGCTCGGCGGTGCCCACCAGCAGCAGACCGCCGCCGTGCGGCACCACCGAGCCCCGCAGCGCACCCGCGAACCTCCGGGTGGCACCCAGCCATTCGGTTCCGGCGAGCACTTCCCGCAGCAGCGCGACCCGTACGGCGTCCATGCGGTCGCATCCTGCCGCAACCCGGCCCGCCCGGTCCGCCGTTCGCCCCGGATTCACCCGGCCCGGGGACCGCCTCCCACCGCCCGGCACCCGTATCCGTGCGCCGGCCGGGGCGGACGTAGGGTCGGCCCATGACCTCTACCGACAGTGCTGCACAGAAGGCCCCCGCCAAGGACCCCTGGGACCTGCCCGACGTCTCCGGGCTGGTCGTCGGCGTGCTCGGCGGCACCGGCCCCCAGGGCAAGGGCCTCGCCTACCGCCTCGCCAAGGCCGGCCAGAAGGTGATCGTCGGCTCGCGCGCCGCCGAGCGCGCCGAGGCCGCCGCCGAGGAGATCGGCCACGGCGTCGAGGGCGCCGACAACGCGGAGACCGCCCGCCGCAGCGACGTCGTGATCGTCGCCGTGCCGTGGGAGGGCCACGGCAAGACCCTCGCATCCCTGCGCGAGGAACTGTCCGGCAAGCTCGTCGTCGACTGCGTCAACCCGCTCGGCTTCGACAAGAAGGGCGCCTACGCGCTCAAGCCCGAGGAGGGCAGCGCCGCCGAACAGGCCGCCGCCCTGCTGCCCGGCAGCCGGGTCGCCGCCGCCTTCCACCACCTCTCGGCGGTGCTCCTCCAGGACCCGGAGACCGACGAGATCGACACCGACGTGATGGTGCTCGGCGAGGAGCGCGCCGACGTGGAGATCGTTCAGGCCCTGGCCGGGCGCATCGCCGGCATGCGCGGCGTCTTCGCCGGGCGGCTGCGCAACGCCCACCAGGTCGAGTCCCTGGTCGCCAACCTGATCTCCGTCAACCGCCGCTACAAGGCACACGCCGGGCTCCGCCTCACCGACGTGTGAGGCGATGGGGGACACTGGTGGGTGCCGCCAGTACCGCAGCACCCGCACGTGTCCCCCCGACAGGAGCCCGCCCCATGCCCCGCCTCGCCCTCTACGCCCTGGCCGTCTGCGTCCTCGCCGTGGCCGCCGCCGTCGTCTCCTTCGTGCGGGGCAGCGTGCTGATCGGCGTCGTGTGGATACTGCTGTCGGGGCTGTCGTCCAACATGTGCTGGTACTACGTCAAGCGCGGCCGGGACGCCCGCCGCGCCGCGTCGTCGACGTCAGTCACCGGCTGAACGGCGTCAGCCGCCCGGCGTGCACAGCGGGTCGGTCTGCCAGAAGCGGTACAGCTCGAAGCCGCAGTACGTGTCGACCTCGCCGATCCCCAGCCCGCCCAGGAGCGCGTCGATCACGTCGAAGAACACGCCGTTGAGTGCCGGGATCCACAGCAGCGCGAACACGATCAGCAGCCCGAACGGCGCGAGCGGCTCCACCTGCCGCCGCACGTTGTACGACAGCCACGGTTCGATCACCCCGTAGCCGTCCAGGCCCGGCACCGGCAGGGAGTTCAGGATCGCGGCCGTCACCTGGAGCAGGGCGAGGAAGGCCAGCGCCAGCCGGAAGTCGCGCGGCACGCCGTCCAGGGCGTCCAGCCAGAAGGGGGCCGTGCACACCGCGGCGAACAGCACGTTCGTCAGCGGGCCCGCCGCCGAGATCAGACTGTGCCGCCACCGCCCGCGGATCCGCCCGCGCTCGATGAAGACGGCACCGCCCGGCAGCCCGATCCCGCCCATGATCACGAAGAGGACGGGGAGCACGATGCTCAGCAGGGCGTGGGTGTACTTCACCGGGTTCAGCGTGAGGTAGCCCTTGGCTCCGACCGAGATGTCGCCGCTGTGCAGCGCGGTGCGGGCGTGCGCGTACTCGTGCAGGCACAGGGACACGACCCACGCGGCCGTCACGAACAGGAACACGGCCGGCCCCGGCTGTTCGGCGAACCCGGTCCAGGAGGCCCAGCCGGTGACCGCCGCGACGGCGACGATCCCGAGGAAGACGGGACTGATCCGCCGGTCACTGGGGCGGGCGGTGGCGGTGGACATGGAACTCCCTGGCTGTCGGACACGCGGGGCACCTGCGGGACTGCCCGACCGTACCGGGCGCACGGGGAGAACGTCTCGCGGGTGGCGGTCGGTTCCGGGAAGCGGCCTGGTCCGACGGGCCCTCTCCTGCGGGTGCCGCGGGTGCCGCGGGTGCCGCGGGGGCTTCGCGGGCTGCGGGGGCGCGGGGGCCGTCGCGGGGGGTGCCGCGCCGTGCGGTCGGAACCCCGTGACCGGCTCCGACGGCAACGGGGACAATAGAGCCCGTGCGCTATCGCATCCTCGGCACCACACAGGTACTCCGTCCCGACGGCACGGCCGTCCCGCTCGGCGGGGCGCGGCTGCGCGCCTTGCTGACCGTGCTCGCCCTCCGGCCCGGCC
This sequence comes from Streptomyces sp. NPDC048392, assembly GCF_043200575.1. Lineage (NCBI taxonomy): Bacteria > Bacillati > Actinomycetota > Actinomycetes > Kitasatosporales > Streptomycetaceae > Streptomyces > Streptomyces sp. NPDC048392. Next base: position 468,430 of record NZ_JBICYB010000001.1, read on the forward strand.
GCACCGTCCCGGCGGGGCTGCTGGTGGAGGAGGTGTGGGCCGGGGACCCGCCCGCCGACGCCCCGGGCGCGCTGCAGGCGCTGGTCGGGCGGCTGCGCCGGGCGGTGGGCGCGCAGGCGGTGGCCTCGGCGGCGGGCGGCTACCGGCTCACCGCCGCGCCCGCCGACGTCGACCTGTACCGCTTCGACCGGCTCGCCGGTGAGGGCACCCGCGCGCTCGCCGACGGCGACCCCGCCAAGGCGGCCGCCGTGCTCGACGACGCCCTCGCGCTGTGGCAGGGCCCCGCCCTCGCCGACCTGCCCGACCGCACCGCCGAGGCGGCCCGCTGGGGGACCAGGCACCTGGACGCCCTGCGCGCCCGCCACACCGCCGCCCTGGATCTCGGAGAGGCCGAGCACTCCCTGCCCGAGCTGATCGCCCTGTGCGACGGCCACCCCCTGGACGAGCCCCTCCAGGCCCTGCGGCTGCGCGCCCTGCGCGACACCGGCCGCACCGCCGAGGCGCTGGCCGCCTACGAGGCCGTACGCCACCTGCTCGCCGACCGGCTCGGCACCGACCCGGGGATCGAACTACGGTCACTGCACGGCGAGTTGCTCGCGCCGGCGGCCCCGGCGACGGCCCCGCCCCCCGGCCGGCCCGTGCCACCGGGCACGCCGGCGACCCCCGCCGCCCCGGGACCTGCGCTGCCCGGCGCCCGCCCGGAGCCGGACTCGGCTGCGTGGCCGGGTGCCGGTTCGGGGCGCGGGGTGTCTGGTGCCGGTTCGGGGTCGGGTTCGGGTTCGTCCGAGGCGCGTGGGCCGTCGGCGTGGCCGGGTGCCGACCGGGAGGACGGGGCGCCGGGTGCCGGTCCGGGGTCGGGCTCGTCCGCGTGGCCCGGTGCCGATCCGGGGCACGAGGCACCCGGCGCCCGCCCGGGGCCCGGCACGTCCGTGCCACCCGGCGCCCATCTGAGGCCTGGCACGGCTGGGCCAGACGGGACCGGGGCTTCCGGGGTGTCCGGGACGGTTGGGGCGGACGGGGCCGGGACCTTCGGGGCAGCATCCGGGACGGCTGGCGCTGCGGAGACTGCGGGGGCTTCCGGGGTGCCCGGGGCCGCTGGGGCAGACGGGGCCGGGACTTCCGGGGTGTCCGGGACGGCTGGGGCTGCGGAGACCTCCGGGACTTCCGGGGAATCCGGGACCGCCGGGGCCGCGGAGACTGCCGGGGCCTCCGGGGCAGGAGAGACCGCCGGGACTCTCGCGGCTGCCGGGACACCTTGGGCAGCCCGCCCCTCCGCGCCGCCCCACGTCACCGCGCCCGCCGGCGCGTCCCGCACCTCCGTGCCAGCGCCCGCCTCCCGCCCCCGGGGCAACCTCCGGGCCCGGCTCACCTCCTTCGTCGGCCGGGACACCGACCTGGAGGCCCTGCGCGCCGACCTGGCGACCGCACGTCTCGTCACGCTCCTCGGACCCGGCGGCGCCGGCAAGACCCGGCTGTCGCAGGAGGCCGCCGAGGGCGCCGGTGACATGGCGCCGGACGGCGTCTGGCTGGCCGAGCTGGCCCCCGTCGACGACCCCGCCGACGTACCGGAGGCCGTCCTGACCGCCGTCGGCGCCCGCGAGACCGTGCTGTACGGCGCCGGTGCCGAGGAGATGCGGGCCGTCACCGCCTCCGACCGGCAGGCCACCGCCGTCGAGCGGCTCGTCGAGCACTGCGGCAGGCGCCGCATGCTGATCGTCCTCGACAACTGCGAGCACGTCGTCGACGCCGCCGCCCGCCTCACCGAGGAACTCCTCGCCCGCTGCCCCCGCCTGACCGTCCTCGCCACCAGCCGCGAACCCCTCGGCGTACCGGGCGAGTCGCTGCGGCCGGTGGAGCCGCTGCCCGTACCGGCCGCGCTGCGGCTGCTCGCCGACCGGGGCGCCGCCGCCCGCCCCGGCTTCCGCGTCGACGCGGACGACGGGACCGCCGCCGCCTGCGCCGAGATCTGCCGTCGCCTGGACGGCCTGCCGCTGGCCATCGAACTGGCCGCGGCCCGGCTGCGCATGCTCACCCCGCGTCAGATCGCCGACCGCCTCGACGACCGCTTCCGTCTGCTCACCCTGGGCAGCCGCACCGTCCTGCCCCGCCAGCAGACGCTGCGCGCGGTGGTCGACTGGTCCTGGGACCTGCTCGACGAGGACGAACGGGACGTGCTGGGGCGGCTGTCCGTCTTCGCGGGCGGCTGCGACCTCGCCGCCGCGGAGGCCGTGTGCGGACCCGCCGCCCTGGACTCGCTCGGCTCCCTCGTCGACAAGTCCCTCGTCGTGGCCGCGCCCGTGACCGACCGGCGCAATGGCGACGGCATGCGCTACCGGCTCCTGGAGACCGTCGCCGAGTACGCCGGTGAGCGCCTCGACGAGACCGGCGGCCGTACCGCCGCCGCCCGCGCCCACCTGACGTACTACCGCGAACTCGCCCGCACCACCGACCCGTTGCTCCGCGGCCCCGAGCAGCTCGCCGCCATCGAACGGCTGGAGCGCGAGTACGAGAACCTGCGCACCGCCCTGCGCCACGCCGTCGCCGAGCGCGACGAGCAGGAGGCGCTGTGCCTGGTGCTGTCGCTGGTCTGGTACTGGCAGATGCGCGACCTGCGGGTGGAGGCCCGGAACTGGTTCACCGAGGTCATGGCGCTCGGCCCCGACCCCTTCGCCGAACCGGTCCGCCCCGCCCGGCCGGTGTGGGAGCGGTGCACGTCCGCCCCGCCCCCGATGACCGGCGAGGTCCTCGCCGAGGCCCGGCGCGGGGTGCACCTGGCCCATCTGGCCTGCATGGACACGGAACTGGACGCGTGGCAGAACCCGCGGGCCCAGCGGAAGCTGCGCGCCATCACCAGGACCTACGAACCCGGCATGCCGCAGACCTGCGCCAGCCCCGCCCTGTTCTGGTTCTTCGCCGTGATGTTCACCGGCGACCTGAAGCGGCTGCGCGAGATCGTGGACGCCACCGTGCGCACCTGCCGCATGACCCCGGGGTACGAGTGGGAGCTGGCCGGTGCCCTGCAGATGCGCGCCCAGATGCTCGCCAACCGCTCCGACTGGGCGGGCGACGCGACCCGCGACGCCGACGAGTCGCTCGCGATCTACCACCGCCTCGGTGACGCCTGGGGCATGGCCGAGGCCCTCTCCGGGCGCGCCGAGGCCCGGGAACGAACGGGCGAGTACCGGCTCGCGGCCGCCGACTACCGGACCGCGGCCGAACACGCCGAGCGGCTCGGCGCACACGCCCAGGTGAACGTCCTCGACGCCCGGCTCGGCAGTGTGCTGCTGGAGGCGGGCGACGCCGAACAGGGCGAGCGCATGCTGCGCGACGTGATCGACCGCACGGCTGGGACGGGCCACAACGGCGCGATGCCCGCCGCCCGGCTGTTCCTCGCCGGGTGGCTCGGCATGACCGGCCGCACCGCCGAGGCGGGCGAGCAGCTGCGGCTGCTGCGCGAGGAGTTCGCCATCGCCCACTTCGTGGTCTTCGACGCCTTCATCCTCGCCTCGGAGGCATGGATCGCCACGCTGGAGGGCCGGCACGAGGAGTGCCTGGCCAAGGTCCGCCAGTCGCTCCAGCACGCCGATGACCCGCTGTCCACGGCCATCGCCCCGCACATGCGCTCCGTCTACCTGACCATCGCCGCGACGGCACTGGCCCGCGTGGACGGCGGACACCGGGCCGCGGACGGTGCCCGGTGTCTCGGCGCCGGCGCCGCGATGCTGCCGCCGGCCCACGTGCCGACGGGCCTGGAGCGGGACGCGTGGGCGCGGGCCGTCGAGCGGGTCCGCGAGGTGCTCGGCACCCGGGCGTACGAGGCCGCGTACGCCGAGGGCGGCAGCCTCTCCCCCGAGGAGGCCGCCGCCCTCGTCTGACGCGTCCGTGGCTCAGCTCTTGGTGCGGAACTTGTGGATGGCGATCGGCGCCATCACCGCCGTCAGGCCGGCCGACCAGCCCAGCGTCACCCACAGATCGTGCGTGACGGGGCCGCCCACCATCAGTCCGCGTGCGGTGTCCGCGAGGGAGGACAGCGGGTTGTAGTCGGTGAACGCCCGCAGCCAGCCCGGCATCGAGTCGGTCGGCGCGAAGATCGACGAACCGAACTGCAGCGGCATCAGCACCAGGAAACCCATCGCCTGTACGGACTGCGCGCTCTTCATGATCACGCCGAGGGTGATGAACACCCACATCAGCGCCGAGCCGAAGACCGCGGACAGTCCCACCGAGGCCAGCAGGCCCGCCCAGTCGGTGATGTCGAAGCCGACGAGGACGGCGACGACCATGAGCACCGCGGTCGCGGACAGCATCCGCAGCAGCTCCACGGCGATCTTCGCGAACAGCACCGAGCCGCGGCCGATCGGCAGGGACCGGAAACGGTCCATGACACCGGAGTTGAAGTCCTGGTTGAACCCGGTGCCGACACCCTGGGCCATGTTCATGCCCATCATGGCCATCAGGCCGGGGATGACGTACTGCACGTACGCCTGCTGACCGCCGCCCAGGGACTGCCCGATGGAGCCGCCGAACACGTACACGAACAGCAGCGTGAAGACGATCGGGAAGAGAACGGCGTCGAACATCGACTCCGGGTCCTGCCGGATCCACAGCAGGTTGCGGCGGATCAGCGCGCTGGTGTGCCGCAGGTGCGCGCGCGGGGTGATCCGGGCGTCGGGGGCGACCCGGGTGTCCGGGGCGAAAGTGGTCGGAGGGGCGGTGGGCGGCGCCTCGTCCAGGGTGGGGGCGGGCGACGGGTGGGCGCTCATACGGCGGCCTCCTCGCGGGCGTCGGTGGGCGCGGGGTCCTGCGGGGCACTGGCGCGGTGGCCGGTGAGGGACAGGAAGACCTCGTCCAGGCTGGGCAGTTCGGTGGTGATGGAGGCGATCGTGATGCCGCGCGCGGTGACCGCGCCGACCACGGCGGTCAGCTGCTCGTCGCTGAGGATCGGCACCAGGACGGAGCCGGCCCGTGCGTCGACCGTGGAGTTGGCGAGCCCGGTGATGCCCAGCTCGTCCAGGAAGGCGGCGAGTGGGCGCAGTTGCAGCGGATCGGCCGGGCGGACCCGCAGGGTGCGGCCGCCGACCTTGGCCTTCAGCTCCTCGATGCCGCCGTTCGCGATGACCTTGCCGCGGTCCACGACGGTCAGCTCGGAGGCGAGCTGCTCGGCCTCCTCCATGTACTGGGTGGTGAGCAGCACGGTGACGCCGTCGCCGACCATGCGCTTGACCTCGTCCCACACCTCGTTGCGGGTGCGCGGGTCCAGGCCGGTGGTGGGCTCGTCCAGGTAGAGGACCGCCGGACGCCCGATCATGGACGCCGCCAGGTCCAGGCGCCGCCGCATGCCGCCCGAGTAGGTGGCCGCGGGCCGCTTGCCGGCCTCGGTGAGCGAGAACCGCTCCAGCAGTTCGTCGGCCCGGGTGCGCGCCTCCTTGCGGGGCAGGTCGAGGAGCCGGCCGATCAGGTAGAGGTTCTCCCAGCCGGGGAGCTTCTCGTCCACGGACGCGTACTGCCCGGTCAGGCCTATGACCCGGCGCAGCTGCCGCGGTTGCCGTACGACGTCGTAGCCGACGACGTGCGCCTGACCGGCGTCGGGGGTGATGAGGGTGGACAGGATGCGCACGAGGGTGGTCTTGCCGGCGCCGTTCGGCCCGAGCACGCCCCGCACGGTGCCTTCGCGCACGTCCAGGTCGACGCCGTCCAGCGCCTTGGTCTCGCCGTAGTGCTTGACCAGTCCCCGCACGGTGACCGCGCTGCCCCCGGCCCGGGGGCTGTCGTCGATTCGCTTCATGCCCCGGACGATGGCAGTGGCCGCCGACAAACCACCGACATTCCACCGACAGCCGCCCGGCCCCACCGACATTCCACCGACAGCCGCCCGGCCCCGCCGACATCCCGCCGACATCCCGCCGGCAGGAACACGGGACGGCGGGCCGGGCCCGGGCAAACCACCGGCCCCGCCGACGGGGGAAGATCGGCGGGGCCGGTGTCGTACCGCGGTGGCCTGCGGGTGGTGCGCGCCGGGTCCTGTCGTCAAAGTCGCGTCGTCGCCCGGAAGGCGGCCCCGCGGCGTCGGGTGCGTGCTCCCGGCGTGCCGGGTCCCGGGCCTCGTACGGGATGTACTCGGGTCAGGGCCCGGTACGGCGACAGTGCGTGCACGACGTCGCGGGGCAGACGGGACTTCGACGACAGGGCCTGGCTAGTGGACGGAGTGCTCGTCCTGCGGGAACGTCCCGCCGACGACGTCCTCGGCGTACGCCTTCGCCGCGTCGCCCATGACCTTGCGCAGGTCGGCGTACTGCTTGACGAACTTAGGCATCCGGCCGCCGGTCAGCCCGAGCATGTCGGTCCACACCAGCACCTGGGCGTCCGTGTCCGGGCCCGCGCCGATCCCGACCGTCGGGATGTGCAGCGTCCGGGTGACCTCGGCGGCCAGCTCGGCCGGCACCAGCTCCAGGACGACCGCGAAGGCGCCCGCGTCCTGCACCGACTTGGCGTCGCGCAGCAGCTGCTGGGCCGCCTCCTCGCCCCGGCCCTGCACCCGGTAGCCCATGGAGTTCACGGACTGCGGGGTGAGACCGATGTGCGCCATCACGGGGATGCCGGACTCCACGAGCAGTTCGATCTGCCGGTGCGAGCGCTCGCCGCCCTCCAGCTTCACCGCCCCGACCCCCGCCTCCTTGACCAGCCGGGTCGCCGAGCGCAGCGCTTGGACCGGGCCCTCCTGGTAGGAACCGAAGGGCAGGTCGCCGACGATCAGGGCACGGCCGGTGCCCCGTACGACGGCGGCCGAGAGCATGGTCATCTCGTCCAGCGTGACGGGCACGGTGGTCTCGTAGCCGAGGTGGCAGTTGCCCGCGGAGTCACCGACGAGCATCACCGGGATGCCGGACTCGTCGAAGACGGACGCGGTCATCGCGTCGTACGCGGTGAGCATGGGCCACTTCTCGCCGCGCTCCTTGGCGGCGGTGATGTCCCGGACGGTGATACGGCGGTTGATCCTGCCCCCGTACAGCGCCCTGCTCCCGTCCCCGGGGGTGCGCTGCGGCGTCTGGGCAGCCGAGAGCTGCGTCATGGAAACGGCTCCTTCATGTCATCTCGAGGCACCCTGACGGCGTCCCCGGACCTCTTCCATGGTGGCACCTGTGGCCCCCGACGGCTAGGGGACCCCTGCCACCGGACCCCGTCACGGGCCAGGGCGGGACTCATGGGGTCGAATGTGCCCGTCGTGTCACAGAGTCGCCCGTCCCGGCGTCCTTCGGAACTCCGCGGGGCGGCCCGTACGTCCTCCTGCCCGTACGGCCGTCGAAGGACGACGGGATCGGAACCGATCATCCCCTATGGTGCTGAGTCACAGGGGGCGACGGTGTGCACAGCGGGCAGTGAGGCAACGGTATGGCGCAGCAGGCGTACATGACGGAGACGGACAACGGCGACTCGGGCCCCGAGCGCCGGCGGACCCGGATTCGGCGCCTGTTCGACCGGGCGGTCACCGGCTGGCGCGGGGACCGGCGGATCTGGCGCCGGGGCCTGATCACGGCGGCCGTCGCCATCCTCCTGGCCGTCGTCATGGCGGCCCACTCGCACATCCCGAACGCCATCGGCAACCTCGGCAGCCTCACGGAGACCTTCCTGCCGTGGTTCGGCCTGCTGATCCCGGTCCTGCTGGTGATCGCCCTGGCCCGCAAGTCGGCGACGGCGCTGATCGCGCTGGTGCTGCCGGTGAGCGTGTGGCTGAACCTCTTCGGCGGCCTGCTCTTCGACAAGACCGGCACCGGCGGCGACCTCACGGTGGCCACGCACAACGTCAACGCCGGCAACGCCGACCCGGCCGGCACCGCCCGCGCCGTGGCCGCCGCCGGTGCGGACGTGATGGCCCTGGAGGAACTGAAGGCGTCCGCCGTACCGACGTACGAGAAGGCGCTGGCGGCGAAGTACCCCCACCACGCGGTCGTCGGCACCGTCGGACTGTGGAGCAAGTACCCGGTGAGCGGCGTGCGGGCCGTCGACATCCAACTGGGCTGGAAGCGCGCGATGCGCGCCACCGTCGCGACCCCCTCCGGGCCGGTCGCGGTGTACGTCGCCCACCTGCCCTCCGTACGGGTGAAGCTGGAGGCCGGCTTCACCGCCCGGCAGCGCGACAAGAGCGCCGACGCCCTCGGTGAGGCCATCGCCGACGAGGAGCTCCCCCGCAAGATCCTGCTCGGCGACCTCAACGGCACCATGAACGACCGCTCGCTCACCGCGATCACCTCGCAACTGCGCTCCCCGCAGGGCGCCGCGGGCGACGGCTTCGGCTTCAGCTGGCCGGCCTCCTTCCCGATGGCCCGCATCGACCAGATCCTGGTCACCGGCGTCGAACCCATGACCAGCTGGACCCTCCCGGCGACCGGCAGCGACCACCTTCCGATCGCCGCGCGTGTGAAGGTCGACACAACGGCTTCCTGAAATTCGTCTGCGGAATACCTGCCCTGAGAGGCTTTGTTCCGTACGGGAACATACAGTCGTCACTCCCGTACGCACTCCGCTCTCGAAAGGCGAGACTCTTCATGCCCCTGGCCCTGCTCGCCCTTGCCGTGGGCGCCTTCGGCATCGGTACCACCGAGTTCGTGATGATGGGCCTGCTGCCCGACGTCGCGGACGACCTGGACATCTCCATTCCCACCGCCGGTCACCTCGTCTCCGCCTACGCGCTCGGCGTCGTCATCGGCGCCCCGCTGCTCGCGGCGGTGACGACGCGGATGTCCCGCCGCGCCGTCCTGATCGCCCTGATGGCGCTCTTCGTGACCGGCAACGCGCTGTCGGCCTTCGCCCCCGGCGAGACCTCCCTCCTCGCCGCCCGCTTCGTCAGCGGCCTGCCGCACGGCGCCTTCTTCGGCGTCGGCGCGGTCGTCGCCACCGGCATGGTGGCCCCGGAACGCAAGGCCCGCTCCGTCTCCCTGATGTTCCTCGGCCTCACCGTCGCCAACATCGTGGGCGTCCCCGCGGCCACCGCCGTGGGCCAGCAGCTCGGCTGGCGGGCCACCTTCCTCGGCGTGAGCGCGATCGGCGTGGCGGCGATAGCGGCGCTGGCCGTCCTGATCCCCCGCGACAGCGCCCCCGCCCCCACCAACGGCCTGCGCGGTGAACTGGCCGCCCTGCGCTCCCTGCCCGTCTGGCTGGCCCTCGGCACGACGGTCGCGGGCTTCGGCGCGCTCTTCGCCGCGTACAGCTACATCGCACCGATGCTCACCGCTGCCGCCGGGTTCGCCGAGACGAGCGTGACGCTGCTGCTCGCCCTGTTCGGCGTCGGCGCCACCGCGGGCAACCTGCTGGGCGGCCGCCTGGCCGACCACTCCCTGCGCGGCACCCTCTTCGGGGGGCTCGTCTCCCTGGTCGCGGTGCTGGCCCTGTTCCCCCTGCTGATGCGTACGCCGGTCACGGCGGCGGCATCGGTCGCTCTGCTCGGCATGGCCGCCTTCGTCACCGGCTCCCCGCTCCAGCTCATGGTGATGGAGAAGGCCGCGGCGGCCCCCTCCCTCGCCTCCTCCGCCAACCAGGCCGCCTTCAACCTGGCCAACGCCGGCGGCGCCTGGATCGGCGGCCTCGCCCTGGCCGCCGGATTCGGTGCCACCTCCCCGGCGACGGCGGGCGCGGCCCTGGCCGTCCTCGGCCTCGCGGTCGCGGGCACGGCGTATGCCGTGGACCGGCGGCGCGCCGTCATCGTCCCGGCGCAGGGGCGGGAGCGTGTGGTGGCGGGGCACGTGCCGGCACCCGACGGCGCCGCGCCCCACGTCGGAGTGACGGAGTGACCGTTCCCGTCACTCGGCGCGGCCCGCCCCTCCACCGTGACGCCCGCCGCGACACGACGCGTACGACGGAGGGGCGCGGACGCCGGAGAACGGCGAGACGGACGAGCCGGGTTGGGAGGCCGACCCGGACGACGACGAGTTCGGCAACCGTCCTGTCATCGACCCCGGCGACTGCGCATCCTCGGACTGCGCTATGGCATCATCCGGGCCGAGGCGCTGACCGCCCGGGAATCAACGGCGTTCGTCGAACAACTGCTGGGGGAGACGTGCGCCGCAAGGACACGTCCCAAGACGTCACCGACCTGACCCGGTTCACGAGCAGCTACAGCGACAGCAGCGACCCCAACGACTGCGTAGAGGTAGCCATGACCCCCGCCACCATCCACATCCGCGACTCGAAGCGCCTTGAGGGACCCTGCATGGCCACTGCGTCGACGGCATGGACGGCGTTCGTGGCCTGGCCCCACGTGTCGCACCAGCCAGGGCAAGGCGCTGAGCCACTACCTCGGGCACAGCGATGAGGCGCGGTGGGGCCGACGGTCCGCGACCAGTCGGCCCGCCCGTCGCAGCAGCGTGGACCGCCTACAGCACCGGCAGCGACTTCCGCAGCTCGAACGCCGTCACCTGCGACCGGTACTCCTCCCACTCCTGCCGCTTGTTGCGCAGGAAGAAGTCGAAGACGTGCTCGCCGAGGGTCTCGGCGACCAGGTCGCTGCGTTCCATCAGGGCGAGGGCCTCGCCCAGGTTCTGGGGGAGGGGCTCGATGCCCAGGGCGCGGCGTTCCGCGTCGGAGAGGGCCCAGACGTCGTCCTCGGCGCCCGGCGGGAGTTCGTAGCCCTCCTCGATGCCCTTGAGGCCGGCGGCCAGCAGGACGGCGTAGGTCAGGTACGGGTTGGCGCCGGCGTCGATGGAGCGGACCTCGACGCGGGCCGAGCCGGTCTTGCCGGGCTTGTACATCGGTACGCGGACCAGGGCCGAGCGGTTGTTGTGGCCCCAGCAGATGTAGGACGGGGCCTCGCCGCCGGCGCCGGCGGTGCGCTCGGTGCCGCCCCAGATGCGCTTGTAGGAGTTCACCCACTGGTTGGTGACCGCCGAGATCTCGGCGGCGTGGCGGAGCAGGCCCGCGATGAAGGAGCGTCCCACCTTGGAGAGCTGGTACTCCGAGCCGGACTCGTAGAACGCGTTGCGGTCGCCCTCGAAGAGGGAGAGGTGGGTGTGCATGCCCGAGCCCGGGTACTCCGAGAACGGCTTCGGCATGAAGGTGGCCTGGAGGCCCTGCTCAAGGGCGACCTGCTTCATGACCAGGCGGAACGTCATGACGTTGTCGGCGGTGGAGAGCGCGTCGGCGTAGCGCAGGTCGATCTCCTGCTGGCCGGGGGCGCCCTCGTGGTGGGAGAACTCCACCGAGATGCCCATCGACTCCAGCATGGTGATCGCCTGGCGGCGGAAGTCCATGCCGATGTTCTGCGGGGTGTGGTCGAAGTAGCCGGAGTTGTCGGCGGGGGTGGGGACCGAACCGTCGACCGGCTTGTCCTTCAGCAGGAAGAACTCGATCTCCGGGTGGGTGTAGAAGGTGAAGCCCAGGTCGGAGGTGCGGGCCAGGGCGCGCTTGAGGACGTAGCGCGGGTCCGCGAAGGACGGTGAGCCGTCCGGCATGAGAATGTCGCAGAACATGCGGGCCGTGCCGGGGGCCTCCGCGCGCCACGGCAGGACCTGGAAGGTCGACGGGTCCGGCTTGGCGATCATGTCGGACTCGTAGACCCGGGCGAAGCCCTCGATCGCGGAGCCGTCGAAGCCGATGCCCTCGTCGAAGGCCTGCTCCAGTTCGGCCGGGGCCACGGCGACGGACTTGAGGAAGCCCAGCACGTCCGTGAACCACAGGCGTACGAACCGGATGTCGCGCTCCTCGAGCGTCCGGATCACGAACTCCTGCTGCTTGTCCATCTTCCGCTTCCCCATCCTTGCTGGTCAGGCCGCCTGTCTCCGGTACGGCGGGAGGCGGTCGGGCACCTGAGCATCACACCACAGTGCCGTTACGTACGCGTTGCGGACCTCCACCGGCCGGCCCACCCCGTGACCGCAGCGTAGAGGCCACCTGTTCGATCGGGCCATTCCGGAGATCCGGCCGACCAGCGACCCGCTGGCCGCAGGGGGCGCGAAGCCTCGGACGTGAGGCCCTGGAAGGCCGCGGACGTGCGGTCCCGTGAGGCCGCGGACATGAGGCGGAAACCGGTACGTCACCCCATTGCGTCGTTCTGACGATTACACTGGACGCGTGCCTCGACTACGACTCGCGCTGAACCAGATCGACTCCACCGTCGGCGACATCGACCAGAACGCGGAGTCGGTCCTCCGCTGGACCCGGCACTCGGCGGAGCGGGGGGCGCACCTGGTGGCGTTCCCCGAGATGATGCTGACCGGGTATCCGGTGGAGGACCTGGCGCTCAGGCCGTCCTTCGTGGAGGCCTCCCGTGCCGCTCTGCGCTCCCTCGCGGGGCGGCTGGCGGACGAGGGCCTGGGCGGGCTGCCGGTGGTCGTCGGCTACCTCGACCGTTCCGCGACCGCCCAGCCGAGGTACGGCCAGCCGGCCGGCGCCCCGCAGAACGCGGCGGCCGTACTGTACGGCGGCGAGGTGGCGCTGAGCTTCGCCAAGCACCACCTGCCGAACTACGGCGTCTTCGACGAGTTCCGCTACTTCGTGCCCGGCGACACCATGCCCGTCGTACGGGTGCGCGGCGTCGACGTGGCGCTGGCCGTCTGCGAGGACCTGTGGCAGGACGGCGGCCGGGTGCCGGCCACCCGCTCCGCGCGGGCCGGACTGCTGCTCTCCGTGAACGCCTCCCCGTACGAGCGGGACAAGGACGACACCCGCCTCGAACTGGTCCGCAAGCGCGCCCAGGAGGCCGGTTGCGCCACCGCCTACCTCGCCATGACCGGAGGGCAGGACGAGCTGGTCTTCGACGGCGACTCGATCGTCGTCGACCGGGACGGGGCCGTCCTGGCACGGGCGCCGCAGTTCTCCGAGGGCTGCGTGGTCCTGGACCTCGACCTTCCGGCCGCCGGGGCGGAGCCGCCCACGGGCGTGGTGGACGACGGACTGCGCATCGACCGGGTGGTGCTGTCCGGGGAGCCCGCGGCGGGGGAGCCGGTGACCGCCGGTGAGCCGTGGCTGTCCGGAGGGCGGGCCGAGCCGCTGGACGACGACGAGGAGGTCTACTCGGCACTCGTCACCGGACTGCGCGCCTACGTCACGAAGAACGGCTTCCGCTCCGTGCTGATCGGGCTGTCCGGCGGCATCGACTCCGCGCTGGTCGCGTCGATCGCCTGCGACGCGCTCGGCGCGGGGAACGTGTACGGCGTCTCGATGCCGTCCAGGTACTCCTCGGGGCACTCCAAGGACGACGCGGCCGAGATGGCCCGGCGTACCGGCCTGAACTACCGCACCGTGGCGATCGAGCCGATGTTCGACGCGTACATGGGTGCGCTGGGCCTGACCGGACTGGCGGAGGAGAACCTCCAGTCACGGCTGCGCGGGACGCTGCTGATGGCGATCTCCAACCAGGAGGGCCACCTGGTCCTGGCCCCGGGCAACAAGTCGGAGCTGGCGGTCGGCTACTCGACGCTGTACGGCGACTCGGTGGGCGCGTACGGGCCCATCAAGGACGTGTACAAGACGTCGGTCTTCCGCCTCGCCGAGTGGCGCAACCGCGCGGCCCGGGACCGCGGCCGGACCCCGCCGATCCCCGAGAACTCGATCACCAAGCCGCCCAGCGCGGAGCTGCGGCCCGGCCAGGTCGACACGGACTCGCTGCCGGACTACCCGGTACTCGACGCGATCCTCGCCCTCTACGTCGACCTCGACCGGGGTGCGGACGAGATCGTCGCCGCCGGGTACGACCGGGACCTGGTGACGAGGACGCTGCGCATGGTGGACACCGCCGAGTACAAGCGGCGGCAGTACCCGCCGGGGACCAAGATCTCGGCCAAGGGCTTCGGCAAGGACCGCCGCCTGCCGGTCACCAACCGCTGGCGGGAGGCCGGCTGAGGCGGCGGACCGCCGTACCGGCTAGCCCCGGTGCTTCGGGTCCGCCAGCACCTTGTGCAGCGGCTCCGCCCCACGGCGCCGGTACTCCTGGACCGCCCAGCCGTTGCCGTCCGGGTCCTTGAAGTACATGAAGGTGGCGCCGTCGTCCGGCGCGTACTGCACCGGCTCCGAGACCTCCAGGCCGCGTCCGGTCAGCTCCGCGTGGGCCGCCTTGATGTCGGCGACGCACAGCTGGAGGCCCTGGTACGACCCCGCTTCCGGCCGGGTCTGTCCCTGTCCCATGTCCCAGATGGCGTCACCGAGGGCGATCGAGCAGCCGGAGCCCGGAGGCGTCAGCTGGACGATCCGCATCCCCGGCATGACCTCCTGGTCGATGTCGACGTGGAAGCCGACCTTGTCGCGGTAGAAGTCCCGGGCGCGGTCGATGTCGGTGACGGGGAGCGGGATGACTTCGAGCGTGAAGTCCATGGCATGGCTCCTTGGGCTTTCGTCGGTCACAGGGTCAGTAGTGGTAGCGCGCCTGCACGATGACCAGCACGTCATCGGTGGGCTTGTACACAAGACGGTGCGTGTCGTCGATGCGCCGTGACCAGTAGCCCGACAGGTCGCCCTTGAGCGGCTCCGGCTTGCCGATGCCCTTGAAGGGGTCACGGGTGATGTCGGTGATCAGTTTGTTGATCCGCTTGGTCACCTTCCGGTCGCTCTCGGCCCAGTGGACGTAGTCCTCCCAGCCGTGGGACGTGAAAGTGATCCTCACGCCCGCTCCGCGTCCGGGTCGATCAGTTCGCGCCGCCGTGCGTCGCCCGCCTCGGCCTCCGCGATGGAGTCGAGCAGGCGGCGAGCGTTCCTGGGTGAGCGCAGGAGATGCACCGTCTCCGTCCACGCCGTGAAGTCCTCCTCGGACATGAGCACGGCGTTCCCCTTGCGGGAGGTGATGTGCACCGGGGCGTGGTCCTCGTTGACCTGCTCTATCAGCGGGAACAGATTCTGACGGGCTTCGCTGGCGGTAATGGACATACCGGAGCCTCCCTTCCTCGGCTTGTACAAGATATCGTACGAGTCCGGGAAGGTCCACCGGAGAGAGCGGGGGGCTCCCCGGCGCCCGCGCGCCGTTCCCCGGCTACGCTCACCTCGTACGACCTTGATCCCGCGGGGCCCACGGGCCCCGCAGTCCGACAGGAGGCCGAGATGACGGCGCCGGGGCGCAGGAGCAGTACCTTCACGCGGCTGCTGCGGCACGGCTTCACCGATCCCTCGGCCGCGGAACGGCTGCTGGACGGCGCGGAGCTGGCGGAGCTGCGCGCCGACCCCGTCCTGCTGGAGGCGCTGGGCGCCACCGCCGACCCGGACCTCGCCCTGCGCGGACTGGTGCGGCTCCTGGAGGCGCAGCCCGGCCCCACCGCCCGCCAGGAGCTGCTGGACACCCTGATAGCGGCCAAGCCGCTGCGCGACCGTCTCCTGGGGGTGCTCGGTGCCTCCGAGGCGCTCGCCGACCACCTCGCCCGGCACGCCGGGGACTGGCAGGCCCTGGTCACCTACGAGCCGCGCGACCTGCACCGCGGCGTCGAGGAGTTCGAGCGCGGGCTCGCCGAGGCCACCGACCCGGTGTCCCTGCGCGTCGCCTACCGGCGCTGCCTGCTGTCCATCGCCGCCCGCGACGTGTGCGGCACCATCGACATCGCCGAGACCGCCGCCGAGCTGGCCGACCTCGCCACCGCCACGCTGCGCGCCGCCCTGGCCCTCGCCGAGGCCGCCGCGCCCGAGGATGCCGCGCGGTGCCGGCTGGCGGTGATCGCGATGGGCAAGTGCGGCGGACACGAGCTGAACTACGTCTCCGACGTGGACGTCATCTTCGTGGGTGAAGCCGCAGAAGCCGCAGAAGGCACGGGAGGCGCGGCAGGCGCGGAGGGCAGCACGGACGCCGACGAGACGAAGGCGCTGCGTGCCGCGACCTCGCTCGCCTCGCACATGATGCGGATCTGCTCCGAGACGACCGTCGAGGGCTCCATCTGGCCCGTCGACGCCAACCTCAGGCCCGAGGGCCGCAACGGCCCGCTGGTACGCACCCTCAGCAGCCATGTCGCCTACTACCAGCGCTGGGCCAAGACCTGGGAGTTCCAGGCGCTGCTCAAGGCCCGCCCGGTGGCCGGCGACCCCGGCCTCGGCGCCGAGTACGTCGCCGCCGTCGAGCCCCTGGTGTGGCAGGCGGCCGACCGCGAGAACTTCGTCCCCGACGTGCAGAAGATGCGCCGCCGGGTGGTGGAGAACATCCCCGTCGCCGAGGTGGACCGGCAGCTCAAGCTCGGGCCCGGCGGCCTCAGGGACGTCGAGTTCGCCGTGCAGCTCCTCCAGCTGGTGCACGGGCGGGCGGACGCCTCCCTGCGCAGCGGCACCACGCTGGACGCCCTGGAGGCCCTCGCCGCGGGCGGCTACGTCGGCCGCGCCGACGCCGCCCAGCTGGACGAGGCGTACCGCTTCCTGCGCTCCATGGAGCACCGCATCCAGCTGCACCGGCTGCGGCGGACCCACCTGGTGCCCGAGGACGAGGCCGACCTGCGCCGCCTCGGCCGCTCCCTGGACCTGCGCACCGACCCGGTGACCGGGCTGCTGCGGGCGTGGCGGCGGTACGCCTCCGTCGTACGCCGGCTGCACGAGAAGCTGTTCTACCGGCCGCTGCTCGACGCCGTCGCCCAGCTGGCGCCCGGCGAGGCCCGGCTGAGCCCGGAGGCGGCCCGCGAGCGCCTGGTCGCCCTCGGGTACGCCGACCCGGCCGCCGCGCTCCGGCACCTGGAGGCGCTGGCGTCCGGCGTCACCCGCAAGGCGGCCATCCAGCGCACCCTGCTGCCCGTGCTCCTGGGCTGGTTCGCCGATTCCGCCGACCCGGACACCGGACTCCTCAACTTCCGCAAGGTCTCCGACGCCCTCGGCAACACACCCTGGTACCTCAGGCTGCTGCGGGACGAGGGCGCCGCGGCCGAGAACCTCGCCCGCGTGCTCTCCGCCGGGCGCCTCGCCCCCGACCTGCTGATGCGGGCCCCCGAGGCCGTCGCCCTGCTCGGGGACGGTGCCGCCGGGGGACTGGCGCCGCGCGGACGGGCCCAGCTGGAGCAGGAGATACTCGCCGCGGTCAGCCGTGCCGACGGCGCCGTACAGGCGGTCACCGCGGCGCGCGGAGTACGGCGCAGGGAGCTGTTCCGTACGGCCGCCGCGGACATCGTCGGCTCCTACGGCACCGAGGCCCGGCCCGTGGAGGCCGACCCGGGCGCCCTGGTGGACCTGGTCGGCGGCGCGGTGTCCGACCTGACGGCGGCGACGCTGGCGGGGACGCTGCGGGCGGTCGTACGGGAAGGGTGGGGCGACACGCTGCCGACCCGGTTCGCGGTCATCGGCATGGGCCGCTTCGGCGGGCACGAGCTGGGCTACGGCTCGGACGCCGACGTGCTGTTCGTGCACGAGCCCCGCGACGGGGTGGACGAGCGGGAGGCGGGCGACGCGGCCAACAAGGTCGTCACCGAGATGCGGCGCCTGCTCCAGGTGCCGAGCGCCGACCCGCCGTTGCTCATCGACGCCGACCTGCGGCCCGAGGGCAGGTCGGGGCCGCTGGTGCGCACCCTGAAGTCGTACGCGGCCTACTACCGGCGCTGGTCGCTGGGGTGGGAGTCGCACGCGCTGCTGCGGGCCGGGTTCGTCGCCGGTGACGAGGACCTGGGACGGCGCTTCATCGAGCTGGTCGATCCCCTGCGGTACCCGGCGGACGGGCTCGGAGAGGACGCCGTACGGGAGATCCGGCGGCTCAAGGCCCGGATGGAGTCCGAGCGGCTGCCGCGCGGGACGGACCCCAAGCTGCACGCCAAACTGGGGCCGGGCGGCCTCTCCGACGTGGAGTGGACCGTGCAGCTGATCCAGCTGCGGCACGCGCACGAGGTCTCCGGGCTGCGCACCACCCGCACGCGCGCGGCACTGGCCGCGGCACGCGACGCCGGGCTCGTCTCGGCGGAGGACACCGACATCCTCGACGAGGCGTGGGTCCTCGCGACGCGGGTGCGCAACGCGGTGATGCTGGTCCGCGGCCGGGCCGGAGACACCTTTCCGACCGACCCGCGCGAGCTGGCGGCCGTGGGCCGCTACCTGGGCCACGGCTCCGGTCACGCGGGCGACATGCTCGACGAGTACCGCCGTACGGCGCGCAGGGCACGGACGGTGGTGGAGGAGCTGTTCTACACGTGACGCCCCCGGCCGGCGCCTCCCGGCCGCGGGCAGCCGTGCCGCCGGGGCACGGGCGGGCGCAGGCGGCACCCCGTCGCACCCGGCCGCGGACCCGCCCCCACCGGGCGCCTGCCCCGCGCCCTCACGTCCGCGTGGGCGACGAAACCCCGGGCCGCGCGGCGACCGGTACCACCCGGGGCAGCGCGTAGGGCAACCGCCCGTACCAGGCGGCAGCGACCGCGAACCCGAACCCCAGACACAGCACACCCCCCACCGCGTCCAGCCAGAAGTGGTTGGCCGTCGCCACGATCACCACCAGCGTGAGCGCCGGATACACCAGCCCCAGCACCCGCACCCACGGCACCGAGGCCAGCGCGAAGACCGTCAGCCCGCACCACACCGACCACCCGATGTGCATCGAGGGCATCGCCGCGTACTGGTTGGACATGTTCTTCAGGTCCCCGGACGCCATCGACCCCCATGTCCGGTGCACCATGACGGTGTCGACGAAGTGGCCGCCGTTCATCAGGCGGGGCGGGGCGAGCGGGTACAGGTAGTAGCCGGCCAGGGCGACGCCCGTGGTCGTGAAGAGGACCAGCCGGGTCGCCGCGTAGCGGCCGGGGTGGCTGCGGTAGAGCCACACCAGTACGCCCAGGGTCACCACGAAGTGCAGGGTGGCGTAGTAGTAGTTCATGCCGACGACCAGCCATGTCACCGAGTTCACGGCGTGGTTCACGGACTCCTCGACGGCGAGGCCGATTTGCCCCTCGACGCGCCAGATCCAGTCGGCGTTGCGCAGCGCCGCCGTCCGCTGTTCCGGCACCGCGTTGCGGACCAGGGAGTACGTCCAGTAACTGAGCGCGATCAGCAGGATCTCGAACCGGAGGCGGGGGCGGCGCGGGGTGCGAAGACGGCGCACGAGGCCCTGCCCCGTCGTCCCGGGTACGGGGTGCGGAACGCCGTCCTGAAGGCGTTCCCGAGTCCTCGCGGTCGCGTCACCCATAGGCGTGAAGTCTGCCAGAAAAGCCGTCTTCCACCGATCATCCCCCGGTCCGGCCGGGCCCGCATCCGGCCCGGACCGAAACCCCGGCGGGGATCAGGACCGGTTGCGCTCGCCCGGTGCCGACGCCGTCGAGCCGCGTACCACCAGCTCCGGCATGAACACGAACTCGCTGTGCGGTGCCGGGGTCCCGCCGATCTCCTCCAGCAGCGTGCGCACCGCCGCCTGCCCCATCGCCGGGACCGGCTTGCGCACCGTCGTCAGCGGCGGGTCGGTGAAGGCGATCAGCGGAGAGTCGTCGAAGCCGACGACCGAGACGTCCTTCGGCACGTCCAGGCCCAGCTGCCGGGCCGCGCGTATCGCGCCCAGCGCCATCATGTCGCTGGCGCAGACCACCGCCGTGCAGTCCCGCCCGATGAGCGCGGTGGCCGCCGCCTGGCCGCCCTCCAGGGTGTAGAGCGAGTGCTGGACCAGCTCCTTCTCCACGGTCTCCGCGCTCAGCTCCAGCTGCTCCTGGACGCTGCGGACGAAGCCCTCGATCTTGCGCTGCACCGGCACGAACCGCTTCGGTCCGAGGGCCAGCCCGATCCGGGTGTGGCCCAGGGAGACGAGGTGCGTGACCGCGAGACTCATCGCGGCCCGGTCGTCCGGGGAGATGAACGGCGCCTGCACCTTCGACGAGAAGCCGTCGACGAGGACGAACGGCACGCCCTGCGCGCGCAGCCGCTCGTAGCGCTGCATGTCGGCGGTGGTGTCGGCGTGCAGCCCCGAGACGTAGATGATTCCGGCGACCCCGCGGTCGACCAGCATCTCGGTCAGCTCGTCCTCCGTGGAACCGCCCGGCGTCTGGGTGGCGAGGACCGGCGTGTAGCCCTGGCGCGTCAGGGCCTGGCCGATGACCTGGGCCAGCGCCGGGAATATGGGGTTCTCCAACTCCGGGGTGATCAGGCCCACCAGGCCCTCGCTGCGTTGCCGCAGCCGGACCGGGCGCTCGTAGCCCAGCACGTCGAGAGCGGCGAGTACGGACTGGCGGGTGGTGGCGGCGACGCCCGGCTTCCCGTTGAGGACCCGGCTGACGGTCGCTTCGCTCACCCCCGCCTGGACGGCGATGTCGGCAAGCCGTGTGGTCACAGGGGTGGACTGTACCGGTCGGCCGCCGCCTTGCACACCGGTCGGGCGCCGTGGGCGGCCTGTTGGACGGCCCGTAGGACGGCCCGGCCCGGGCTGCTGCGTCATCGCGCTCCCTCATGAATGTGGCGGCAAGAGCTTGCAGAGTCTTGCACAACCGGCCCGATACCGCTCGTCCCCTGTAAACAAGCGTCTCACGACGGTCGCCAAGAGGTCACGTCCGGATAACTTCGAAGCTCTCTTGCACTTTTTTGCTGCAAGACCTTTCGCCGTGCTTGCAACGCTGTTACGTTCACGTCGCTCGGCGGCGGCAACGACGCGGCCGGCAGTGGCGGGAGCGGCGGACGGGCCCGCACCCTGCACCACACGGGCTTTTCACCCTCAAGGAGAACTCATGCGGCGTGGCATAGCGGCCACCGCGCTGGTGGCGTCCCTCGCTCTCGCGGCGACGGCGTGCGGCGGGGACGGCGACAGCGACAGCGAGTCGGGCGGACCGGTCACCATCACTTACTGGGACACCTCCAACGCGACCAACGAGGCGCCGACCTACCAGGCCCTGGTCAAGGAGTTCGAGGCCGCCAACAAGGGCGTCAAGGTCGACTTCGTCAACGTGCCGTTCGACCAGGCCCAGAACAAGTTCGACACCGCCGCCGGCTCCAAGGGCGCCCCGGACGTGCTGCGCTCCGAGGTCGGCTGGACCCCCGCCTTCGCCAAGAAGGGCTTCTTCCTGCCGCTGGACGGCACCGAGGCCCTCGCCGACCAGGACAAGTTCCAGCCCAACCTGATCGAGCAGGCCGGGTACGAGGGCAAGACCTACGGCGTGCCGCTGGTCACCGACACCCTCGCCCTCGTCTACAACAAGGCACTCTTCGAGAAGGCCGGCGTCGCGGTCCCCGAGAACTGGGACGACCTGAAGAAGGCCGCCGCCACCATCAAGGACAAGACCGGCGTCGACGGCTACTGGGCCTCCACGGCCGGCTACTACGCCCAGCCGTTCCTCTACGGCGAGGGCACCGACACCGTCGACGCCGAGGGCAAGAAGATCACCGTCGCCTCGCCCGAGGCGAAGAAGGGCTACGGCACCTGGCTGAGCCTGTTCGACGGCAAGGGCCTGCACAAGGCCGACACCACCGCGGACGCCTACGCCCACATCCAGGAGGCGTTCGTCAGCGGCAAGGTCGCCTCGATCATCCAGGGCCCGTGGGAGATCACCAACTTCTACAAGGGCTCCGCCTTCAAGGACAGGGGCAACCTCGGCATCGCCACCGTCCCGGCCGGCACCACCGGCAGGGCGGGCGCCCCGACCGGCGGCCACAACCTGTCGGTCTACGCCGGTTCGGACCGGGCGCACCAGGAAGCGGCGCTGAAGTTCGTGCACTTCATGACCTCGGCGAAGTCCCAGGAGACCGTCGCCCTGAAGAACTCCACGCTGCCGACCCGCGACGACGCCTACACCGACAAGGTCAAGGCCGACCCGGGCATCGCCGGCTTCCAGACGGTCCTGCCCGCCGCCCGGCCGCGCCCGGCGCTGCCTGAGTACAGCTCCCTGTGGACGCCGCTCGACGACGAGCTGCCCCAGATCGCCGGCGGCAAGAAGTCCCTGGACGAGGGGCTGGGCGACGCCGAGACCGCGATCGCCAAGCTGGTTCCGGACTTCAGCAAGTAGCTCCACCCGACCGCCGGGCCCCCGCACTGGGGGAGGGGCCCGGCGGTCACCGGCCGTGCGCCGCACCCCTGACCTTCCTGATGCTCCCGAAGGTGTCGAACCATGACAGTCACCATCGACCGCGCGACCGGCGAGCGCCGCGGTGACCGCACCCCGCGGCCCGGCCTCGGCCGGCGTCTGAAAGACGGCTACCAGAAGCACTGGTACGCCTACGCCATGATCGCGCCGGTGGCCGTCGTGATCGGCGTCCTCGTGCTGTACCCGCTGGGATACGGCCTCTACCTCACCCTCACCGACGCCAACAGCCTCAACACGGGCCGCACGATCGGCGTCAACGAGATCGAGGCCACCTACCGGTTCATCGGCCTGGACAACTACGCCGACATCCTGTGGGGCCCGACGGCGTACGACCGCTTCTGGTCGCACTTCATCTGGACCATCGTGTGGACGGCGGTCTGCGTCGGCCTGCACTTCTTCATCGGGCTGGGGCTCGCCCTGCTGCTCAACCAGAAGCTGCGCGGCCGCACCTTCTACCGGCTGCTCCTGGTCCTGCCGTGGGCCGTGCCCACCTTCGTCACGGTCTTCGGCTGGCGCTTCATGCTCGCCGACGCCGGCATCGTCAACTCCGCCCTGGACTGGCTGCACCTGCCCACACCGGCGTGGCTCGAGGACACCTTCTGGCAGCGGTTCTCCGCGATCATGGTCAACACCTGGTGCGGTGTGCCGTTCATGATGGTCTCCCTCCTCGGCGGCCTGCAGTCCATCGACAACAGCCTGTACGAGGCCTCCGAGATGGACGGCGCCAACGCCTGGCAGCGGTTCCGCTACGTCACCCTGCCCGGCCTCAGGTCCGTCAGCTCCACCGTCGTACTGCTCGGCGTCATCTGGACCTTCAACCAGTTCGCCGTGATCTTCCTGCTGTTCGGCAACACCGCCCCCGACGCGCAGATCCTCGTCACCTGGGCGTACCAGCTCGGCTTCGGGCAGCAGCCGCGCGACTTCGCGCAGTCCGCGGCCTACGGCGTCCTGCTGCTGGCCATCCTGATCGTCTTCACCTCCTTCTACCGCCGCTGGCTGAACCGCAATGAGCAGCAGCTCGCGAACTGAGGCAGGAGCCGCCATGAGTACAAGCACCGCGCCGGCCGAGGCCCCGGCCCAGCAGGTCACCGCGTCCACCGCGCAGCAGCGCAAGGTGCGTGGCCGCGGCGAGCGAAGCCGCGCCGCGTCCCTCGCCTCGCACGGCGTCCTGACGCTCGCGAGCCTCGTCGCGCTCTTCCCGGTCGCCTGGCTGGTCTTCCTGTCCCTCGGTCCCGACAAGAACGACTACCTGCACCCCGGGCGCATCTGGTCGAAGACGACCTTCGACAACTACGCGTTCGTGCTCCAGGACACCAACTTCTTCGACTGGCTGAAGAGTTCGCTGATCGTCTCGCTGGGCACCACGGTCATCGGCGTCATGGTCGCCGCCACCACCGGCTACGCGGTCTCGCGGATGCGCTTCCCCGGCTACCGGAAGCTCATGTGGGTCCTGCTGGTCACCCAGATGTTCCCCATCGCGGTACTGATCGTGCCGATGTACCAGATCCTGTCCGAGCTCCAGCTCATCGACAACTACCTCGGCCTGATCCTCGTCTACTGCTCGACCGCGGTGCCGTACTGCGCCTGGCTGCTCAAGGGCTACTTCGACACCATCCCGTTCGAGATCGACGAGGCCGGGCGCGTCGACGGGCTGAGCCCCTTCGGCACCTTCTTCCGGCTGATCCTGCCGCTGGCCCGGCCGGGCCTCGCGGTCGCCGGTTTCTACAGCTTCATCACGGCCTTCGGTGAGGTCGCCTTCGCCTCGACGTTCATGCTCAGCGACACGAAGTACACCTTCGCCGTCGGACTGCAGAGCTTCGTCAGCGAGCACGACGCGCAGCGCAACCTGATGGCGGCCACCGCCGTACTCGTCGCGATACCCGTCTCCGCGTTCTTCTACCTCGTGCAGAAGAACCTGGTGACCGGCCTCACCGCCGGCGGCACGAAGGGCTGACAGCCCGCCCCGGAAAACGTCCGGCCGCGGTGCCCATCCGACCCCGCCGCACCGCGGCCGGCCGCCTCTTCCCCGCCCTGCCTCCCACTCCGCTACGTACCAAGGACGACATGAGCCAGCAGCACTCCGCCGCACCGGCCCCCACCTCCGCCGTCGCCACCGTGTCCGAGCGCCGCGACTGGTGGCGGGACGCGGTCATCTACCAGGTGTACCCGCGCAGTTTCGCCGACAGCAACGGCGACGGCATGGGGGACCTGGAGGGTGTCCGCACCCGCCTGCCGTACCTGCGCGACCTGGGCGTGGACGCCGTGTGGCTCAGCCCCTTCTACGCCTCCCCGCAGGCCGACGCCGGTTACGACGTCGCCGACTACCGGGCCGTCGACCCCATGTTCGGTACGCTCCTGGACGCGGACGCGCTGATCCGCGACGCGCACGCGCTGGGGCTGCGCGTCATCGTCGACCTGGTGCCCAACCACTCCTCCGACCAGTACGAGTGGTTCAGGCGCGCCCTCGCCGAAGGCCCCGGCTCCCCGTCGCGGGACCGCTACCACTTCCGCCCCGGCAAGGGGAAGAACGGCGAACTGCCGCCCAACGACTGGGAGTCCATCTTCGGCGGTTCCGCCTGGACCCGGGTCACCGAGCCCGACGGCACGCCGGGGGAGTGGTACCTGCACCTCTTCGCCCCGGAGCAGCCCGACTTCAACTGGGAGCACCCGGCCGTCGGCGACGAGTTCCGCTCCATCCTGCGGTTCTGGCTGGACATGGGCGTGGACGGCTTCCGCGTCGACGTCGCCCACGGCATGGTGAAGGCCGAGGGCCTGCCCGACCTGGGATCCCACGAGCAGCTGAAGCTGCTGGGCAACGATGTCATGCCGTTCTTCGACCAGGACGGCGTCCACGACATCTACCGGCAGTGGCGCCTGATCCTCGACGAGTACAGCGGAGAACGCATCTTCGTGGCCGAGGCGTGGACCCCGACCGTCGAGCGCACCGCCAACTACGTCCGACCCGACGAGCTGCACCAGGCCTTCAACTTCCAGTACCTGGGCACCCACTGGGACGCCCGGGAACTGCGCACGGTCATCGACCGCACGCTCGACGCGATGCGCCCGGTCGGTGCCCCCGCCACCTGGGTGCTGTCCAACCACGACGTCACCCGGCACGCCACCCGCTTCGCCAACCCGGCGGGTCTGGGCACCCAGATCCGGCTGGCCGGGGACCGTGAGCTGGGCCTGCGCCGGGCCCGCGCGGCCACCCTCCTCATGCTGGCCCTGCCCGGCTCGGCCTACGTCTACCAGGGCGAGGAACTGGGCCTCCCGGACGTCGTCGACCTGCCCGACGAGGTCCGCCAGGACCCGGCCTACTTCCGGGGCGCCGGCCAGGACGGCTTCCGCGACGGCTGCCGGGTGCCGATTCCCTGGACGCGCACGGGGTCGTCGTACGGCTTCGGGGACGGCGGCAGCTGGCTGCCCCAGCCGGCGGGCTGGGGCGAGCTGAGCGTCGAGGCGCAGACCGGCGAGGCCGGCTCGACCCTGGAGCTGTACCGCACCGCGCTGACCCTCCGCCGCGAGCGGGCCGACCTGGGCGCGGGCGACGCGGTCGAGTGGCTGCGCGCTCCCGAGGGCGTCGTCGCCTTCCGGCGCGGGGAGTTCGTGTGCGTCGCCAACACCACCGGCGAGTCGGTGGCGATGCCCGCGTACGGGCGGGTGCTGCTGGCCAGCGGTGAGATCACCGAGGCGGCCGGCGAGGCGAAGGTGCCGGCGGACACGACGGTGTGGTGGACGCGGGCCTGACGATCCCGTTCCGCACTGCCGAAGGGCCCGCCGCTCCCGCCGGGGAGTGGCGCTCCACCCACCCGGGAAGAGGTGGAGCGGAGATTCGGGCGGCAGGCCGTCGGACACTCGCCGGACGGTCGGGACGGCTGGCTGAACCGGATGCCGCGAAGGCGTGCCGACCGCAGGTCGGCCGGCACGGTGCGGGCAACGCTCCACCGGCCCTGTCCCGGCCGCGTCGAAGCGGAGCTTGCGTGGGTCGTCGCGCGACTTCGCACGGCCCTGGGCGGCCACCCTCCCCGAAACGCGTGAGCACCCACCGGGCAACTGTCACTTGAGCGCTCAGACGAGCGGCACGAGGACAGCACCCGTCCAGGTGCTCACGCTGCGCGGCGACGCCGTGTCGCTTGCTCGGCCGCGGCCGCCTTCCGCGCGAGGATCGTGAAAATTGTTTCTGCCACTTTCATGACCCTTGCCGCAAGTCTTGCGGCAGCGCTACGGTCTCGCCGGGGTCGGACCCGATCGAGCCGTCAGCGCAAGGAGTTCACGCCCGTGATACCGAGATGGCCGGTGCCTGTCGCGCGCCGTACCGCACGAATGAGACGGGTCGCGGCCGTCACCGTGACCGCGCTCGCCGCCGCCCTGCTTCCCCCTCTTGCCGCGCGGGCCGGCACCCCGCCCGCGCCCCCGTCCGACGCGAAGCTGGCGAAGACCGCCGCACGCCACGACCTGACCCGTGAGCAGTTCTACTTCGTCCTGCCGGACCGTTTCGCCAACGGGGACGCCGAGAACGACCGCGGCGGCCTGACCGGCACCCGGCTCACCACCGGCTACGACCCCGCCGACAAGGGCTTCTACCAGGGCGGCGACCTCAAGGGCCTGACCGACCGGCTCGACTACATCAAGGGGCTGGGCACCACCTCCATCTGGATGGCGCCCATCTTCAAGAACCAGCCCGTGCAGGGCACGGGCAAGGACGCCTCCGCGGGCTACCACGGGTACTGGATCACCGACTTCACCCAGGTCGACCCGCACTTCGGCACCAACAAGGACCTCGAAAACCTCGTCTCCGAGGCCCACGCCAAGGGCATGAAGGTCTTCTTCGACGTCATCACCAACCACACCGCCGACGTCGTCGACTACGAGGAGAAGTCCTACGGCTACCTCTCCAGGGGCGCCTTCCCCTACCTGACCAAGGACGGGAGGCCCTTCGACGACGCCGACCACGCCGACGGCTCCCGCCGCTTCCCCCGCGTGGACGACGACTCCTTCCCGCGCACGCCGACGGTCCCCGCCGCCAAGAAGAACCTCAAGGTCCCCTCCTGGCTCAACGACCCGGCGATGTACCACAACCGGGGCGACTCCACCTGGGCCGGTGAGTCGGCCACCTACGGCGACTTCTCCGGCCTCGACGACCTGTGGACCGAACGCCCCGAGGTCGTCGGCGGCATGGAGAAGATCTACCAGCGGTGGGTGAAGGACTTCGCCATCGACGGCTTCCGGATCGACACCGTGAAGCACGTCGACATGGAGTTCTGGACCCAGTGGGCGACCGCGCTGGACGCCTACGCCGCGAAGAAGGGCCGCGACGACTTCTTCATGTTCGGCGAGGTCTACTCCGCCGACACCTCCGTCACCGCCCCCTACGTCACCCGGGGCCGCCTGGACTCCACCCTGGACTTCCCCTTCCAGGACGCGGCCCGCGCGTACGCCTCCCAGGGCGGCAGCGCGCGGAAGCTCGCCTCGGTCTTCGGCGACGACTACAAGTACACGACCGACAAGGCCAACGCCTACGAGCAGGTCACCTTCCTCGGCAACCACGACATGGGCCGCATCGGCACCTTCCTCGAGCAGGACGACCCGAAGGCCACCGACGCCGAGCTGCTGCGGAAGGACCGGCTCGCCAACGAGCTGATGTTCCTCAGCCGCGGCAACCCGGTGATCTACTACGGCGACGAGCAGGGCTTCACCGGCGCCGGCGGCGACAAGGACGCCCGCCAGCCGATGTTCGCCTCCCGCACCGCCGACTACCTCGACGACGACCAGCTCGGCACCGACCGCACCCACGCCGAGGCGGCATACGACACCGGAGCACCGCTCTACGAGCAGATCAGTGCTCTGGCCCAGCTGCGCAAGGCCAACCCCGCCCTCGCCGACGGCGTCCAGACCGAGCGCTACGCGGCCGACGGCGCCGGCGTCTACGCCTTCTCCCGCACCGACGCGAAGACCGGCACCGAGTACGTCGTCGCCTTCAACAACGCCGACGCCGCCAGGACGGCCGCCTTCCCCACCGGCTCGGCCGACATGACCTTCCGCGGCCTCTACGGCACCGACGGCGACGTGGAGTCGGGCGCCGACAAGAAGGTCACGGTCACCGTCCCGGCACGGTCGGCCGTCGTCCTCAAGGCCGCCGGCGGGCTCGCCGAGCCCGCCGCCGAGCCGACGATCCGCCTGACGGCCCCCGCGCCCGGCGCCACCGGCACCGTCGAGCTGACCGCCGACGTCGAGGGCGGACAGCTCAACCGCGTCGTCTTCGCCGCCCAGAGGGGCGACGGCGAGTGGCGCACCCTCGGCACCGCCGACCACGCCCCCTACAAGGTCACCCACACCGTCGACGCGGACACCCCCGCCGGCACCGCGCTGCGCTACAAGGCCGTCGTCGTGGACTCGGCGGGCCGCACGGCGAGCGCCACGGCCGCGTCCACGACCGGCACCCCGCCCGCGGAGGAGATCCCCGCCGCCGCGTCCCGGGACTACGCGATCGTCCACTACCAGCGCGAGGACGGGAACTACGACGACTGGGGCCTGTACGCCTGGGGCGACCTCGCCGACGGCGAGGCCACCACCTGGCCCGGGACCCACCCCTTCGCCGGCCGGGACGCCTACGGCGCCTTCGCCTACGTCAGGCTCAAGCCCGGCGCATCCGACGTGGGCTTCCTCGTCATCGACAAGGACGGCGACAAGGACGTCGCCGCCGACCGCACCATCGACGTCACACGGACCGGCGAGGTGTGGATCGAGCAGGGCAAGGAGCAGGTCGTCACCGAGCGGCCCGAGTACCCCGCCCAGGACACCACCAAGGCCGTACTGCACTACCACCGCGCCGACGGCGACTACGACGGTTGGGGCCTGCACGTCTGGGGTGACACCGCGGCCCCCACCGACTGGGCGAAGCCGCTGACGCCGGTGAGGACCGACCCGTACGGCGCGGTCTTCGAGGTGCCCCTCACCGAGGACGCGAGCAGCCTCGGCTACATCCTCCACAAGGGCGACGAGAAGGACCTGCCCACCGACCAGGCCCTGGACCTCGGGGCCGACGGCCACGAGGTGTGGCTGGTGAGCGGCCAGGAGAAGTACCTGCTGCCGCAGCCCGCGGGCGCCGCGGCGGCCGTCGACCTCACCGCCGCCAAGGCGGTCTGGATCGACCGGAACACCGTCGCCTGGAACGGCTCCGAGGGCGCCGCCTCCACCCAGCTGCTCGCCTCCCGCACCGGCTCGATCACCGTCCGGGACGGCAGGCTCACCGGCGCCGACCAGCAGTGGCTCCGCCTGACGAAGTCGGCGCTCACCGACGCCCAGAAGGCGAAGTTCCCGCACCTGAAGGAGTACACCGCCTGGTCGGTCGACCCGCGCGACCGCGACCGGGCCCGCCAGGCACTGCGCGGCCAGGTCGTCGCCTCCCAGCGCACCGCCACCGGCGCCCTGCTCGCGGCGACGGGAGTGCAGCTCGCCGGCGCCCTGGACGACCTGTACGCCGCCGACGCCACCGGGGCCGAGTTCGGCCCGGCCTTCCGCCACGGCCGCCCCACGCTGTCCGTGTGGGCGCCGACCGCGCAGGACGTTGCCCTGGAGATCGGCGGCCGCACCGTCCGGATGCGGCGCGACGACGACAGCGGCGTCTGGTCCGTCACCGGCCCGAAGTCCTGGAAGGGCAAGGCCTACCGGTACGCCGTGAAGGTGTGGGCGCCCACCGCGGGCAAGGTCGTCACCAACAAGGTCACCGACCCCTATTCCCTCGCCCTGACCACCGACTCCGAGCGCAGCCTCGTCGTCGACCTCGCCGACCGCAAGCTCGCTCCGCGCGGCTGGGACACCTACGACAAGCCGAAGGCGGTGCCGCTGAGGGACGCACAGATCCAGGAGCTGCACATCCGCGACTTCTCCGTCGCCGACCCGACGGCCGACGCGGACCACCGGGGCACCTACCTCGCCTTCACCGACAAGAAGAGCGACGGCTCCGAGCACCTGCGCGCACTGGCGCGGGCCGGCACGTCCTACGTGCACCTGCTGCCCGCCTTCGACATCGCCACCGTCCCCGAGAAGAAGTCCGACCGGGAGACGCCCGACTGCGACCTCGCCTCCTACCCGGCCGACTCCGGCCGGCAGCAGGAGTGCGTGACGAAGACCGCCGCCGGCGACGCCTTCAACTGGGGCTACGACCCGTACCACTACACGGTCCCCGAGGGCTCCTACGCCACCGACCCGGACGGCACCGAGCGCACCGTCGAGTTCCGGAGGATGGTCAAGGCCCTCAACGAGGACGGCCTGCGCGTCGTCATGGACGTCGTCTACAACCACACGGCCG
The DNA here is from genome assembly GCF_043200575.1 of Streptomyces sp. NPDC048392. Classification (NCBI taxonomy): domain Bacteria; kingdom Bacillati; phylum Actinomycetota; class Actinomycetes; order Kitasatosporales; family Streptomycetaceae; genus Streptomyces; species Streptomyces sp. NPDC048392. The sequence goes on from NZ_JBICYB010000001.1 coordinate 498,649, forward strand.
CGAGCGGCCAGGCGGACACCTCCGTCCTCGACCGGATCGTGCCCGGCTACTACCAGCGGCTCCTCGCCGACGGCTCGGTCGCGAACAGCACCTGCTGCGCGAACACCGCCACCGAGAACGCCATGACGGGCAAGCTCGTCGTCGACTCGATCGTCACCTGGGCCAAGGAGTACAAGGTCGACGGCTTCCGCTTCGACCTCATGGGCCACCACCCGAAGGCCAACATCCTCGCGGTCAGGAAGGCGCTGGACGCGCTGACCCCCAGCAAGGACGGCGTCGACGGCAAGAAGATCATCCTGTACGGCGAGGGCTGGAACTTCGGCGAGGTCGCCGACGACGCCCGCTTCGTCCAGGCCACCCAGAAGAACATGGCCGGCACCGGCGTCGCCACCTTCTCCGACCGGGCCCGCGACGCGGTGCGCGGCGGCGGTCCCTTCGACGAGGACCCCGGCGTCCAGGGCTTCGCCTCCGGCCTCTACACCGACCCCAACTCCTCGACGGCCAACGGCACCGAGGCCGAGCAGAAGGCCCGCCTGCTGCACTACCAGGATCTGATCAAGGTCGGTTTGACCGGCAACCTCGCCGACTACGCCTTCACCGACAGCGGCGGCAAGCAGGTCAAGGGCTCCGAGGTCGACCACAACGGCGCCCCCGCCGGATACGCGGCGGCACCCGGCGACGCCCTCGCCTACGCCGACGCGCACGACAACGAGTCCCTGTTCGACGCGCTCGCCTTCAAGCTGCCGAAGGACACGTCCGCCGACGACCGGGCCCGCATGCAGGTCCTCGCCCTGGCCACCGCCGCACTCTCGCAGGGCCCGGCGCTCTCCCAGGCGGGCACCGACCTGCTGCGCTCCAAGTCCCTGGACCGCAACTCCTTCGACAGCGGCGACTGGTTCAACGCCCTGCACTGGAACTGCGCCGACGGCAACGGCTTCGGCCGGGGACTGCCGCCGGCCGCCGACAACCAGGACAAGTGGCCGTACGCCAAGCCCCTGCTGGGCGCGGTCGAGGTCGGCTGCCCGCAGATCACGGGCACCTCGGCGGCATACCGGGACCTGCTGAAGATCCGTACGGGGGAGACGGACTTCTCCCTCGCCACGGCGGGGCAGGTCCGGTCCCGGCTCTCGTTCCCGCTCTCCGGCAAGGACGAGACACCCGGCGTGATCACCATGAGCCTCGGTGACCTCGTGGTCGTCTTCAACGCCACGCCCCAGCGGCAGAAGCAGCGCGTCCGGGCGGTGGCCGGGACCGGCTACCGGCTGCACCCGGTGCAGGCGGCGGGCGCGGACGCGGTGGTGAAGGGGTCCTCGTACACGGCGAGGACCGGCACGTTCTCCGTGCCGGCCCGCACGGTCGCCGTGTTCCGGCGGGCCGGCTGAGGGCCGCGGGACTGCGGTTAGGGTGAGCCCTGCTGTTCACGCAACGGGAGGGCTCATGCCGCAGATCACCGTCGACTACTCCGACCGGCTCGCGGGCGACTTCGACCGGCCCGCCTTCGCGCGGGCCCTGCACGAGGCCGTCGTCGAGATCGCGGACGCCAGGCCGCCGGCGTGCAAGACGCAGTTCCGCCGCACCGAGGACACCACGGTCGGCCCGGACGCCGAGGGCCACGCGGTCGTGCACGTCACACTCGGGCTGCTCGCCGGCCGAACCGACGAAACCAAGGCCCGTCTCACCGAGGCCGTCCTGGAACTGCTGCGACGGTACGCCGAGCCGGGCGACGGCCTCACCCTGCACGCCTCCGCCGAGGTCCGCGACCTGGACCCGTCGTACCGGAAGTCCGAGAACTAACCGGCGAGTCCCACGAGCCGGCCGATCAGGTCCCCGAAGGGGCCGTCGGCCGGCTCGTCCGCGACGACGCGGCGCATCAGGGCGCCCATCTCCTCGTCGTAGGCGGCGCTCACCGCCACCAGCGCGGCGAAGTCGTGCACGAGCTGTGTCTCCAGCTCGGCGCGCGGGATGCGGCGCCCGTCCAGCCAGAGCAGCGCCGTCGACTCGGCGAGCGAGATCCAGGAGCGGACCACCAGTTCCAGGCGCGCGGGCGGATCGGTGACGTCCAGGTGCGAAAGGATCTGGACATACGCGGCCTGCCGTACGGAGTCCACGAGCGCGTTGGCCGTGGACGAGCCGACCGCCGGTCCGCCGCGCATCAGAGCCGAGAAACCCGGGCCGTGCTCGTCGACGAAGTCGAAGTAGCGGCCCATGACCCGCAGCAGCCGCGCGCCCAGCGGACCCTGGCGCGGCTCGGCGAACCGGGCCGCCAGATCGTCCGAGGCACGCTGCAACGCGGCTTCGTACAGGCTGAGTTTCCCGGGAAAGTAGTGATAGACGAGCGGGCGCGAGATGCCCGCCGCCGACGCTATCTCGTCGATGGAGACCTCGTCGGGCGAGCGGCGGCTGAACAGATCGAGCGCGACGCCGATCAACTGCTGCCGCCGCTCCTCGACGCCCATTCTGCGGCGCACCCCGGTAGCCATACGAACACCTTACCGATTGAATCCGGCCTCAGAACGGGCCGGACCGGGCATCGGTGTTCACATGCCGGGCACGAGCCGCGTACCCCGGCACCGGGACACGCGGATGAGCATCGAGTCGCCGCGTTCCGACCTCCACGGCCGCCATCAGGCCCTCGGGACCGCAGCAGCAGACGGCCGCGCCCTCCGGAAGGTCCGCGAGGATGGCGCCGACGCCGGGCCGCCGCCCGTCCTCGTCCTCGGCGACCAGCACACCGTCCGGGTACTTGTCGACGCCAGGGTCGGCCAGGGCTGTCCCCGCCGGGTCTAACGCAGCCCGCCGATCGTCCGCCCGTTCTCCAGCGTGCCCTGCAGCTCCGCCCGCGCCCCCTGCTCGGCCTTCGCCGTGAGCAGGTTCCCGTCGGCGGAGTCCTCGATGCCGCCCGTCGCCTCGATCGACGCGGTGTCGCGGCTGCCCGCGGCGAGCAGGTACCAGTGCCCGCCCTCCGACTTCCACAGCACCCCGGCCAGCACCTGCGGGTCGCGCCCGCCGCACGCCGGCACGTCCTGTGCCTTCGCGGCCACCGCGCCCTGCGCCCCGCCCGGCGTCCGGAACTGCGCCAGCACCCGGGCCCCTTCACCGCGCCAGGTCTCCGCCCGGGTGCACACCCACGCACCCGACCCCGTCGCGTCGGGCAGCGGCTGTGACGCGAACTCCCAGGCGTTCACCGACCGCACTCCCTGCCCGCGCACCGCGCCCAGCGAGCAGGCGTACGGCGCCCAGGTGCCCAGTGCCCTCGCACCCGAGGCGTCCTTCACCGCACCGGGGCGCCCGGTGGTGAGCCGGGCCGGCACCAGCTCGCCGAGGTCGGTCACCACCCGGGTGTCCGAACCGTCGGTCAGCTCCAGCACGTTCCACGACGTACACCCGCCGGACCGCTGCTGCGCCGGGCTGGCCAGCGGGGACGTCACGCCGTCGGTGAGCGTCAGCCGCTTGGCACCGGAGCCCGGCCGGACGAGATCGCGCCCGGCCGCCTTCGTCACCCAGGGCGCCGTCAGATAGCGCACGTTCCCGTCGGCCCGGCCCAGGACCACCGCGGTCGCCGCGGCCCGGCCCGCCCCGTCGGTCCGCGCGAAGTCCAGGGCGGCACCGGCCGTCCCGTCCTTCGGCTCGGCGTACCGGACCAGGCGCAGACCGTCGTGCAGGATCACCACCCGCGCGTTGTCGACGTCCCCGGCGTACAGCAGCTGCGGCGGACCGGCCGGGCCGCCGGTCAGGGTCCCCGGCGTCGCGGACACCCCCACGCTCTCGCCGGGCCGGGCCCAGACGGCCAGGGCGCGGCGCAGCAGCTCCTCGTCGTCGGTCAGGCCACCGCGTGCCGGCCACACCGAGAAGTCCGTGCGCGCGGACGTCTCCCACGCGGCGGGCGCGACCTTCGTGAGCCTGCCGGGATCGAGGGCGGCCTCGGCCGCCGGGTTTCGCGCGTAGGGCGGGGCGGCGGCGCCGTCGGGGCCCCAGCCGTCACCGGGCAGGCCCAGCAGCGCCCCGCAGACCACCAGCGCCGCCCCGGCGACCAGCGCGGCCTTCATGTGCTGCCGCCGACGCAGCAGATCGGTCGGCCGGGCCTGCAGCGAACAGGGGTCGAACTCCGGGGAACCGAGCAGCCCGTACTGGCCCGGCACCCCGTCGGCCTCCCGCAGCGCGGCGTCCGCGTCGGCGACCCCGGCGGCCCGGAGCAACTGCCGCACACCGCCCTCCGGGAGCTTCTCCAGACCGCGCAGCGCGTACGCCGCCCGGCCCGGACCGGAGAGCGCGGCCAGCCGCTGGTCCAGAGCGAGTTCGTCGGCGCCGCCCGAGCGCGGGAAGAGCTTGAGGCCCCGCACGTGGGGCAGCAGCGGCGGCAGCTGGGACCGCTTGGGCCACGCCCGCCGTCGCAGCGGGAGCCCCGCCTCCAGCGCCGCACGCACCACCCGGAGCCGGACCAGGGCGTAGCCGGGGTCGACCTCGCGGCCGGTGGACTGGGCCGGGATCACCGCGGTCGTCGTCCGGTTCCGGGGCAGGGCGCGCTGGGTGAGGGCGTGCGCGGTCAGGACGCGGCGGCCCCGGCCGAGACCCGGCGGCAGCACCAGATAGGCCAGCCGGGCCAGGCGGGGATAGTGCTCGACGAGCGCGGCCTCGGCCTGCTCGACGTCGACGACCGGGTCGGCAGAGGAGGCGGAGGACGGTGCGGGGCGCGGGGCGACATCCTGTGGCTGCACGTTCTGCAGAACGAGCGAAACGGGTGTTGGTCACCGTATGGCCCGTCACCCGACGGCCTAGTCCTCCGGCTCCACCAGCAGCCGTGCGTAGTTCGCCATCGACCGCTGGTAGCGGGGCAGATGGGGCGCGAGCGCGCCGAGCACCAGGGACAGGCCCTCACGGTCGCGGCCCATGCCCGACAGGCACAGCGCGAGCGTGGCGCGCACGGCGTCGTCCAACTCGTCGGAAGGTGCCACCAGTTCGGGTGACAGCAGCATCACGCCCTCCTCCGGGTGCCCGGTGTTGCGCAGAGAGCCGGAGAGCTGGATCTTCGCCCGGCGCCCCTTGTAGGGGCTGGCCTCGCTCAGCCCGCGCTCCAGCGCCTCGCGGTACAGGGGCACGGCCCGGTCGGAGTGGCCGGTGGAGTCCCAGGCACAGGCCCGCTCGAACAGGCCGAGGGGACTGTCCGCGGGCAACTCGTCGGCGAGGGCGTCGATCGCGGCGCGGAAGCCGGCGGCGTCCTCCTCGGCCCAGCCGTCGAATGCCGCCCAGGCGGCCGTCACGCGTTCTTCCCAGTCCTGGTCCACGACGCCACTCTCGCACGGTGTCCGGCCGAGAGCACCCGGGTCCCCGCTGAGTACTTCGCGCCGCTGGCCCGTATCGATGGCCAGAGCCCCTCGCCGGGGCTCCGTGCGGCATGTCGCCGGAACGGACCGGAGGAACAGATGAGGCTGACCCGACCGATGCTCGCGCCTGCGGCCGCCCTCGCGGCCGTACTCGCGCTGACGGGCTGCGGCGCCGACGGGAACGGCGAGGCCGCCGTGCCGAAGACCGCCACCGGCAGCCTGGAACACCTGGCAGCCGAGGCGGAGTGCGCCCCCGACATGCAGACCGACGCCGACACCATCCGCCAGGCCCTGTGCGGGAAGGGCGACGAGAAGTACGTCCTCGCCACCTTCTCCACCGACCGCGGCCAGCGCGAGTGGATCAACACGGCCAAGGACTACGGCGGTTACTACCTCGTCGGCCGCAAGTGGGTCGCCGTCGGCCACGAGGACGTGGTGGCGGACCTGCGCGGCCGGCTCGGCGGCACGCTGGAAGAGGGCACCCGGCACGGCGGCGGCGGCCGCTCGGCGGGGCACGGCGAACACGCCGGGCACAGCGGCTGACCGGACGCGCGGGAACACGAGGAGGGCCGGTGGCGGGGATCCGCCACCGGCCCTGTCGCGGCTACCGGGCCGCCCGGCTACCGGGCCGCCGGACTACTGGCAGTCCTCGCCGCGGTTGATGCAGTCGACCACCTCGTTCATCAGGTCCTCGTCCATGACGTTGATGAAGTCGTTGTGATCGGTGATCGGCTTGTGCAGCTGCTCGGGGAATCCGTCCACCGCGTACGGGTTGCGGACCTGACCGTTCTCGATGGTCGGGGCGGGCACGTCGTACACCAGGCGGACCTGAAGCTGCGGAATGGCCTGGAAGCCGTTCGGGCAGCTGCCGTCCTGCTGGACGAAGGCCACGTGGTCGCGGTGGTTGGCGCTGTCGATGTTCTGGCCGTCCCAGCAGCTCTGGAAGTTCGAGGTGCGCACGACCTGACTGCCCTCGGGGCAGAGTACGTACTTGTCGGTCACCTGCCTGTCCTCGAAGCCGGTGCAGCTGAACGAACTGTTGGCGTTGGCGACGCCGTTGGTGAACGCCTTGGCGTCACCGGTGATGACGCGCAGGAACTTCGGCATCGCGACGACGTCGCTCCGCTGGTTGCCCACGAACCTGATCTCGGCCTGCGCGGCTTTGAGGATCTTTCCGACGTTGCCCTCGGCGCCACCGCCCAGGTCGCCCGCGTCGAACTCCTGCGTACCGTCCTGGAGGCGCAGCACCGGCCAGTAGTAGGTGGACTTGTCACCCTGGTTCTGGCACGAGGTGTCGGCGGCCGCGAGGTCCTCGTCGCTGGAGAAGGCGTTGTTGTCCTGGTTGCCGACGTAGTCGTGGGTGTGGTGCGCGCCGTTGTCGACACCCGGGGCCACGATCAGGTTGTCGCTGTTGAACAGGTTGTTCTCGTTCACGCCGCAGACCGCGGTGAACGAGCCCGTGGAGCCGCCTTCCCCGTTGGCGGCGAACCCGTTCTCCAGGTCCCGTGAGCCGGGCTCGACGTCGTTGATGTCGACGAAGTCGTCGGCGAACGGCCCTGCGGCCCCGTTGCCGTTGTCGCCCTGATTCTGACCGTCGCCCTGACCCTGGTCCTGGCCGCCGTCGCCCTGGCCACCGTTGTCCTGGTCGCCCTGACCGTTGCCGTTGCCGTTGCCGTTGCCGTTGCCGTCGTCGCCGCCGCCGTTCGGCTGGTCGGCCATCATGCCCTTGCACTTGGCGAGGCGGTCGAGTCCGTCGGGAGCGTTGCCGCCCACCCGGCGGATGTTGATCCCGATCCGCTCGAGGGCGGCGGTCCGCTTGGACTTGAGCGGCCCGAGAATGGCGTTCTGGACGAAGTTCGCGTCACCCGACTGGGCTCGGCGCGTCGACGCGAGGCGTGCGTAGGCCTCGGTGATCTGCTTGTCGAGGTTCGCCAACTCCTTGTCGACCCCGGCACGTGCGCGTCCCGGCACGCGGCGCAGCTTCTGGCCGACGTCCGGACACTGGATCGTGGCGATCTGCGCGCCCGCGGACCTGGTCCGGTTGTGCGAGGGGCCCGACTCGTGTGCCGAGGCGTAGAAGTTGGCCCAGACCAGCCCGCCCCCGCCGACCGCCAGGGCCGCCGCCCCGGCTACGACCTTGGTGGCCAGCGGTGTACGGCGCTTTCTTGTGTTGCGTCCCATCAGTCTCCTAGCGAGGGGCCCCGGCCGCGGCCGAGGGGGGTGCGTCGCTGTGCTCTGGTGATTTGTGGTTTGTCCCACACGGGGTCGGTTCGGGCTGGACCGCAGTCCTCGGGCTGGAAGCCCACCACCTCGGCGGTGGGCGGAGTCCCGGAACTCCTCCGACTCGCTGAGGAGTGCCGGGCGCTGAACGCCCGGCCAAAGGGGAGCGGCTCCCTTGAGTACGGGAGCCGCTCCGGGGTTGTTCACCTGTCTCGGGAATTGCTGTGTCCGGTGAGGCGGAAGGGACGCGCGAACGGGTCAGCGGCCGCGGTCCAGATAGGCCAGAACCGCCAGTACCCGGCGGTTGTTGTCGTCCGAAACCTCCAGGCTCAGCTTCGCGAAGATGTTCGCCGTGTGCTTCGCGATGGCCCGCTCCGTGACGACGAGTTGGCCGGCGATCGCCGCGTTGGTCCGGCCCTGCGCCATCAGCTCCAGCACCTCCCGCTCGCGGGGCGTCAGCCGCTCCAGCGGCCGGTCCTCCGCCGCGCGCCGGCTGAGCAGCTGCTGGATGACCTGCGGGTCCATCGCCGTACCGCCCGCCGCCACCCGCCGTACGGCGTCCACGAACTGCTCCGCGTCGAACACCCGGTCCTTGAGCAGGTACCCCACCCCGCCGCTCCCGTCGGCCAGCAGCTCGCGCGCGTACAGCTGCTCCACGTGCTGGGAGAGGACCAGCACCGGCAGTCCGGGCCGGTTGCGGCGGGCCTCCAGCGCGCACTGCAGGCCCTCGTCGGTGAGCGTGGGCGGCAGGCGTACGTCGACCACGGCGACGTCCGGCTCCAGTTCGGCCAGGGCCCGGGACAGTTCGGGGCCGGTCCCGACGGCCGCGGCGATCTCGAAGTCGTGGGCCTCCAGGAGCCGGACCAGCCCGTCGCGCAGCAGGAACAGGTCTTCGGCTAGGACAACGCGCAAGGGATCTCCATGGTGACCATGGTGGGGCCGCCCGCGGGCGAGCTGACGGCCAGGACGCCGTCGAATGTACCCAGTCGCCGCTCCACCCCGGCCAGGCCCGAACCCGCTCCGATCGCCGCGCCGCCCTTGCCGTTGTCCGTGACGGAGACGCGCAGTCGCCCCTCGTCGTGGTGCAGGTCGATCCAGATCCGGTCGGCGCCCGAGTGCTTCACGGCGTTGGTGAGGATCTCGCTGACCGCGAAGTAGGCGGCCGACTCCACGGGCGCCTCGGCGCGGCCGGACAGGTCCACGTCGGCCTCGACGGTGACGGGCAGCCGTAGCGCCAGGGCGCGCACCGCGTCGCCCAGGCCGCGTTCGGCGAGCACCGGCGGATGGATGCCGCGCACGAGTTCGCGCAGTTCGGTCAGGGCGTCGGCGGAGGACTGCCGGGCCCGCGCGAGCAGCTCCCGGGCCTTCGCCGGGTTCTTCTCCAGCAGTGCCTCGATGGTGCCCAGGTCCATGCCCATGGCGACCAGCCGGGCCTGCGCCCCGTCGTGCAGGTCGCGTTCGATGCGGCGCAGTTCGGCGGCGGAGGTGTCGACGGCGTCGCGCCTGGTCTCGGTCAGGACGCGCACCCGCTCGGCGAGTTCGCCCCGGCCGTACCCGAGGACCGCGCCGGTGAGCCGGAAGTGGGCGTGCAGCGCGAGCGGGGCGAGCCGGAGGCCGGCGAGGAGGAGCACGGCACCCAGCACGGCGGCGTAGAGGGCGGAGGTCTGGTCGGTGACCTTGACGAAGCCGTACCAGTACCCGTCGGGCAGCACCCGCCACAGTCCGGCCGCGAGGGCGAAGCCCTCCAGCGCGTAGAGCGGCAGCACGAAGGCCGGCAGCGCGGTGACGAAGCCCGCCGTCATGTCGACCGGCAGCCAGCAAAAGTCCCGCCAGGTCGCCGGGTCACGGAGCATCCCGGAGGTGCGGACCCACGGACTGGCGCCCTCGGGCAGCGGCCGGTACGCCCGCGCTGTCCGGACCCCGCCCCACTCGGCGGCGAGCAGCCGCCGCAGGTCCGCGAACGCCCGCACCCCCGTCAGCACCCACGGCGTGGTGATGACGCCCACGCCGATCGGGACGAGGGCGAGGGACACGAGGGTCAGGCACAGGCACACCACCGCGCCGGGCAGGGAGAGGAACGCCAGTGCCAGCCCCCGCACGGCCGACAGCGCCACGTCCCGCGTCCGCGTTCGTGCCCGTGTCGGCCCTGTGCCGCTCTGCGTCTCGATGCTCATGCCGTCAGTCTCGTGGAGGCGACGGCGCGGGGCACTGGGCCGGGCACCCCGGTCGGGGGGTGGTGCCGGCTACACCCCGCCGGGTCCGTCACAGGCGAGGACCCTCGCCTCCGTCTCCGGGTCCAGTCCGACAGGTGGCCGGTCCGGGCGCTGGGGCGCGGTACCGCCGATGGCCCGCAGCCAGGCCCAGGTGTCCGCCACCGTGTCGTCGGCCGGGCGGCAGGCGAGGCCCGCCGCCAGGGCCCGGGAGACGTCCGCGCTCTGCAGGGCGTCGTGCAGGTCGCTGCCCGGTGGTGTCCACACCGGCAGCCTGCCCCACGGCTCTATGCCGGCGGCGAGGACGGTCTCGGGCGCGGTCCAGCGCAGCTCCGCCGCGCCACCCGTGGCCGTCGCGCAGGCGTCGAGCAGGCCGCCCATGGTGGTGTGCCCGGGCGGCGAGGCCAGGTTGTACGGTCCGCTCAGCTCCCGCTCCACCGCGCCGAGCACCCAGTCGGCGAGGTCGCGTACGTCGATGTACTGGAGGGGCAGGTCCCGCGGGCCCGGCGCGAGGACCGGGCCGCCGCGGGCGACGCGGTTCAGCCACCACGGCAGCCGGCCGATGTTCTCGTACGGGCCGAGGATCAGCCCGGCCCTGACGAGTACCGAGCGGTCCGCGCCGAAGGCGTCCAGGACGGCCAGCTCGGCGCCCCGCTTGTCCCGGGCGTAGTCGCTCTGCCCGGCGTCGGCCGAGGCGCCCTCGACGAGCGGGGCGTCCTCGGTGTACCCGGCGGGCGGGGCCCAGGCGTAGACCGAGCAGCTCGACACGTACACGTAGCGTCCGGCGCGGTCCCGCAGCAGCCGCGCCGCGTCCCGGACCGCGCGGGGCGCCGCCGACCAGGTGTCGACGACGGCGTCCCACGTCTCCTCGGCAAGGGCGGTGAGCCCGTCGGGCGCGGTGCGGTCGCCGTGCAGCGCCCGCACTCCGGGGGGCGGGGCGTGCCGTCCGCGGTGCAGGACGGTCACCTCCCAGCCACGGCCGAGCGCCGCCTCGGCCACGGCCCGCCCCACGAACTCCGTACCGCCCAGCACCAGTAGCCTCATGCCGCCACTGTGCCCGGTGCGGCGGCCGGAGGGGACGCCCCTTCGCCGGCAGCAGAGAGTCGGTGCCCCGCGGGGACGCCGCACCGGCGTGAAGCGGGTGCCGGCTCGGTCACTGCTCCAGCCGTTCGCGCCCTTCCCGGAGGGGCGCCCACACCAACAGCGTCCGCGACGGTGGCCGCCCCTCCGGGAGCGAGCGGGGCCGGGTCAGACCTGGCCGGCCTTCTCCAGCGCCGTGCAGCAGGTGTCGACGAGCAGGCGGGTCACCACGTACGGGTCGACGTTGGCGTTGGGCCGGCGGTCCTCGATGTAGCCCTTGCCGTCCTTCTCGACCTGCCACGGGATGCGCACCGAGGCGCCGCGGTCGGAGACGCCGTAGGAGTACTCGTTCCACGGGGCGGTCTCGTGCAGGCCGGTCAGGCGGTCGTCGATGCCGGCGCCGTAGTTCTTGACGTGGTCCATCGGCTTGGAGCCCTCGCCGAGCGACTCGGCCGCGGTGATGATCGCGTCGTAACCCTCGCGCATCGCCCTGGTGGAGAAGTTGGTGTGCGCGCCCGCCCCGTTCCAGTCGCCCTTGACCGGCTTGGGGTCCAGGGTGGCGGAGACCCCGAAGTCCTCGGCCGTGCGGTAGAGCAGCCAGCGTGCCACCCACAGCTGGTCGGAGACCTCCAGCGGCGCCAGCGGGCCGACCTGGAACTCCCACTGGCCCGGCATGACCTCGGCGTTGATGCCGGAGATGCCGAGACCGGCCCGCAGGCAGTTCTCCAGGTGGGCCTCGACGATGTCGCGGCCGAAGATCTCGTCCGAGCCGACACCGCAGTAGTAGCCGCCCTGCGCGGCCGGGAAGCCGCCCTCGGGGAAGCCGAGCGGGCGGGCGCCCTTGAAGAAGGTGTACTCCTGCTCGATGCCGAAGACCGGCTCCTGCGCGGCGAACCGCTCGGACAGCCCGGCCAGCGCCGCGCGGGTGTTGCTCGGGTGCGGGGTCATGTCCGTGTCCAGGACCTCGCACAGCACCAGGATGTCGTCGCCGCCGCGGATCGGGTCGGGGCAGGAGAAGACCGGCTTGAGCACGCAGTCCGAGGAACTGCCCTCGGCCTGGTTGGTGGAGGAGCCGTCGAAGCCCCAGACCGGCAGGGCGCCCAGGCCCGCGGGGGCGTCCGTGAGGATCTTCGTCTTGGAACGGAGCTTGGCCGTCGGCTCGGTGCCGTCGATCCAGATGTACTCGGCCTTGAAGGTCACGGGGCAACATCCTTCGGGGTGGGTCCGGGCGCACTCGCGGGTGCTGCGGCGCTGGGGCGGCCGGGCGCCGCGTCCACTGTCGTGCAGCGTGTCAACGGGCGATTTCCCGACCATTGCCCGTGTGTGAACCCCGTGTTACCCGCAGTCGTTGTGGTGCGGCGCACGCGACGGTGCCGGGGTCGTCGGCGTCCGGGCCGACGGGGCCGCCTCCGAGGCCGCCTGCCGAATCCCGCCGCCCGGCCCCGGCTTCCTCCGCCGCCTCGGCGCCTTCCTCGCCGGGCCGGGTGACTGACCTTCAGTCAACCTCAGCCGACCTTCAGTCAACCTCAGCCGACCTTCAGTCGACCCTCAGCCGACCTTCTCGATCAGCGCCCGCCTGATCAGGAACTTGCCCTCCTCCCGGACCAGTTCGAAGGCCGCGTCCCCTGAGCCGGCGCCGAGACGAGGACGGCGCCTGTCGCCGCGATCACCACCGACCGGGTGCGGCGACCGCGTCCGCGGCGCTGCTCGGCGGCGTCGTACGGCCCGTGTCGCCCGTGCGGCAGCCGCTGCCCGTGCCGCGGTTCTTGATCATCGTGGGTCATGGCGGCGCAGGGTGACAGCGTGGACCGCCAGAAGTCCCGGCGCCCGACAAGCCATCACCTACCGCGACAGAGCATCCCGAACAGCCTCGTCGGTGCGGCCGACGACGGCCGTTCCGTCGTCCGCCGTGATGATCGGGCGCTGGATCAGCCCGGGGTGTTCGGCGAGCGCGGTGATCCAGCGGTCGCGCGACGCCCCGTCACGGGGCCAGTCCTCCAGGCCGAGTTCCCTGGCGGCCGCCTCCCGGGTGCGGGTGATGTCCCACGGTTCGAGTCCGAGCCGGGTGAGTACCTCGCGGATCTCGTTCGCGCTCGGTACGTCGTCCAGATAGCGGCGGACGGTGTAGTCGGCCCCCTCGGCGTCGAGCAGACTGATCGCACTGCGGCACTTCGAACAGGCCGGATTGATCCAGATCTCCATGCCGCACACGGTAGCCGGACGGGTGCGAGAACTCGTTCACCACGTGTGTCACAGCGACCCCGAAAGCCTTGTGGTCAGGGGCTTTTGTCAGTGGTGGGCGGTAAAATAGAAGCAGTGTTCGAGGGTGTCGCCGGGAGGTCCGGACGGCACCCTGACCGCGACAGGAGGATGCCCGTGCCCGCTGCCGCACTGAAGCCGAAGCCGTTGCCCACCCAGTCCACCGCCAAGCGGCCCGTCCTGCTCGACCTGCCGTACGAACCCGTGGAGAAGCGTCCGCTGCCGGCGGGCCGTCCCCGCGAGTGGTACGTCACGCACAACCGCCGGCTCAAGGCGATGCGGCTCGCCATCGCCCTGCTCGACTCCGGCGTCCACCTGCCCAACCAGGCGCGCAACGAGCGGATAAGGAGTGCCGCGCTGGCGATCGGCGTTCATCCGCCGTCGGACACGACGTGCCACATGGTGCGGGCGTTGATGCGGTACTCGCGGTGAGCGGGGCGCCGGGTGCCGTTTCCTTCCCGGCGCCCGGCGTCCGCGTCGCCGTCGCCCGGGGGCCTGCCGCCCCCGGGCCCCCGCCTCGGCCCGAACGCCTCGCCCTCGGACGCCGGGCCGGCTGGGCGTGCCCCACGGAACCGAGGAACAGAGGAACAGCGGCGTCGACTGCGGCCCGACAGCGCTTGCGCCAGTGGTCCGTCCGGGCCGTCCGCGGCCGTCAGAGTCCGGGCGCGCCCCACACGGGGAACCAGCGGCCCAGGTCGCCCTCCACCGGCAGTTCCCCGGCGAGCACCGCCCGTATCCGCAGCTCCAGCGCGTTGTCCCGCTGCTGCCGCTCACCGGGCAGGGGCGCGAAGGGGTAGAACGTGCCGCGCTTGTAGAGGTAGACCAGCGCGAGCCGCCGCCCGTCGTCGTCCACGAAACCGGCGAGGGAGCACAGCAGCCGGGGGCCGAAACCGCCCGCCTCCAGGATGCTGTTCACCGCGTGCAGGTCGTTCACCAGCACCGGCAGCTCGCCGGGGGAGCGGTGCGAGACGAGCCAGGAGTAGCCGTAGGAGTCGTGGGTCGGCTCCACCGGAGTGCGCCCGGCGTCCGCGTCGAGCAGGGCGCGGATCTCCCGGTGAGTGCGCTCGAAGGCGGCGCCCTCGACCGTCGCGAAGCACACCGCCCCCCGCCCGGTCGGCCTGAACCCGGCCGCGGCCTCAAGGCCCACCGCCGCGGAGGGCAGCGCGAAGAGCCGGTCGAGGTCGGGCCCCACGGCCCTGGACCGGCCGAGCAGGATGTCCAGCAGTCCCATGCCCGTGTCCGCCTTTCCGGGCCTCAGGTCTTCCCCGGGGCCGTCGGCTCACCCAGTTCGGCGGAGATCCGGCCCAGCTGGTCGAGCCGCTGCTCCAGGCTGGGGTGAGTGGCGAAGAACCGGCCGAGGCCCGGCTCGGCGCCGAAGGCGGGGGTGAAGTAGAACGCGTTGAAGGCCTGGGCCGTGCGCAGGTCCTTGGTCGGGATGCGGGCGATGTCCCCGGTGACCTTCGTCAGAGCCGCCGCCAGGGCCGAGGGACGCCCGGTGAGCAGGGCAGCGGCCCGGTCGGCCGCCAGCTCCCGGTACCGGGACAGGGCCCGGATCAGCAGGAAGCTGAGCGCGTACACGGCCGCGGAGACGCCCATCACGATCGCCAGGACGGCCAGGGTGTTCTGGTCCCGGCGTCCGCCGAAGAGCTGGGAGTAGAAGGCGAAGCGCACGACCAGCCCCGCGATCACACCGAGGAACGACGCCACCGTGATCACCGCGACGTCCTTGTGCGCCACGTGCGACAACTCGTGCGCGAGCACGCCCTCCAGCTCCGCGGGCTCCAGCCGCCGCAGCAGCCCGGTGGTGACGCACACCACCGCGTTGTCCGGATTCCGGCCGGTCGCGAACGCGTTCGGCATCTCCATCCCCGACACGGCGACCACCGGCTTCGGCATGTCGGCCATGGCCGACAGCCGGTCCACCACCCCGTGCAGCTCCGGATACTCGTCCCGCTCCACGACCCGGCCGCGCATCGCGAACAGCGCGATCCGGTCGGAGAACCAGTACTGCGCCCCGAGCACCGCCGCCACGATCACCACGACCAGTACCCAGGACTTGAGCAGCGCGATCAGCGCGGCGACGAACCCCACGTACAACAGGCCGAGCAGGAACAGTGTGATCCCCATGCGCACGGTCAACCGCCGGTCACTCCGGAAGCGGCTCTGCATGTCTCCACCACCTCGCAGTCGGGCACTCGTCCCGCTGTCCAGTGTGCACCCGGCGAGGGCTCTAGTAGGGCGCCCGGAAGTTGAGGTAACCGAGCAGTACGATCACCGCGGCCACACAGCCGAGCACCACGGCGGTGGACACCCACGACGACCGGCGCCCGGAGCCCACGTGCTCGGGGTCGGCACGGAAGGGGACCGGTCCGGGCGGATTCTCCTTCCAGCGCGCGTCGAGCATCCTGGCGCGCGCGGAGGGCTCCTTGTGCTCGGCGCCGTCCGCCCACCTCAGGTCGTACTCGCGCTCCTCGTCGTCCCGCTCCGGCATCTCCGGCACTCCTCCCCGTCCCCTGACTCGAACAGCCGTGTCAGTAGACATGATCCCGGTACGTCCTCGCCCTGTGAAGGGTTTTCGGCCACACGCGACGGCGCCCCCGCTCCCGGTGGACGGGAACGGGGGCGCCGGACGGCCCGGGCGCGGACCGGTCGGGCAGCCGGTCGGCCGGGCGGCCGACCGGGTCGATCACACGTCGAAGTACATCTCGAACTCGTGCGGGTGCGGGCGCAGCTGCAGCGGGGCGATCTCGTTGGCGCGCTTGAAGTCGATCCACGTCTCGATCAGGTCCGGCGTGAACACGTCGCCCTGGAGGAGGAACTCGTGGTCGGCCTCCAGGCGGTCGAGGACCGCACCGAGGGAGGTCGGGACCTGCGCCACGTTCGCGTGCTCCTCGGGAGCCAGCTCGTAGAGGTCCTTGTCGATCGGCTCGGCCGGCTCGATCCTGTTCTTGATGCCGTCCAGGCCCGCCAGCAGCAGGGCCGAGAACGCCAGGTACGGGTTGCCGGAGGCATCCGGGGCGCGGAACTCGACCCGCTTGGCCTTCGGGTTCGAGCCCGTGATCGGGATACGCATCGCGGCCGAGCGGTTGCGCTGCGAGTACACCAGGTTCACCGGCGCCTCGAAGCCCGGCACCAGACGGTGGTAGGAGTTCACCGTCGGGTTGGTGAAGGCCAGCAGCGACGGGGCGTGCTTGAGGATGCCGCCGATGTAGAAGCGGGCGGTGTCCGAGAGGCCGGCGTAGCCCTGCTCGTCGTAGAAGAGCGGCTCCCCGCCCGTCCAGAGCGACTGGTGGACGTGCATGCCCGAGCCGTTGTCCCCGAAGATCGGCTTCGGCATGAAGGTCGCCGTCTTGCCGTTCTTCCAGGCCACGTTCTTCACGATGTACTTGAAGAGCTGGAGGTCGTCCGCGGCGGCGAGCAGCGTGTTGAACTTGTAGTTGATCTCGGCCTGGCCGGCGGTGCCCACCTCGTGGTGCTGGCGCTCGACCTGCAGGCCGGACCGCTCCAGCTCCAGGGAGATCTCGGCACGCAGGTCGGCGAAGTGGTCGACCGGCGGGACCGGGAAGTAGCCGCCCTTGTAGCGGACCTTGTAACCGCGGTTGTCCTCCACCGCACCGGTGTTCCAGGCGCCGGCCTCGGAGTCGATGTGGTAGAAGGACTCGTTCGCGCTGGTGGCGAAGCGGACGGAGTCGAAGACGTAGAACTCCGCCTCCGGACCGAAGAACGCGGTGTCGGCGATACCGGTGGAGGCGAGGTAGGCCTCGGCCTTCTTCGCCACGTTCCGCGGGTCGCGGGAGTACTGCTCGCCCGTGATCGGGTCGTGGATGAAGAAGTTGATGTTGAGGGTCTTGTCCCGGCGGAACGGGTCGACGCGCGCGGTGGACAGGTCGGGGCGCAGGGACATGTCCGACTCGTGGATGGCCTGGAAACCGCGGATCGAGGACCCGTCGAAGGCCTGCTCGTCGTCGGGGTCGAACGCCGCGGCGGGCAACGTGAAGTGCTGCATGACGCCCGGCAGGTCGCAGAACCGGACGTCGACGAACTTGACGTCCTCGTCGGCGATGAACTTCTTGACGTCGTCGGCGTTCTGGAACATCCAGTCTCCTCCTACTCCCGACCGTCCCGCCGGGGTGGTAGATCGTTCGTGCGGCCAGTGCGGGTGGCACACGCTTCCTCGACCCTAGGGACGGGTGATTTCTCGGGCGTGACCCATTTGTTTCGCAGAAGTTAACCGGCTCCGCTCCAGCCTAGGCCTCATCCTGGCCCGTCACACCCGGCCGTACGCCGTCCCGCGCCCCCGCGTACGCCTCTCCCGTTCCCGTCGGCCCCACCGCTCCCACCGCTCCTACCCCTGTGTCAAGCGGTCATATACGGGCGCAGTACCTTGGACGGGTGGACAACAGGCAAGCAATCGGATCGTGGCTCTCCGGCCCCCGCGCGGCCGTCGAAGAGGCCGGCGCCGACCTCGGACACCGCGGCGAGCAGCTCGGTCTGCCCGAGGAGGGACCGGGCTCGATCGCCCGTCCGGGCAGGCGGCTCGGTGCGCTGGCCGTCGACTGGGCCCTGTGCTCCCTGATCGCATACGGCCTGATCACGGGCAGCTACGGGCAGACGGCGAGCAACTGGGCCCTGCTGATCTTCTTCGTGCTGAGCGTACTGACCGTCGGCACGGTCGGCTTCACCCCGGGCAAGCGCCTCTTCGGCCTGCGGGTCGTGGACCTCGCCACGGGCCGCCCCAGCCCCGTGCGCGCCCTGCTGCGCTCGGTCCTGCTCTGCCTCGCCCTCCCGGCGCTGATCTGGGACCGCGACGGCCGGGGCCTGCACGACCGGCTGGCGCGCACCGTCGAAATCCGGATCTGACCCGCGTCACGGACGCGCGTACGACGCCGGTACGGCGAGGGGGCGGCCCGGTCACTCGGGCCGCCCCCTCGCCGTACCGGCGTTCCGGAGTCGCCGTACCGGCGTCCGGACTCCTACGGGGTCAGCGCTGCCTGGGGTTGCCGCCCCTGGGCATGCGCATGCCCTTCGGCATCGGACCCTTGGGCAGCGGCATGTTGCTCATCAGGTCGCCCAGCGCGCGCAGCCGGTCGTTGGTCACGGTGACCTGCGGGCCGCTCAGGACGCGGGGGAGCTTGAGCATGGTCGTACGAAGCTTCTTCAGCTCGACCCGGCCCTCACCGGAGCCCACGAGCAGATCGTGCACCGGCACGTCGGCGACGATGCGGTTCATCTTCCTCTTCTCGGCCGCGAGCAGGGACTTCACCCGGTTCGGGTTGCCCTCCGCGACCAGCACGATGCCGGCCTTGCCGACCGCGCGGTGCACCACGTCCTGGTTGCGGTTCATCGCCACCGCGGGTGTCGTCGTCCAGCCCCGGCCGATGTTGTCCAGCACGGCCGCCGCCGCGCCGGGCTGTCCCTCCATCTGCCCGAAGGCCGCTCGCTCGGCCCGGCGCCCGAAGACGATCGCCATCGCGAGGAAGGCGAGCAGCACGCCCAGGATGCCTGCGTAGATGGGGTGACCGATCAAGAAACCGATCGCGAGGAGGACACCGAAGACGACGATGCCGACACCCGCGAGCACAAGACCGATCTTCTTGTCGGCCTTGCGGGTCATCTTGTAGGTCAGAGCGATCTGCTTCAGTCGCCCGGGATTCGCAGCGTCCGCTGCAGGTTCCTTCCTCGCCATGGCAGGAAGTCTACGTGCCCCGGAAGGCGCCGACGACGGCAGTGTCCGGCGCGGGCGGACAGGACGGAGACCGGGGCGGGGCCGGGGGTGCGGTCAGGGGCGGCCGGCGACGGACTGCCGCAGCGCGCGCTCCGTCTCGATCCGGTCCTTGGCGCGGCGGCGGTCCTCCAGCACGGAGGTCCAGGCGTTGCGCCGGGCGGTGCGCTGGCCGCCGCTCATCAGCAGCGACTCGACGGCCCGCAGGGCGGTGGCGAACGACGGGATGGCGGTGGCGTGAACGGCGGTGGCACGCACGGCGGTGGCGCGAACGGGCGCGGCCTGCATCGTGGAGGTCCCCTCGGTACGGCTCCGGTTACGGAGACGGGTGTACGTGGTGTGATACCAGGGTCACTGACTGGTGTTACCAGGACGTGACCCGCCGGTCAAACGGACATGAAGGCCCGACGCCGCGCCCCGCAACGGGCTCGCGGCCCCGACCGGTGCCCTCATCAGCGAGGACGGTCGGAGCCGCGGCGTATCGGCCTTTACCGGCCGGTAGTGACTTGTGCGGGAGTTCACACGGTGGCGGACCGGCGCTGCTCCATGGCCATTCCGTAGAGCCGTCCGGCCCGGTACGACGACCGGACCAGCGGGCCCGACATCACACCGGAGAAACCGATCTGCTCGGCCTCCTCCTTCAGCTCCACGAACTCATGCGGCTTGACCCAGCGCTCCACGGGGTGGTGGCGCACGGACGGGCGCAGGTACTGCGTGATGGTGATCAGCTCGCAGCCGGCCTCGTGCAGCTGCTTCAGTGCCTCGCTGATCTCCTCCCGGGTCTCGCCCATGCCGAGGATCAGGTTCGACTTGGTGACCAGGCCGTAGTCGCGGGCGTCGGTGATGACCTTCAGGGAGCGCTCGTAGCGGAAGCCCGGGCGGATGCGCTTGAAGATCCGCGGGACGGTCTCCACGTTGTGCGCGAAGACCTCCGGACGGGAGTCGAAGACCTCCCGCAGGAGCTCAGGAACCGCGTTGAAGTCGGGGGCGAGCAGCTCCACCTTGGTGCGGCCGGCCTCGCGGTCCGCCGTCTGCTGGTGGATCTGGCGCACCGTCTCCGCGTACAGCCACGCGCCGCCGTCGGGGAGGTCGTCGCGGGCGACGCCGGTGATGGTGGCGTAGTTCAGGTCCATGGTGACCACGGACTCGCCGACGCGGCGCGGCTCGTCGCGGTCGAGCGCCTCGGGCCTGCCGGTGTCGATCTGGCAGAAGTCACAGCGCCGGGTGCACTGGTCGCCGCCGATGAGGAACGTCGCCTCGCGGTCCTCCCAACACTCGTAGATGTTGGGACAGCCGGCTTCCTGGCAGACCGTGTGCAGGCCCTCGCTCTTCACGAGGTTCTGCATCTTGGTGTATTCGGGGCCCATTTTCGCCCGGGTCTTGATCCACTCGGGCTTGCGCTCGATGGGGGTCTGGCTGTTGCGGACCTCCAGGCGCAGCATCTTGCGTCCGTCGGGTGCGACTGCGGACACGACCGGCTCCCTAGCGTTTGATTCTTCGGCGTTCTTCAGGGTACGCCCGTTGAATTGTTGGTCGGCGTTGGTGCCGGTCTCGCTGGGGGCTGCCGCTCCCGGGCCCCCGCCCCGGCCCTGGGCGGGCCATGTCCTCAAGCGCCGGACGGGCTGATTCCGTGCCTTCTCCGTCACGGCGGTGCCGGACGGGCCGGACTCATGCCGCCGGTGTCTTCTCGATCGGCCTCGGCTTCGGGTCCGCGTTCTCCAGGACGTCCCGCAGGTGGCGCTCCACCACGGGGAGGACCTCCCCGATGGTCACGTCGCGGCCGAGTTCGTCCGCCAGCGAGGCGACGCCCGCGTCGCGGATGCCGCAGGGGATGATCCTGTCGAACCACTTGTTGTCGGGGTTCACGTTCAGCGCGAAACCGTGCATCGTGACGCCCTTGGCGACCCGGATGCCGATCGCGGCGATCTTGCGGTCCTCGCGGCGCTGGCCCGCGTTGGACGGGGCGTACTCGGGACCGTTGAGCCGGGGGTCGAACTCGTCGTCGGTCAGGCGGGGGTCGAGGTCCAGGGAGAGGCCGCCGAGGGCCGGGCGCCGCTCGACCGGGTCGCCGAGGACCCAGACGCCGCTGCGGCCCTCGACCCGCGTGGTCGCGACGCCGAACTCGGCGCAGGTGCGGATCAGGGCCTCCTCCAGGCGACGGACGTGCGCCACCACGTCCACCGGACGCGGGAGCTTCTGGATGGGGTACCCCACCAGCTGGCCGGGGCCGTGCCAGGTGATCTTGCCGCCGCGGTCCACGTCGATCACCGGGGTGCCGTCCAGCGGGCGCTCGCCGTCCTCGGTACGCCGGCCGGCGGTGTAGACCGGCGGGTGTTCGAGGAGCAGCACGGTGTCGGGGACCTCGTCGACGAACCGTGCGGCGTGCACCCGGCGCTGTTCGTCCCACGCGTCCCGGTACTCGACGCGTTCGGCACCGAACCCCATGCGGACGAAGCGCAGCTCACTCACGGCACGTGCCTCCCTGAAAGGTGGTAAGGCACGAAGCGTGCCCATGCCACTGTACGACCGCCCGGTCGTCGTCAGCCGGGCGGGCAATCCTCACACGATCGGATGAATGCCGCGCGAACTGTGCGATCGGGCGCTTACTCTCCGCTACATTCACGCCGTTCACGAGGCCATAAGGGCTGCTCACAGGCGCTCCGGGCACATCGAACGGCCCGGAAGGCAGGAGACCGCACCGCACCATGACGGAACGACCCGCGCAGCGCACCCCCAACCGCCAGCTCGCCGCGCTCATCGCCGAAGCGGGGTTCTCGAACGCGGGTCTCGCGCGTCGCGTCGACCAGCTCGGACTCGAACACGGCCTGGACCTGAGATACGACAAGACGTCCGTCACCCGGTGGCTGCGCGGCCAGCAGCCCCGCGGCACCACCCCGGCCCTGATCGCCGAGGTCTTCACCCGGCGCCTGGGCCGCCGCCTGACCGCCCAGGACCTCGGCCTGGACGCCTGCGCGCCCGTCTACGCGGGGCTGGAGTTCGCCGGGAGCCCCGACGAGGCGATCGACATCGTCGGCGGACTGTGGCGCAAGGACTCCGGCAGCCACGCCGAACTGCGGAAGATCGCCTTCACTCCGGCCGGGCTCGTCGTGCCCAGCCGCGACTGGCTGATCGGCCGGGCCGACGAGAAGGTCGCCCGTACCGAGGTGCCCGTCCGCATCCCCGCGCAGGGGCGTCCCCTGACGCCCAGGCTCGCCGTCCCGCTCGACCCGTCCCGGCGCCGGGCCCCGGCCGAGCGCGGCCCCGGCCAGAAGGTCAGCGGCGGCGACCTCGCGGCGCTGCGCTCGGTCGGCGAGCTGTTCCGCAGCCTCGACGACCGGTACGGCGGCGGGCACGCCCGCCAGGCCCTCGTGCGCTATCTGGAGCACGAGCTGGAGCCGATGCTGCGCGGCACCTACGGCGAGCAGACCGGCCGCCGCCTCTTCGCCGCCGCCGCCGACCTGACCCGGCTCGCGGGCTGGACGTCGTACGACATCGCCGCGCACGGCCTCGCCCAGCGCTACTTCGTGCAGGCGCTGCGGCTGTCGCAGGCGGCCGGGGACCGGGCGTACGGCTCGTACGTGCTGGTCACCATGAGCCGGCAGGCCGTCTATCTGGGCCACGGGCGGGAGGCCGTACAGCTGGCGCGGGTGGCGCAGCAGGGGGTCGGGACCTCCGCTCCGCCGGTCGTCCAGACGCTGCTGCACGCCGCCGAGGCGCGGGCGCACGGCCTGCTCGGCGAGGTGCGGGCCTGCACCGCCGCGCTGGTGCGGGCCGAGCGGGCGCTGGAGGCCGCCCGGCCCGGCGACGAGGTGCCGCACTGGGCGCGCTTCTTCGACGAGGCGCAGCTCGCCGACGAGTTCGGGCACTGCCACCGCGACCTGCAGCAGTTCCGCGCCGCCGCCCAGCACGCGGAACGCTCGCTGCAGTTGCGAGCCCCCGTCTACGCCCGCAGCCGGCTGTTCTGCCGGGTCGTCCTCGCCACCGCCCGGCTCGGCCTCGGTGAACTCGACCAGGCCTGCCAGCTGGCCGCCGAGGCGGCCGGCCAGGCGGCCGAGATGCGCTCGGTGCGGGCCGCGGAGTACGTCCGCGACTTCGAGCGACGCCTGGAGCCGTACCGCGACGCGGCCCCGGTACGGGGGTACCGGGACAGGGTGGCGGCGCTGGGGTAGGCGAGGTGCCTCGGGTCGCCCCGGCCGAGGGTCTCGGCTCCGCCCGGGCGGCGGGCCCGGGCTCCCGGGGGCCGGCGGGGCTGTCGTCGTCGGCTCCGTCGTGTGCATGGGGCGGCCAGGGCCCGCCGGGTCGAGGCGCTCAGGCTGCCTGGACCGCAGGCTCCCGGCCCGCCCGGCCCGGTTCCGCCCGAGGGCTCGGGCCGCCCGGGGCGGAGAGGGTGTCAGGCCGCCCGCGCCGCCCCCGCCGTCTCCGCCGTGTGCATCGGTCTGCCCGCGCCCAGGTCCGTCAGGATCGCGGCCGAGGCCCGGTGGCCCGAGTGCAGCGCGCCCTGGGCGGTGCTGGTGTCGCGGTGGTCGCCGCACACGTACAGCCCGGCCAGCAGCCGTACCGGCCTGCGCGGGTCGTGCGGCGGGCGCATCGCGGGCACCGCCTCGGGCGTGTGGTGGACGGCGAGGGTCTCCCAGCGGGTCGTCGGGGTGCCGTAGAGGCGGGACAGGTGGATGCGTACGGCGGTGTCGAGGTCGGGCGGGGGAGGGCCCAGGACCGTCGACGAGACGAGGGCGCGTCCGGCGGGCGCGCGGGACGGGTCCACCTGGCTGACCAGCGCCGTGTGGGCGACCGGACCGCCCCGGTCGGCGTCGAGCAGCAGGGACGCGCCGGTCGCCGGCGGTTCGTCGGTGGTGTGGTGGACGACCGTCACCCGGTGGAAGTCCGGCACCCTGAGACCCGGGAGCAGCTCGGCAGCGGCCCGGGCGTCGGTCGCCACCAGGACGGCCCGGCAGCGGATCACGCCGTGCTCCGCTGTGGTCACGGCGTTGGTCGCCACCGAGGTGACGCGCACTCCGGTGTGCACGGTGCCCGGCGGCAGCGACCGGGCCATGTGCTCCGGCAGGGCCTCCGCGCCGCCCTCGGGCAGCGCGAGCCGCCCGCCGGCGAAGGCACGCAGCGCGAGGTCAGCGCACCGGCTGGAGGTCGTCAGGTCCGGGTCGCACAGCAGGGCGGCGAGCAGCGGACGCAGAAAACCGTCGATCGTGCGGGCCGGCAACCCGCGCGCCGCCAGGGCCACTGCGGCGGGCAGCTCCGGGCGGGCCAGCAGCCGCTCGGCCGGGGTGTGCGCGAGCCGGGCCAGTGCGGCACCGAGCCGGGCCTGGTCGACGGCGGTGCCGAGCGGGGCGCCGGCCCGGGTGCGGGGTGTGCCGGCGGGCCTCCCGGACGCGCCGGACGCGTGGATCGGGCGCCGGGGCGCGGGCATCGCGCGGGGAGCGCTCGCGAGGGCGCGCACCGCATGGAGTGCGCCCCGTGCGCTCCGCATGCCCGCCGGGGTGCCCGCGCGGTGGTGACGGCCCTCGCTGTGCAGCAGGACCCCGGGGGCGAAGGGCAGCAGCGCGAGGCCGTCGAGCCCGGGGGTGCGGCGCAGTTCGGGATACGCCGTGGACAGCAGCTGTCCGATTCTGTCGAGCCGGAAACCGTCGACCTTCTCGGTGGCCATCCGGCCCCCCACCGTGGGGGCGGCCTCCAGGACCGTGGTCGTCACTCCGGCGCGGGTCAGCCGTTGCGCCGCGGCGAGTCCGGCGATCCCGGCCCCCACGACGACGACGTCCGCCTGGTAAGCGGGCTCAAGCACGTGCCCCTCCTCGAGGTTGCGCGGCCGCTGGAGACGTCATGCCCCCAACAGCCTTGAGGGATACCCGAGTTCGAGACGAGGTTAGGTCCCGTAACGGTCAACGGGAGTCGCACGGAGGCAGCACACGGTCGCACGGCGGTCGCACCCGGGGGCGATACGGCCGCCATGTGGTCGCCGGGCGGTCGGCGCGCGGTCCGCGGGCGGTCGGCGCGTGGTCGGCATGCGGTCCGCAGGCGGTCGGCGCGCGGTCCGCGCGCGGTCGGCAGGCGAGGGGCACCCGGACGGCGGGTGCCCGGACGGCGGGCGCCCCGGTATGCGTCGGAGGCGACGGAGAACCTACAGCGCCGCCCGGATCGCCCCGTCGATCTCCGGGAACGCGAAACGGAAGCCCGACTCCAGGAGGCGGGCCGGGAGGACCCGGGCGCTGCCGAGGACGTCGCCCGCCATCTCGCCGAGTACGGCACGCAGGACCGGTGCCGGGACCGGGAAGGGGGTCGGGCGGTGCAGCACCCGCCCCATGGCCACCGTGATCTCACGGTTCGTCAGCGGCCGCGGTGCGGTCAGGTTGAACGGGCCGGACAGGTCGTCGCGGTCCAGGAGGTGCCGGATCGCCGCCACCTCGTCGTGCAGTGCCACGAAGGACCAGTACTGCGACCCGTCGCCCAGCCGTCCGCCGAGCCCCGCCCGGAAGAGCGGGAAGAGCCGGCCCCAGGCGCCGCCCCCGCTCGCGACGACCAGCCCGGTCCGCGTGAACACCGTCCGCACCCCCGCCTCCCGGGCGGGGGCCGCCGCCGCCTCCCACTCCACGCACAGGGAGGGCAGGAAGCCCTCTCCGGGGGGCACGCTCTCGTCCACGGCCCGGTCGCCGGTCTCCCCGTAGAAGCCCACGGCGCTGCCGTTCACGAAGACGCGCGGCGGCCGCTCCATCGAGGCGACGGCCTCCGCGAGCGCGGTCGTGCCGTGCACCCGGCTGCTGCGGATGCGCGTCTTGTACGCGTCGGTCCAGCGGCGGTCGCCCACCCCGGCCCCGGCCAGATTGACCACGGCGTCGCAGCCGTCGAGTCCGGCCGGGTCCACCCGCCCGTTCTCGGGGTCCCACCGGACCTCGTCCGCGCCCCCGGGCGCGTGCCGTACCAGGCGCACCACCTCGTGCCCGTCGGCGGTCAGGGACCGCACCAGTGCGCTGCCGATGAGACCGGAGGCACCGGCCACCACGATGCGGGAACGTGCCTCGCCCAAGCGTCCGTCGTCCATGCGCCCATCCTGCCGGGTGGCCCCGGAGAATCCCCGGACCCGACCCCGCCACCGCGTCGTACAGTGATCGGCATGTCAGCCCCGCACATACGTCGCGCCAGGTCCGAGGACGAGGAACCGCTGCGCCGGCTCGACCGCGCCACCTGGTCCCCCCTGCACGCCGTCTCGCCCCCGCCCGGACCGGACGAACCCTTCTTCCGCCCGCACTCGGGGCCCGGCGACCACCTCGTCGCCGAACTCGACGGCGCCGTCGTCGGCTACGTCCGCCTCGGCCTCCCCACGGAGCTGGCCTCCAACGCCCACGTCCGCCAGATCCGCGGGCTCGCCGTCGCCGACGCCGCCCGCGGGCAGGGTGCCGGGCGCGCCCTCGTCCGCGCCGCCGTCGAGGAGGCCCGGCGCCTGGGCGCCCGACGCGTCACCCTGCGCGTCCTCGGCCACAACACCGCCGCGCGCGGGCTCTACGAGTCCGAGGGCTTCGTCGTCGAGGGCGTGCAGCCGGAAGAGTTCCACCTCGACGGCGCGTACGTCGACGACGTGCTGATGGGCAGGTCGCTGACCGCGCCGGACGGGCGGGCCGGGGAGCCCGCGCCGGACGGGCCCGCGCTCACGAGGTGACCGGCTCGCCCGTGTCCACCGCCTCCGTGGCGTCCGCCGCGCTCCGTGCCTCGGGGGCCACCTCGCCCGCCGTCAGCACGTAGCCGGTCTCGGCGTCGGAGGTGGACCGGGCGAACACCACGCCGTACACCCGGCCGTCGGGGGTCAGCAGCGGTCCACCCGAGTTGCCGGGGCGGACCGTGGAACGGACCGAGTAGATCTCCCGGGTGACGTTCTCGTCGTGGTAGATGTTCTGGCCGGTGGCGCGGATCCGGTTCGCCACCGTCGCCGCCCGCAGATCCAGGGCGCCGTCCTGCGGATAGCCCGCGACCACCGCCGCGTCGCCGCGCGAGGCGTCCTCGTCGAACCGCAGCACCGGCGCGCTCAGGTCCGGGACGTACAGCACGGCCACGTCCTTGTCCGGGTCGAACAGCACGACCCGCGCCTCGTACGCCCGGCCCACCCCGCCGACCCGCACGCTCGGGTCGTCGATGCCGGCCACCACATGGGCGTTGGTCATCACGTGCTCCGGCGCGTACACGAAGCCGCTGCCCTCCCGGCCCTGGGTGCCCGCGACGCCCTCGACCTTCACCGTGCCGAGCTTGGCCGCCCTGGTGGCCGCCGCCGTGACACTGTCGCCGGAGGGCTCGGAGACCTCGGCGGCCGACTCGTTCTCGAACGGGTTGAAGACCTGCGGGAAGCCCGCGTCGGCCAGCGCGGACGTCGCGCCCGAGAACCACGCCGGGGTGGTGTCCGGCATCACCCGCTGCACCGCGCCCAGCACCGACGAGTCCCGGATCGCCGAGGTGAGCAGCGAGGACGAGGACGCCGCCAGGACGCTCGCCGCCACCCACGCCACGATCAGCGCGGCCGCCGCGTTCGCCACCGCCCCGCCGGCCCCGTCGGCCACCCGGAGCGGACCGGCGTCCAGTTCCCGGCGCAGACGCAGCGCGGGACGCCCCGCCAGCTCGTGGCCGGCCACCGCGGGCAGCAGCACCGTGACCACCGCGGTCGCCGTCGCCGCCGTCGAGCCCGGCGCCACCAGGTCCGTCACCCAGGGCAGAAGCCACACGCCGAGCGCCGCGCCGCCCACGAAGCCGGCCAGCGAGACACAGCCGGCCACCAGTCCGCGCCGGTAGCCGGACACCGCGTAGACCAGCACCACCAGCACCACCAGGATGTCGAGCAGGTGCACGCGAACCACCTTTCCACCGGGTCCCGGACCCTCAGTACGTGCCTGCCGGGCCGATGATCAGCCTGAGACGCACCGCTGTCCGAAAAGCGGCCGCCCGCGCGAGCGAGTATGCGTGGTCAACCGTGAAACGCCGCGGACCGGGACGATGGTTCCACCGGGTGGCACAGCACACATCGCGGACGAAGCGGATCCGCCGGACAGTGGGACCATGCCAGTCTTCCGAGGACCGCGCCGGGCCCCGGAGCGACGTGCCGCCCCCGCACCCGGTGCCGCCCGCGTGCCGGCCGCGGTACGGGCGCTGTTCGGTGCCCTGCCCGGGCTGGCCGCGGTCGCCGCGCTCTTCCTGTGCGCGAACGGCGTGGAACGGGCGGCCGGCACGCAGGCCGGACCGGCCGCCGTCACCGACCGGTACGCCGCACCCCGCCCCGACATCGTGCCCCGGTCGGCCTGGCTGGGCGACGCCGCCCGTGAGCAGCCCGCCCCGCGCTACGACGACAGAGTCCTCGCCGTCTTCGTCCACCACACGGACACGCCGAACGGCTACGACTGCGCCGACGTGCCGGCCATCCTGCGCGGCGTGTACCAGGGTCAGACCGGCGCCAGGGACTGGGACGACATCGGCTACAACTTCGTCGTCGACCGCTGCGGCACCGTCTACGAGGGCCGGGCCGGCGGCGTCGACCGCCCCGTCACCGGTGCCCACACCCAGGGCTTCAACCACCGCACCACCGGGATCGCCGCCCTCGGCACCTTCACCGCCGGGGTGCCCGTGCCGGACGAGCTGACCGACGCGATCGCCGCCGTGGCCGCCTGGAAGCTGGGCGAGACCGGCACGGACCCGCGCGCGAAGGTCGCCCTGGTCTCCAGCAACGGCCTCAGCCGGTACGCCGCGGGCGCCACCGCGACCCTGCCCGCCGTCGCGGGCCACGACGACGGCTACCAGACCACCTGCCCGGGCGCGGCCCTCACCGCCCGCCTCGGGGACATCAGGGACGCGGCGGCCCGCCTCCAGGGCCGCTCCGGCTGACCCGCGGCACGCGTGCGGGCGCCTCAGTCCGGCCCGAACCTCGCCCACAGACGGGGCAGGCGCTCGGCGAGGGCCCGGTCGTCCTCCAGGTCGACCGGTGTGCCCAGCGGTTCCGCGGGCGCGGGCGCGATGCCCAGGTCCGGGGCGACGGTGCCGGTGAGCTGCTCGTAGGCCTCGTCGGCCGCGTAGCCCAGCTCCTCGCCGTCGCCGTCCAGCTCCTCGTCGAAGTCGTCCAGCAGCTCGGCGAGCGAGTCGGGCTCGTGCACCGCGCCCTCGTATACCTCACGGCCCTGGCCGATCAGCCAGCACCGGAAGAAGTCGAAGGCGTCGTCGCTCGCCCCGCCCAGCAGCACCCAGGCGGCAGCCCACAGGTCCCAGACGCAGGCGCGGTTGTACCGGGCCTCGAAGTGGCGGGCGAAGTCGAGCACCAGGTCCGGGTCCATGCCGAGCAGCCGTTCCACGAGCAGGTCGGCCTGGTCCTCGGGATCACCGTCGGCGCCCTCCCGGGCGGCGTCGATCAGCTCCCAGAACTCCGTCTCGTCCATCACGGGTCCAGCATCGGCCCTGGAGGGGGCGGACGCACGCGGAGTGCGGCGGATCGTTATGCGGGGCGGCGAGACGCGGCCCGGCCCGGCGTCACGTGCCGGCGGGGCCCGCGTCGGCGTACAGCTCCGCCAGACGCCGCGCGTCCCGGGCGAACCGTTCTCGCAGACTCCCCGGCGCCAGCACCTCCACCTCCGCCCCCAGCCCCGTCAGCTGGGTGTGCGCGACCTCCTCGGACTCCACGGGCAGCGTCACCGTCACCCAACCGTCCGCGTCCGGGGCGTCCGCGGCCCGCAGCGCGTCCCGGGCGGACAGCGCGTCCACGGCGTACGTCAGCGCGCGCACGCCCCGCTCCGACAGCCGCACCACGACCTCGGACCGCAGGACCGACCGCGCGAACTGCGCGGCCCGCTCCGCCCAGAACGCGGGCAGGTCGAAACCGTCGTCCCGCTCGAAACGCTCCTCGCCCGCCTCCACCGCCGTGAACCGGTCGACGCGGTACACGCGGAAGGACCCGCCGCCCTCCTCCCGCGCGACCCTCGCGCACAGGTACCAGACCCCCGCCTTCAGCACCAGGCCGTACGGCTCCAGCTCGCGGACCACCTCGCCCGGCCCGCGCCGGTAGCGCGCGGCGATCGGCCGGTCGTCCCAGACCGCGTCGGCGACCGCGGGCAGCAGCTCGGGCGTGCGGGGCTCGTGGAACCAGTTCGGCGCGTCCAGGTGGAACCGCTGGGCCGCGGTACGGGAGGCGTCCCGCAGCGAGGGGAGCAGGGCGGCCGACACCTTCAGGCGGGCCGCCGAGGCCGCGTCCTCCAGGCCCATCTCTCGCAGCGCCCCGGGGACTCCGGAGAGGAACAGCGCCTCCGCCTCACCCCGGGCCAGCCCGGTCAGCCGGGTGCGGTAGCCGCCGATCAGGCGGTAACCCCCGGCCCGCCCCCGCTCCGCGTACACCGGCACGCCCGCCTCCGACAGCGCCTGCGCGTCCCGCGTCACGGTCCGCTCCGACACCTCCAGCTCCCGGGCCAGCTCGGCCGCGGTCATGGTCGGGCGGGACTGGAGGAGCAGCACCATCTTGATGAGGCGGGCAGCGCGCATCCCCACATGATGCAGGAGACGCGGAAGGCCCCCGCCGCGGCGGGGGCCTCCTCTCACGTCGTGCCCGGCGCTACAGGCCGTAGCGCTCGCGCGCCTCCTTCACGGCCGTCGCCTTGACCTCGCCGCGCCTGGCGAGCTGGGCCAGGGCCGCGACCACGACGGACTCGGCGTCGACACCGAAGTGGCGGCGGGCGGCCTCACGGGTGTCCGACAGACCGAAGCCGTCGGCGCCCAGCGAGGACCAGTCCTGCTCGACCCACTGCGCGATCTGGTCGGGGACCTGGCGCATGTAGTCGGAGACCGCGAGGACCGGGCCCTCGGCGCCCTGGAGCGCCCGGCGGACGTACGGCGTCCGCTCCTCGCCGCGCAGCAGCGCCGCGTCCGCGTCCATCGCGTCCCGGCGCAGCTCCGTCCAGGAGGTCGCCGACCACACGTCGGCGGCCACGCCCCACTCCTCGGCGAGCAGCCGCTGCGCCTTGAGCGTCCAGTGGATCGCCGTACCGGAGCCGAGCAGCTGGATGCGCGGGGCGTTCGCGGCCGGGGTCAGACCCGCCGACTCCGCCGTGTTGAAGCGGTACAGGCCCTTGACGATGCCTTCGTCGACACCGGCGCCGGACGGCTTGGCCGGCTGCGGCATCGGCTCGTTGTAGACCGTCAGGTAGTAGAAGACGTTCGGGTCCTCGCCCGGGGCCGCCTCGCCGTACATGCGGCGCAGACCGTCCTTGACGATCGTCGCGATCTCGTACGCGAACGCCGGGTCGTACGACAGCGCGGCCGGGTTGGTCGCCGCGATGGCCGGGGAGTGGCCGTCCGCGTGCTGCAGGCCCTCACCGGTGAGGGTGGTGCGGCCCGCCGTGGCGCCGACGAGGAAGCCGCGGCCGAGCTGGTCGCCGAGCTGCCACATCTGGTCGGCCGTGCGCTGCCAGCCGAACATCGAGTAGAAGATGTAGAACGGGATCATCGCCTCGCCGTGCGTCGCGTACGACGTCGAAGCGGCGATGAAGTCGGCCATCGAACCGGCCTCGGTGATCCCCTCGTTGAGGATCTGGCCGTTCTCGGCCTCCTTGTAGTACATCAGCTGGTCGCGGTCGACCGGCTCGTACGTCTGGCCCTTGGGCGAGTAGATGCCCAGCGACGGGAAGAGGCTCTCCATGCCGAAGGTGCGCGCCTCGTCGGGGACGATCGGCACCCAGCGCCTGCCGGTCTCCTTGTCGCGGACCAGGTCCTTGACGAGGCGGACGAAGGCCATGGTGGTGGCCACGTTCTGCGTGCCGGAGCCCTTGTCGAAGGAGGCGAACGCCTTGTCGGCGGGCGCGGGCAGCGGCGCCAGCGGGTGCACGCGGCGGGCCGGGGCCGGACCGCCGAGAGCGGCGCGGCGCTCCTGGAGGTAGCGGACCTCGGGGGAGTCGGCGCCCGGGTGGCCGTAGGGGACCACGCCGTCGACGAAGTCGCTGTCCTTGACCGGCAGGCCGAGCAGGTCGCGCATGTCCTTGAACTCGTCCACCGAGAGCTTCTTCATCTGGTGGTTGGCGTTCTTCGACGCGAAGCCGGTGCCGAGGGTGTGGCCCTTGACCGTCTGGGCCAGGATCACGGTCGGCGCGCCCTTGTGGGCGAGCGCGGCCCGGTACGCGGCGTAGACCTTGCGGGACTCGTGGCCGCCGCGCGAGTAGTGGAAGCACTCGAGGATCTTGTCGTCGGACAGCAGCTTCGCCATCTCGACGAGCGCCGGGTCCTTGCCGAAGAAGTCCTCGCGGATGTAGGCGGCGTCGCGCGTCTGGTACGTCTGCACCTGCGCGTCCGGTACCTCGCGCAGGCGGCGTACGAGCGCGCCGGTGGTGTCGAGCTGGAACAGCTCGTCCCAGGCCGTGCCCCACAGCGACTTGACGACGTTCCAGCCGGCGCCGCGGAACTGGGCCTCCAGCTCCTGCACGATCTTGAAGTTCGCGCGGACCGGACCGTCGAGGCGCTGCAGGTTGCAGTTGATGACGAAGGTCAGGTTGTCCAGGCCCTCGCGGGAGGCGAGGGTGAGCGCGGTGGTGGACTCCGGCTCGTCCATCTCGCCGTCGCCGAGGAACGCCCACACGTGGGAGTCGGTCAGGTCCTTGATGCCGCGGCTGGTCAGGTAGCGGTTGAACCGCGCCTGGTAGATCGCGGAGATCGGCCCGAGGCCCATCGAGACGGTGGGGAACTCCCACAGCCACGGCAGCCGCCGCGGGTGCGGGTAGGACGGCAGGCCGTTGCCGCCGGACTCGCGGCGGAAGTTGTCGAGCTGCTCCTCGGTGAGCCGGCCGTCGAGGAAGGCGCGGGCGTAGATGCCGGGGGAGGCGTGGCCCTGGACGTAGAGCTGGTCGCCGGAGCCGTCACCCTCCTTGCCCTTGAAGAAGTGGTTGAAGCCGGTCTCGTAGAGCCAGGCGGCGGAGGCAAAGGTGGCGATGTGGCCGCCGACGCCGTACTTGCTGCCGCGGGTCACCATCGCCGCCGCGTTCCAGCGGTTCCAGGCGGTGATCCGCTGCTCCAGGGCCTCGTCGCCGTCCACGGTGGGCTCGTCGGCGGTCGGGATGGAGTTGACGTAATCCGTCTCGAGGAGCTTCGGCAGCGCGAGGCCGGTGCCCTCGGCGCGCTCCAGTGTGCGGCGCATCAGGTACGCGGCACGGTGCGGCCCGGCCGCCTGGGTGACGGCGTCCAGGGAGGCCTGCCACTCGGCGGTCTCCTCGGGGTCGCGGTCCGGGAGCTGGTCGAGCTCGCTCGGCTGGATGGCTTCGGGGTCGGTCATGTCGCCGCCTTCCTCAGTCGAAGGGGGTTCCCTCATCGGCAAGGGTTCGGGGGTGCCCTAGGTCTTTGGCAGGACAGGGCTGGGCTCTGTGGTGGAAGCCCGAAGTGACTGTAACCCCCTGATCGATGATCGATCAAAGGGTTGAGGGGCAAAAACTCTTGATCACGAGAAAGTCGGCACCGCGTGCCTCCGGCAGTGGCACGCGGTGACGGTCCTGTCGGGGGTTTGCGCAGGTGAGGCGGGGTCGGCGCGGATGAGCCCGGGGGTCAGGCGGCGTCGCGTCCGCGGGCGCGACGTGGCTGATCGCGCCCACGCGGCGGAGCCGCGTGTCGAACAGAATCCCGCGCCCCCCGGGGGCGGGGGGAACAGCGCGAAATCAGGGGGTATGGGGGCGCACCCCGGGGAGGGCCGGAAGGGAGGAGGGGGCGGGGGCGGGGCGACTAGGGGCGAGGGGCGCAGCCCAGGACGTGTGCCTTGACGATTTCCGGGATCCGCGGATCCCGGCGCCGGAACGCCGCGACCAGCTCCTCGTGCTCCTCCGCGTAGGACTGCTGCACCGTCCCCAGCCACCGTATCGACAGCGCCGTGAACACCTCGATCCCCAGCCCCTCCCAC
Source organism: Streptomyces sp. NPDC048392 (assembly GCF_043200575.1). NCBI lineage: Bacteria > Bacillati > Actinomycetota > Actinomycetes > Kitasatosporales > Streptomycetaceae > Streptomyces > Streptomyces sp. NPDC048392. Next base: position 532,351 of record NZ_JBICYB010000001.1, read on the forward strand.
GTGTGCAGCAGCACGGAGTTGCCGGCCGCCCGCACCAGCTCCCGGTGGAAGCCCACCGTGTGCCGCACCTGGCCCGTGCCGTCGGACACCCGGTCGGCCTCGTACAGCGCGGCGACATGCGGTTCGAGGGCCGAGCAGTCCACGGCCAGCCGGTCCGCCGCCAGCTCCGCCGCGATGGCCTCCAGGCCCGCCCGGACCGGGTAGCTCTCCTCCAGGTCGGCGGCGGTCAGATTCCGCACCCGCACGCCCTTGTTCGGCGCCGACTCGATCAGCCGCAGCGACTCCAGCTCCCGCAGCGCCTCCCGCACCGGCGTCTGGCTGACCTCCAGCTCGGTGGCGATCCGACGCTCCACGATCCGCTCGCCCGGCTGCCAGCGTCCGCTGATGATCCCTTCCAGGATGTGCTCGCGGATCTGTTCGCGCAGCGAGTGGACGACGGGCGCGGTCATGAGAGCTCCTTCGGGAGAGGGCCCCTTCGGCCCCCTGGGGCGATCGACGCTTAGACAATACGGCCGCCAGGGCGGGCGGGAAGGGCGCACGGGGGCGCTTTGACGCAGGTGAGACGAGACTTACACGGCGTGCCCCGGCCCGGACACGGCGGTGCCCCCGCCCGGAAAGCTCCGGGCGGGGGCACCGTACAGGCCCACTGGGGAGGTGACTACAGGCCGAGCTCGACCTCGAACTCGCCCGCCTCCAGGATCGCCTTGACCGCCGTCAGGTAACGGGCGGCGTCGGCGCCGTCCACCAGACGGTGGTCGTAGGACAGGGTCAGGTACGTCATGTCGCGGACGCCGATGACCGGGCCGTCCTCCGTCTCGATGACGGCCGGACGCTTGACCGTGGCACCGATGCCGAGGATGGCGACCTGGCCCGGCGGCACGATGATCGTGTCGAACAGCGCGCCGCGCGAACCGGTGTTGCTGACGGTGAAGGTCGCACCGGCCAGCTCGTCCGGGCTGATCTTGCTGGCCCGCACCTTGCCCGCCAGGTCGGCGGTCGCCTTGGCGATGCCGGCCAGGTTCAGGTCACCGGCGTGCTTGATGACCGGGGTCATCAGGCCCTTCTCGGAGTCCACCGCGATACCGATGTTCTCGGTGTCGAAGTAGGTGATGGTCCCCTCGGCCTCGTTGATCTTGGCGTTGATCGGCGCGTGCGCCTTCAGCGCCTGGGCCGCGGCCTTGACGAAGAACGGCATCGGCGAGAGCTTGACGCCCTCACGCGCCGCGAACGCGTCCTTGGCACGGGCGCGCAGCTTCATCAGGCGGGTGACGTCGACCTCGACGACCGACGACAGCTGGGCCTGCTCGTGCAGCGCCTTGACCATGTTGTCGCCGATGACCTTGCGGATGCGCGGCATCTTGACGGTCTGGCCACGCAGCGGGGAGACCTCCAGGGCGGGGGCCTTCTTCGCGGCGGGCGCCGCGGGGGCGGCCGCGGCCGGAGCCTGGGCCTTCGCGGCCTCGGCGGCGGCGACGACGTCCTGCTTGCGGATACGGCCGCCGACGCCGGTGCCCTTGACGGTGGACAGCTCGACGCCGTTCTCGGCGGCGAGCTTGCGCACCAGCGGGGTGACGTAGGCACCGTCGTCCACCGGCCGGGCGGCGGCCGGGGCAGCCGGAGCGGCGGCCGGGGCCGGGGCCGGCGCGGGCGCCGGGGCGGCGGGCTGCGGGGCGGGAGCCGCCGGAGCCTGCGGGGCGGGAGCGGCAGGAGCCGGGGCCGGTGTGGGCTCGGGAGCCGGGGCCGGTGTGGGCTCGGGAGCCGGAGCCGGAGCCGGAGCCGGAGCCGGAGCCGGGGTCGGAGCCGGAGCCGGCTCGGGCTGGGCGGGGGCGGCCGGGGCCTCCTGGGCGGGAGCGGCACCCGCCTCGCCGATGACGGCGAGCTTTGCGCCGACCTCGGCGGTCTCGTCCTCGCCGACCACGATCTCCAGCAGCGTGCCGGAGGCGGGGGCCGGGATCTCGGTGTCGACCTTGTCGGTGGACACCTCGAGCAGCGGCTCGTCGGCCTCGACGCTGTCGCCGACCGACTTCAGCCAGCGGGTGACGGTGCCCTCGGTGACCGACTCGCCGAGCGCGGGCAGGACCACGTCCGTGCCCTCGGCGGAGCCACCGCCCGCGGAGGCGTCGGCGGAGGGAGCGGGCGCCGGGGCGGCCTGCTCGGTGGAGGGGGCCGCCGGGGCGGGCTCGGGGGCCGGCTCGGCGACCTGCTCGGCCTGCGGGGCCTCCTCGGCCGCCGGGGCGCCGCTGCCGTCGTCGATCAGCGCCAGCTCGGCGCCGACCTCGACGGTCTCGTCCTCGGCGACCTTGATGGAGGACAGCACGCCGGAGGCGGGGGCCGGGATCTCGGTGTCGACCTTGTCGGTCGAGACCTCGAGCAACGGCTCGTCGGCCTCGACGCGCTCACCCTCGGCCTTCAGCCAACGGGTGACGGTGCCCTCGGTGACGCTCTCGCCGAGCGCCGGAAGGGTTACGGAAACCGCCATGGTTTCGGTTGCTCCTTACGAATTGCGGAAGTCTGTGTCGTCGCGCCCAGTGACCGGGAGAGGTCAGTCGTGGGAGTGCAGCGGCTTGCCGGCCAGCGCGAGGTGGGCTTCCCCCATCGCCTCGTTCTGCGTCGGGTGGGCGTGGATGAGCTGCGCGACCTCGGCCGGCAGCGCCTCCCAGTTGTAGATCAGCTGCGCCTCGCCGACCTGCTCGCCCATCCGGTCGCCGACCATGTGGACGCCGACCACGGCACCGTCCTTGACCTGGACGAGCTTGATCTCGCCCGCGGTCTTCAGGATCTTGCTCTTGCCGTTGCCCGCCAGGTTGTACTTCAGAGCGACGACCTTGTCCGCACCGTAGATCTCCTTGGCCCTGGCCTCGGTGATGCCGACGGAGGCGACCTCCGGGTGGCAGTACGTCACCCGCGGCACGCCGTCGTAGTCGACCGGGACGGTCTTCAGGCCGGCGAGCCGCTCCGCCACCAGGATGCCCTCGGCGAAGCCGACGTGCGCGAGCTGGAGGGTGGGAACGAGGTCACCGACGGCGGAGACGGTCGGGACGTTGGTCCGCATGTACTCGTCGACGAGGACGAAACCGCGGTCCATGGCGACCCCGGCCTCCTCGTAGCCCAGGCCCTGCGAGACGGGGCCGCGGCCGATGGCGACGAGCAGGACCTCGGCCTCGAACTCCTTGCCGTCGGCGAGGGTGACCTTGACGCCGTCCTGGGTGTACTCGGCCTTCTGGAAGAAGGTGCCCAGGTTGAACTTGATGCCCCGCTTGCGGAAGGCGCGCTCCAGGAGCTTGGAGCTGTTCTCGTCCTCGACCGGGACGAGGTGCTTGAGGCCCTCGACGACCGTGACGTCGCTGCCGAAGGACTTCCACGCGGAGGCGAACTCGACGCCGATGACACCGCCGCCCAGGACGATCGCGGACTTCGGCACGCGGTCGAGCTTGAGAGCGTGGTCCGAGGAGATGATCCGGTCGCCGTCGATCTCCAGGCCAGGCAGCGTCTTCGGCACGGAGCCGGTCGCCAGCAGGACATGGCGGCCCTGGACGCGCTGGCCGTTGACGTCGACGGAGGTGGGCGAGGACAGCCGGCCCTCACCCTCGATGTAGGTCACCTTGCGGGAGGCGACCAGACCCTGCAGGCCCTTGTAGAGGCCGGCGATCACATCGTCCTTGTACTTGTGCACGCCCGCCATGTCGACGCCCTCGAAGGACGTCTTGATGCCGAACTGCTCGCTCTCGCGGGCCTGGTCGGCGATCTCGCCCGCGTGCAGCAGGGCCTTGGTGGGAATGCAGCCGTTGTGCAGGCAGGTGCCGCCGAGCTTGTTCTTCTCGATCAGGGCGACGTCCAGGCCCAGCTGTGCCCCGCGCAGGGCCGCGGCGTAACCACCGCTGCCACCGCCGAGGATCACTAGGTCGAAAACGGTGCTGGCGTCGTTCGCCACGTCACGTCCTCCATGCATGTGCGCCACGCCGGTCTCCAGTGACCGGTCGGCGGCGGGTGTCCGGCCGCTCATTGTTCTCGGCCCTTGGGTGGGCCCTGTCCTGCCGGGCTCCATCTTCGCACTTGTGGGAGACGAACGAGACGTGGGGCCCGGGGTGTGAGACGACCCACGTTCACCTGTCACCAGGGTGGGGGAGACGCCCGAGGGGCGCGGGGAACTGCGCGACGAGCCACAACGGACCCGCGGTCGACGCGGTCACCCGCACCCCCGGGCACTCAGGCGTACGTCACCCGAGATCGCCGAGGGCGACCCGCTCGGCGACCCGCACCAACGTCCGCACCGCCGTACCCGTGCCGCCCTTCGGCGTGTACCCGAACGGCCCGCCCTCGTTGAAGGCCGGACCCGCGATGTCCAGGTGCGCCCAGGTGATGCCCTCGCCGACGAACTCGCGCAGGAACAGACCGGCCACCAGACCGCCGCCCATGCGCTCGCCCATGTTCGCGATGTCCGCGGTCGGCGAGTCCATGCCCTTGCGCAGGTGCTCCGGCAGCGGCATCGGCCACGCCGGCTCGCCGGCCTCCTCCGCCGCCTCGTGCACCGCGGAGCGGAACGCGTCGTCGTTCGCCATGATCCCGTACGTGCGGTTGCCCAGCGCCAGCATCATCGCGCCGGTCAGGGTCGCCACGTCGATGATCGCGTCGGGCTTCTCCTGTGAGGCCGCCCACAGCGCGTCGGCGAGCACGAGCCGGCCCTCGGCGTCGGTGTTGAGCACCTCCACCGTCTTGCCGCTGTACATGCGCAGCACGTCGCCCGGACGCGTCGCGGAGCCCGACGGCATGTTCTCGGCCAGCGCCAGCCAGCCGGTCACGTTGACCTGCAGGCCGAGCCGCGCGGCGGCGACGACCGCGGCGAACACGGCGGCGGCGCCGGCCATGTCGCACTTCATCGTCTCGTTGTGCCCGGCCGGCTTCAGCGAGATGCCGCCCGAGTCGTAGGTGATGCCCTTGCCGACGAAGGCGAGGGACTTCGTCGCCCTGGACGAGGTGTACGTCAGCTTCACCAGCCGCGGACCCGACGCCGAACCGGCGCCGACGCCCAGGATGCCGCCGTAGCCGCCCTTGGCGAGCGCCTTCTCGTCGAGCACCTGCACCTTGATGCCGTGCTCCTTGGCGGCGGCCTGCGCGACCGCCGCGAAGGCCTCCGGATTGAGGTCGTTCGGCGGGGTGTTGACCAGGTCGCGGGCGCGGTTCAGCTCCTCGGCGACGGCCGCGGCACGCTCGATCGCGGCCTTGTACGCCTTGTCGCGGGGCTTGCCGCCGAGCAGCGCGGCCTCCCCCAGCGGGGCCTTGCCGTTGCCCTTGGCGTCCTTGCCGTTCTCCTTGTAGGCGTCGAAGGAGTACGCGCCGAGCAGCACGCCCTCGGCGACGAGGCCGGCGTCGGCGGCCTCGGTGAGGGGGAGGGCGAAGGCGGCCTTCTTGGCGCCGGCCAGGGCGCGGGCTGCCGCGCCGGCGGCCCTGCGCAGCGCCTCGGCGTCGAAACCGGCGTCCTTCCCGGGCTCGGCGCCCAGGCCCACCGCCACCACGACGGGGGCCTTGAAGCCGGATGGCGCGGGCAGCTTCGTCACCTCGCCTTCGGCGCCGGACGCACCGAGGGTCTCCAGGACACCGGCGAGCCGGCCGTCGTACGCCTTGTCCACGGCCTCGGCGCCCGGTGCGACGGACGGGCCCTTGGCGCCCTTGGCGACACCGATCACGATCGCGTCGGCCCGGAGGCCCGGCGCCGCGGCGGTGGAGAGAGTGAGAGCAGTCACGGTGGTGAAATCTCGCTTCCGTATGAAGTCTTGTGTGGCCGAATGCGGGTGGGTCGACCGGGCCCGACACCCGACCCTAGATCCCTCCTGCGATGCGGTCCTCGCCCGGGCAGGCGAACACTCGGCACGAGCCTACGCTCGCGCCCGGCCGCGCTCCCTCCCGCGGTGCCGCGGTTTCCCGTGCGGTGCCCTCGATGGGAGATCATTCCCGGGTACCACTCCGCCCCCGCACTCTGGAGCACCTACGTGAGACGCCCGGTCCTGTCGACAGCCCTCCTCCTCCCGCTGCTCGCGGCGTGCTCGCCGGCCCCCGGCGACGACGAGGCAGCCGGCCCCGGCCACTGGCGCCCGGCGCCCGGCACCGCCTGGCAGTGGCAGCTCAGCGGCAGGCTGGACACCTCCGTCGACGTGCCGGTCTACGACATAGACGGCTTCGACCACACCAGGTCCGCGGTCGCCGGCCTGCACGACGACGGCCGCAAGGTCATCTGCTACGTCTCCACCGGCGCCTGGGAGGACTTCCGCCCCGACGCCGGGGACTTCCCGGAAGAGGTACTGGGCCAGGGCAACGGCTGGGAGGGCGAGCGGTGGCTGGACATCCGCGCGACGGACGTCCTGGAGCCGTTGATGGCCGAACGCCTCGACATGTGCCGCGAGAAGGGCTTCGACGCCGTCGAGCCGGACAACATGGACGGCTACCGGAACGCGACCGGCTTCCCGCTCACCGCCGACGACCAGCTCCGCTACAACCGGCTGATCGCCGAGCTCGCCCACGACCGCGGGATGGCGGTCGGCCTGAAGAACGACCTGGACCAGATCCCGGAACTGGTGGACGACTTCGACTTCGCCGTCAACGAGCAGTGCGCCCAGTACGGCGAGTGCGCCGACAACCAGCCGTTCATCGACGCGGACAAGGCGGTCTTCCACGTCGAGTACGAACTGCCGACGGAGCGCTTCTGCGCCGACTCCCGTGAGCTGCGGCTCAGTTCGATGCTGAAGAAGTACGAACTGGGTGCCTGGCGCGAGGCCTGCTGAGCCCTCGCCTCGTCCCCGGGCCTTCCTCCCCCGCGTCCCGGCTCAGCCGAGGACCAGCACCACCAGCGACGTCGTGGCCGCCGTCTCCGCGACCCCGCCGAAGACGTCGCCCGTGACGCCGCCGAAGCGGCGGACGCAGTGCCGCAGCAGGAGTTCGGCGACCGCGACGGCGCACACGACGGCGAGCGCCGTGCGCAGTACGTCGTACGGGCCCAGGTACGCGCCCGCCGCCGCGCCGGCCAGCGTGACGGCCGCTGCCGCGCCCAGCGCCCCGCCGGCCGGGACCACCCCGGCGACCGCCGCGCCCAGTCCCTCCGGCCGGGCGGCGGGCACCCCGGCGCGGGCCGCCGTCGTGAGCGCCAGCCGCGCGGCGGTCGCCGACACCACGGCGGCGAGCGCGCCCCGCGCCCACGAGCCGTCGTAGGCCTGTGCGAGGGCGGCCACCTGCGCCAGGAGCGTGAACAGCAGGGTGAGTACGCCGAACGGTCCGATGTCCGACTGCTTCATGATCCGCAGGGCGTCCTCGGCGGGCTTGCCGCTGCCCAGCCCGTCGGCGGTGTCGGCCAGGCCGTCCAGGTGCAGTCCGCGGGTGAGCACGGCGGGCACGGCGGCCGTGGCGACCGCGGCGAGCGGGGTTCCGGCGCCCAGGGCCAGCAGCAGGAGCCCGGCGCCCGCGGCGGCGACGCCGACGGCCAGCCCGGCCAGCGGCGCGCACAGCATGCCGCCGCGTGCCGCGTCCCGGTCCCAGCGGGTCACCTCGACCGGGAACGCGGTGAGGGTGCCGAAGGCGAAACGGAGGCCGTCGGGGGAGGGGAACCTGAGCACCGGCGCAGACTACCCGGCGGCCGGCAGGGCGCTGACGGCGCCCGGGGACGCTGCGTCATCCGGGGGACAACCCCCGGACCCCCGGCCGGATCGGCGCAAGCGGCCCGGCTGTGCCGGGCGTATCACCGTAACGTGCGCACATGGGAGATTGGTGGCAGCGCAACATCGTGGAACCCGGCAAGCTGCCGCTGCTCCTCGCGCTGGCGGCGTTCGTGCTGACGTTCGTGGTCACCCGGATCGTCACCCGTCTGATCCGGGCGGGCAAGGGCCCCTTCGGCAACGTCGAGGCGGGCGGGGTGCACATCCACCACGTCGTCCCGGGAATCGTGCTCACCGTCGTCGGCGGCTTCGGTGCGGTCGCCGGAGGCCGGCACGGGTTCGGCTCCGCGCTGGCGGCGGTGGTCTTCGGCATCGGGGCGGGGCTGGTCCTGGACGAGTTCGCGCTGATCCTGCACCTCGACGACGTCTACTGGACCGAGGCGGGGCGCAAGAGCGTGGAGGTCGTGGTGCTCACCGCGGCTCTGGTCGGGCTGGTCCTCGCCGGGTTCACGCCCTTCGGTGTCGACGGCATGTCCCAGGACGAGTTGCAGGACCGCGCGAACGTCATCGCGACCGTCGCGGGGAACTTCCTGTTCTCCCTCCTCGCCCTGGCCAAGGGGAAGGCGCGGCTCGCGATCTTCGGTGTCATCGTGCCCGTCGTGGCCCTGGTCGGCGCGGTCCGGCTGGCCCGGCCCGGGTCGCCGTGGGCCCGCCGCTTCTACACCCGCCGCCCGCGCGCCCGTGCCAGGGCCCGGCTGCGCGCCTACCACCACGACCGCCGCTGGTCCGGCCCGCGCCGCGTCGTCCAGGACTGGATCGGCGGCCGCCCGGACCCGCGGTGACGATGCGGGTGCCTGCGGCGCCTGCGCGGATGCGGGTGCGGTGGGGTGCCTGCGGTGCCTGTGGGGGCGCGTGCGGCGCCTGTGCGGGTGCGGGTGCCTGCGGCGTCTGCGGTGCCTGCGCGGGTGCGGGTGCGGTGGGGTGCCTGCGGGGGTGCGTGCGGCGCGGCTGCGCGGGGTGCGTGCGGCGGCTGTGCGGGTGGGGTGGGGTGCCTGCGGCGTCTGCGGTGCCTGCGCGGGTGCGGGTGCGGTGGGGTGCCTGCGGGGGTGCGTGCGGCGCGCCCGTGCGGGGTGCGTGCGGCGCCTGTGCGGGTGCGTGCGATGTCTGTGCGGGTGCGGGTGCGGGTGCGGGTGCGGGTGCGGTGCGGTGACGATGCGGGTGCCTGCGGCGCCCGTGCGGCGGCTGTGCGGGTGTGTGCGGCGCCCGTGCGGGTGGGGTGGGTGCCGGGTGTCAGGCGCCCTCGGCCGGGTCCTCGTTCCCGTCGGAGACCTGCGGCAGCTCCGCGGCCAGCGCAGCCGCCGCCTGCACCAGGGGCAGGGCCAGCAGACCCCCCGTGCCCTCGCCCACCTTCACGCCCTGGGACAGCAGCGGCTCCAGGGCCATCCGGTCGAGCGCCTTGGCCTGGCCCGGCTCCCCGCTGTCGTGCGCGGCCAGCCACCAGTCGGGCGCCCGGAAGGCGACCCGCTGCCCGACCAGCGCGCACGCGGCCGTCACGACGCCGTCCAGGATCACCGGCACCTTCCGCACCGCGCTCTGCAGCAGGAAGCCCGTCATGGCGGTGAGGTCCGCGCCGCCGACCGTGGCGAGCAGCCGCAGCTGGTCGCCGAGGACGGGCCGCGCGCGGCGCAGCGCGTCGCGGATCGCCGCGCACTTGCGCATCCAGGCCAGGTCGTCGATCGGCAGCCCGCCCCGCCCGGTGACGACCGACGCGTCCGTCCCGCACAGCGCCGCGACCAGTACGCCCGCCGCCGTCGTCCCGCCCACGCTCACGTCGCCGAGCACCACCAGGTCCGTGCCCGAGTCGGCCTCCTCGTCGGCCACCGCCACCCCGGCCAGGAAGGCGGCCTCCGCCTCCTCCGGGGTCAGCGCGTCCTCGATGTCGATGCGTCCGCCGCCCCGCCGCACCCGGTGCCCCGCGACCCCGGCCGGCAGCGTCCCGGGGTCGCAGTCCAGGGCCATGTCGACGACGCGTACGGGTACGCCGAGGCGCCCGGCGAGCACCGACACCGGCCGCCCGCCCGCCAGCACCTCGCGCACCAGCTCACCGGCCCCGCCCGCGGGCCGTGCCGAGACGCCCAGTTCGGCGACCCTGTGGTCCCCGGCGAAGAGCACCACCCGGGGCCGTTCGACGGGCCGTACGGGTACGGCGGACTGCGCCGCCGCCAGCCACTCGCCCAGGTCGTCGAGGCGGCCCAGCGATCCGGGCGGCACGACCTGACGCTCCCGGCGCGCCTCCGCGTCGCGGCGTACCCCGCCGTCGGGGCGCTCGATCAGGTCGGTGAAGTCGTCGAGATTCAGCGAGCTCATTCGCCGAACAGTACCGGCCCCGGTCGAACGCCGAGGAGGGCCCGCGGGGAGCGCGCCCGGGCGGCGGCGTTGCGCCCCGGATCGCGGTCACCTACGTAACGTTTTGCCTGGATTGTTGTACCTGCCTCTCGTACGTCCCCCTCGTACGTCCTCGTCTCGCGTCGGGAGCCGCCCATGTCCGCACCCCCCGCCCCCTCGGTGCCTCCCGTGCCCCCGTACGGGCCGTACCGCGAGGACTGCCCGTGGTGCGGCTCGCGGCGGCTGCGCGGCCGGCCGCGCGGTGACGGGCCGCGGCAGGGCGCCCCCCACCGGTCCGTGCTCGCGCGGTGCTCGGACTGCCGGCACGTCTTCCACAACCCGTTGCTGACGCCCGGCCCGGAACACCCCGCGGTCAGGGCCGGTGCCCGGCTGAGACACGGCCTGGCCGCCCGCGCACTGATCCGCCACTGTCCCGAGCCCGAGAGCTGGCTGGACGTCGGCACCGGCGACGCCGACTTCCCGCACACCGCCCGTACGCACTTCCCGTACACCTCGTTCGACGGCCTGGACCCCACCCGCCGTGTGCTGCGGGCCCGTGCCGCCGAGCGGGTCGAGGAGGCGTTCGTCGGCCGGCTGACGGACCCGCACATCGCGGCCCGGCTCCGGGGCCGCTACGACGTCGTCAGCCTCTTCCAGCACCTGGAGCGTGTTCCGGACCCCCGGGCCGAACTGTGGGCCGCGCTGCGGGTGCTGCGGCCCGGCGGGCATCTGCTCGTCGACGCCGCCGACCCGCGCCGCCTGCTCCTCGGGCACCCCGTGGGACTGAGCGCCGAACTCGTGGCCCGGGGCTGCACGGTCCTCACCGGCAGCCGCGCCCACCGCGTCATCGCGCGCAAGGACGCGTCAGCCCCGTAGCACCAGCGCCTGGCCCGCCACCACCAGCAGCACCTGCTCGCACTCGGCCGCGAACGCCGCGTTCAGACGTCCGAGTTCGTCGCGGTAGCGGCGGCCGGAAGCCGTGGCCGGGACGATGCCAGAACCCACCTCGTTCGACACCGCCACGACCGTGCGCCGGGTGGCGCGGACCGCCTCCGTCAGCTCCCGCACCCGGGCCCCGAGCGCCCGTTCGCCGCCGTCGGCCCACTCCGCGTCGTCCCATGCGCCGACCGTGTCCATCGCGTCCGTCAGCCACAGCGACAGGCAGTCGACCAGGAGGGGCGGTCCCTCGCCCGTCAGCAGCGGCACCAGGTCGCAGGTCTCGGCGGTACGCCACGACCCCGGGCGCCGCTCGCGGTGCGCGCGGACCCGGGCCGTCCATTCGGCGTCCCCGCCGCGGGAACCGCCGGTGGCCACGTAGAGCACGCCGGGGAAGGACTCCAGCCGGCGCTCGGCCTCCACCGACTTCCCCGACCGGGCACCGCCCAGCACGAGGGTGCGCCGCGGTACGTCGGGCACGTGCTCGTAGGAGCCCACCGTCAGCGTCGTGCCGTCCGGCACCGCCCGCGCGCCGGCCGCCGCGAGACGCCGCGCGGACTCCCGGCCCGGCGGCACGTCGTGGTCCAGGTGGACGGCCACCACGTCCGTCGTCGGGCCCGCCGCGCCCACCGCCCGCAGCTTCGCCAGTGCGTCCGGCCGCCCCACGACGTCCGCCAGGATCAGGTCGTACGGCTCCGCGGGCTCCCCCAGACCGGCGGGCGCGCCGCCCGGCGGCACGTACAGGAGCCGCCCGCCGTCCGGCCCCGTCACGGCGTACCCGGTGCCCGGCGCGTCCAGTGCCACCGCCCGTACCCGGTGCCCGGTCAACAGCGCCAGCTCCCGCCCGTCCGGCACCCGGCCCGGCTGCGGCAGCCCGGCGGGCACCTCCACGGCGGGGCCGTCGTGCGGGTGCGAGAGCAGCACCTGCCGTACGCCGGCCAGGGAGCGCCCGGCCCGGGCCGCGGCGAACGCGTCACCCGGCGTCAGGTCGAGCAGCAGCGCCCCGTCCACCAGCAGCGCGGTCGCCGCGCGCGCGTGCTCGCCCTGCGCCGCGGCACAGGCCGCGCAGGGACAGTCGGGGCGGGGGAGTCCCGCGGGGGCACCGGTGCCGAGCAGAGTCACGTCCACGCACCGATTTTCACCGGTCGCCCGGCGACATGCGCGCCCGAGCCCCCCGCGGGGCGTGCGACGGGGCCGTTCTCGTCCCCGGGTCTTCTACGGCCCACCCGGCTCAGCGCATAGGCTGCGCTCGGAGGCCGGACCAAGATCCGGCTTCCGCTCTGCATGTGCTCACATCTTGGAGGCGTACATGGCGGCATGGACGTGGCGGTTCGAGACGGCCGGCGGGACGGAGGTCCAGCCCGCGGTGCAGCCGGAGGAGTTCACCACGCAAGGGGACGCCGAGTCCTGGATCGGGGAGCACTGGAAGGACCTCCAGGAGGGCGGGACCGACCAGGTGCGGCTCTTCGAGGACTCCACCGAGATCTACGGCCCGATGAGCCTGCACGCCGAGGAGGCGGAGGCGGAGGCCGAGGCGGAGACGGAGGCGGAGGCCGAGGCCTGAGGGGCCGGGGCCGGGCGGGAGGCCGGGCGGACGGGGGCGGCTCCGCCCCCGTCACTGCTCGCCGAGCGCCACCTCCACGGTGCGCTCGTCGCCGCCCCGGGTGTACGTGACCTTCGTCCGGTCGCCCGGCCGCATCGACGCCAGCGCCTCGGCCAGTGAGGTGAGGGTGGTGATGTCCGTGCCGCCCAGCCCCACGATGACGTCCCCCGACCGCAGTCCCGCGTCGTCGGCGGCCCCGCCGTCGCTCACCTCGACGACGGCCACCCCGGCGGGCCGGTAGCCGCGGTCGACGACCGTACGGGCGGTGATGCCCAGCGCGGCCCGGCCCGAGTCGGTGACCCGGCCGTCCTTGATGATCTGTCCGGCCACCGTCGTCACCATCGACGCCGGGATCGCGAAACCGATGCCGGGCGCCGCGCTGTCGCCGAGACCCGGGTCGGTCGCCGCCAGCGTCGGGATACCGATCACCTGCCCGTCGAGGTTCACCAGGGCGCCCCCGCTGTTGCCGGGGTTGATGGCCGCCGACGTCTGCACCATGTTGGCGATGGTCGCGCCAGTGCCGCCCCCGCCGCTGCCCTCCGTGACGGTCCGTCCGGTCGCCGACACGATGCCCTGCGTCACGCTGGAGGACAGGCCGAGCGGCGAGCCCATCGCCAGCACGATCTGCCCGACCTCGACCTTCGCGGAGTCCCCGAAGCGGGCCGCCTTCATGCCGTCGGGAACCTTGTCCAGCTTGATGACGGCCAGGTCCTGGTCCGGGTAGGAGGAGACGAGCTTCGCGGCCAGGGCACCCTCGCTGCGGGCGGTCGTCACCCGGAAGGACCTGTTGTCCCCGACGACGTGCGCGTTGGTGACGACATGCCCCTTGTCGTCGTAGACGATCCCCGAGCCCAGCGAGTCGCCCGCCTGGAGCTGCACGACCGACGGCAGTACGTCCTCGATCACCCGTTCGTAGTCCGCCTGCAGGCCGCCGACCGCGCGCGGCGCCGCGGCCTGCGCCGTGTCGCCCTCCCGTGCGCTCCCGGCACCCCGGTCGGTGCCCGGACCGGCGCCGGAACAGCCGGTCGCGAGCAGCAGGGAGCAGGCCAGCGCGGCCGCCGGAGCGGGCAGCCGGGGACCACGCGTACGGGAAGCGTCCATGCCCCGAGTCTCACCGCGTACCGGAAGCCCGGCCCCCGGTGAACACCCGAACGGGCGCCGGAGCCGGGGGCGGTCCCCGCGTCGCGGGCCCTGTCGTCGAAGTCCCGTCTGCCCGGCGGCGTCGTGCACGCCCTCTCGCCGTACCGGGCCCTGACCCGGGTACATCCGGTACGAGGCCCGGGACCCGGCACGCCGAGAGCACGCACCCGACGCCGCGGGGCCGCCCTCCGGGCGACGACGCGAGTTCGACGACAGGACCTAGCCCCGCACCCCGCACAGGTGGAGCAGCGCCGCGACCGCGCGGTACGGGTCCGTCCGGCCGGCCCGCTCCTCGGCGGCCAGCAGGGTCTCCAGGTCGTCCGGGACCGGGATGTCGTCGGGCGCCGTGTCGGTGAAGACCCGTACGCCGTACCAGGTGTGCAGCGGGGCGCCGATGCCCGCGAGCTTCGCCGTCAGCGTCGCCAGCCGGTCCGACCGGACGTCGGGGCCGAGGCGGTCGCGGTAGTCGGTGGTGTCGAAGGCGGCCAGCGCGTCGGCCCACCGCCCGGACAGGCCCGGGCGCAGTGCGAGCGCGTCGCCGTTGCACACCAGGAGCGACAGCAGTCCCCCCGGTGCGAGCATCCGGGCCAGTCCCGCGAGCAGTGGATCGGGCTCCTCGACGTACATGAGCACGCCGTGGCACAGCACCACGTCGAAGCTGCCCGGCAGGAAGTGCACACCGGTGTCCCGGCCGTCCCCCTCGACGATCCGCATCCGCTCCCGGATGCCCTCCGGCTGCCCGGCCAGCGCGTCCCGCGCGGCGGCGATCATCGTGGCGTCCCGCTCCACGCCGGTCACCTGGTGCCCGGCCCGTGCCAGCCGCAGTGCCTGGGTGCCCCGGCCCATCCCGACGTCGAGCACGCGCAGCCGCCTGCCCACGGCGAAACGCCCGGCCATCTGCTCGTCCAGCTGCCGGGCCACCAGCTCCTGCCGCAGGACGTCGCGAAGCCCGGACAGCCCCGCTGTCCAGGCCTCGGCCGCACCCCCGGCGAACGGCGTCGTGCTCAGGGCCGCTCCCCGCGCTTGACCTGCGGCTTCGGCAGCCGGAGCCGGCGCATCTGGAGCGAGCGCATCAGCGCGTAGGCGACCGCGCCGCGCTTGCGCTCGTCGGGGAAGCGCTCGGCGAGCCGCTTCTTCAGCCGGAAAACGGTGACGATCGAGTCCAGCACGATCAGCACGATCACGACCAGCCACAGCAGCAGCGCGATGTTCTGCAGCGAGGCCACCCGGATCATGCTCAGTACGAGGATGACCACGGCCATCGGCAGGAAGTACTCCGCGATGTTGAACCGCGAGTCGACGAAGTCGCGCGCGAACTTGCGGACCGGGCCCTTGTCGCGGGCCGGCAGATACCGCTCGTCGCCCTTGGCCAGCGCCTCGCGCTGCCGCGCCATCGCGGTCCGGCGCTCCTCGCGCTGCCGCTTGGCGGCGTCCTTGCGGGACGTCGGCGTGGTGGCGACGCTGCGGCGCTGGGACTGGGCCGCACTGCGCTTGGGCGTCGGCCTTCCCTTCGGGGCCTGCGGGTCACGGGGCTGCTTGGAGTCGGTCAGCGGCGCACTGACGGCGCTCGGGGCCTTCTCATCCTTGGCACGGCTACGGAACACAAAACCCAAGGGTACGGGGTGCCGGGGTGTGGACCCCAGTCCGGTGGGGAACGATCCGGCAACGCCGCTCGTCTTTAAGTGGGCAGAGGGGATTGCGCACAGCCCCGGACACCGGGACTTTCCGGACAGCTTCGGGGAGCACCTACTCCCTGGGCCGGACGGGGAGCGTACGCAGTCGTCCTTGGGGATGAGCGCATCCGTCCCCGAACAGTGCGGTAATGGAGGCAGGGCCCGTACTGTGGGTTCTGTTGCAGTCGCTGGAGCTGGAGTCGGTCAGAAGGGGGCGCGCGAAGCCCATGAGCGGTGTCATGAAGCGTATGGGGATGATCTTCCGCGCGAAGGCCAACAAGGCCCTTGACCGGGCCGAGGACCCGCGCGAGACCCTCGATTACTCGTACCAGAAACAGCTGGAGCTGCTGCAGAAGGTGCGCCGCGGCGTCGCCGACGTGGCGACCAGCCGCAAGCGACTGGAGCTGCAGCTCAACCAGCTCCAGTCCCAGTCGGGAAAGCTGGAGGACCAGGGCCGCAAGGCACTGGCGCTGGGCCGCGAGGACCTGGCCCGCGAGGCGCTCTCCCGCCGCGCCGCCCTCCAGCAGCAGGTCACCGACCTGGAGACGCAGCACGCCACCCTCCAGGGCGAGGAGGAGAAGCTCACCCTCGCGGCCCAACGCCTGCAGGCCAAGGTGGACGCCTTCCGCACGAAGAAGGAGACCATCAAGGCCACCTACACGGCGGCCCAGGCGCAGACCCGCATCGGCGAGGCGTTCTCCGGCATCTCCGAGGAGATGGGCGACGTGGGCCTGGCGGTCCAGCGGGCCGAGGACAAGACCGCCCAGCTCCAGGCCCGGGCCGGCGCCATCGACGAGCTGCTCGCCTCCGGTGCCCTGGACGACCAGTCCGGTACGCGCAAGGACGACATCCAGGCCGAGCTCGACCGGCTCTCCGGTGGTACGGATGTAGAGCTGGAACTGCAGCGCATGAAGGCCGAGCTGGCCGGAGGCGGCACCTCCGACCGCCAGGCCATCGAGGGCGGCCAGGAGCAGGGACGGCCGCAGTCCCAGCAGCAGCCGCAGGACACCCCGCGCTTCGACAAGCAGTAGGCCCACGCCTAGGAGGGCGACATGATCGTACGGATCATGGGGGAGGGACAGCTCACGCTGGCCGACGGCCGGCTCGCGGAGCTGAACAAGCTGGACGACGAACTCCTGTCCGAGATGGACAACGGCGACGGCCCCGGCTTCCGCGGGACCCTCCAGGCCCTCCTGGCCAAGGTCCGCGAACTGGGCGAACCGCTCCCGGACGACAGCCTGGAGCCGTCCGACCTCATCCTCCCCTCCGCGGACGCCACCCTGGAGGAGGTCCAGGAGTTCCTGAGCGACGACGGCCTCATCCCGGACGGTGCGTGAGTCTCGACCGCTCGGTTCCCCGGTGTTGGTGGCGTGTGCGTCTCTCGGTCCGTCCGGCGTTCGAGGACGAGGCCGTACAGACCGGATCCGGGGGCCGCGGCCCCCGGCCGACGCCCACTGAATGCGGGCCCACCCATGGGACAAGCCCACTCCGGTTACCGTAAACAGCCGTGAGCACCCTCGCCCGCGCCCGCTGCACCCTCGGCGCCCACCCCTCCGCGCTGGACACCGCACTCGCCGCGGCCGTCCTGGTGTGCATGGTCGCCGGCTCCTTCGTGGACCCGCACGGCCCGAAGGGCGTCAGCTGGGGCCTGCGCACCCCCGACGCGCTCAGCCTCGCCCTCATGGCCGTCGGCGCCGCCGCCCTCGCCTTCCGCCGCCGCGCACCGCTGGCCGTCCTCGGCGTCACCGGCTGCATCTCCGTCGTCGAGAGCGTCACCGGGGACCCCCGCGCCCCCGTCGTCATGTCCGCCGTGATCGCCCTCTACACGGTCGCGGCCTCCACCGACCGGCCCACCACCTGGCGGGTCGGCCTGCTCACCATGACGGTCCTCACCGGCGCCGCCATGCTGGCCGGCCCCATGCCCTGGTACGCGCAGGAGAACCTCGCCGTCTTCGCCTGGACCGGCATCGGCGCCACCGCCGGGGACGCGGTCCGCAGCCGCCGGGCCTTCGTACAGGCCATCCGCGACCGGGCCGAGAAGGCCGAGCGCACCCGCGAGGAGGAGGCCCGCCGCCGGGTCGCCGAGGAACGGCTGCGCATCGCCCGCGACCTGCACGACGTGGTCGCCCACCACATCGCGCTGGTCAACGTCCAGGCCGGGGTCGCCTCGCATGTCATGGACAAGCGGCCCGACCAGGCCAAGGAGGCCCTCGCCCACGTACGGGAGGCCAGCCGGTCGGCGCTGGACGAGCTGCGCGCCACCGTGGGTCTGCTGCGCCAGTCCGGCGATCCGGAGGCACCGACCGAGCCCGCTCCCGGCCTCGCCCGCCTCGACGAACTGGTGGGCACCTTCCACCACGCCGGACTGCACGTCGAGGTGGCCCGCACCGACCAGGGCACCGGTCTGCCCGCCGCCGTCGACCTGGCCGCCTACCGCATCATCCAGGAGGCGCTGACCAACGTGCGCAAGCACGCGGGGGAGAAGGCCAGGGCCGAGGTCAGCGTCGTACGGGTGGGGCCGAACATCGAGGTGACCGTGCTGGACGACGGCACGGGGGACGGCGAGGCGTCGGCCGACGGCGGCGGTCACGGCCTCCTCGGCATGCGCGAGCGCGTCACCGCCGTGCGCGGCACCCTCACCACCGGTCCCCGCTACGGAGGCGGTTTCCGGGTCCATGCGATCCTTCCGGTCAGAACCCGCACCGATGCCGTGGAGGACCCCGTATGACGATCCGTGTCCTGCTCGCCGACGACCAGGCGCTGCTGCGCAGCGCCTTCCGGGTCCTGGTCGACTCGGAGCCCGACATGGAGGTGGTGGGGGAGGCGTCCGACGGCGCGGAGGCGGCCCGGCTGGCCGCCGAACGGCGGGCCGACGTGGTGCTGATGGACATCCGGATGCCCGGCACGGACGGTCTCGCCGCCACCCGCATGATCAGCGCCGACCCTGCCCTGGCCCAGGTCCGCGTGGTCATACTGACCACCTTCGAGGTCGACGACTACGTGGTGCAGTCGCTGCGGGCCGGTGCCTCCGGCTTCCTCGGCAAGGGTTCGGAGCCCGAGGAGCTGCTCAGCGCGATCCGCGTCGCGGCCGGCGGCGAGGCGCTGCTGTCGCCGACCGCCACCAAGGGGCTGATCGCCCGCTTCCTCGCCCAGCAGGGCACGGCCGACGAGGACCGCGACCCGGCCCGCGCCGAGCGGCTGGAGTCGCTGACCGTGCGGGAGCGCGAGGTGCTGGTCCAGGTCGCCGGCGGGCACTCGAACGACGGGATCGCCGAGCGGCTGGAGGTCAGCCCGCTCACCGTGAAGACGCACGTCAACCGGGCCATGGCCAAGCTGGGCGCCCGCGACCGGGCCCAGCTGGTCGTCATCGCGTACGAATCCGGGCTGGTACGTCCGAGGGTGGAGTGACCTCTACCCGCGTGTACTGCGGCGGGAGTATGCGCCGCATAAGGAAATGGACCTGGGGTCTAGGGAACCGGGGGCGCGCATGGCCCAGGGTGTTGGGGTGGGCGCCCACTCGTGTCGCCCGCGCCCGGCGCGCCATGTGCCCCGTCCCCCGCTCGGCCACAGAAGAGAGACCCTGACCCATGTCCTGGCTGTCGAGATTCAGCCTCGCGCAACGGGCCCTGACAGGGCTGATGTCGATCGTCGCGCTCGTCTTCGGGGCGATCGCGATCCCCCAGCTCAAGCAGCAGCTGCTGCCCACCATCGAACTGCCCATGGTGTCGGTGCTCGCCCCCTACCCGGGTGCCTCGCCTGACGTGGTCGAGAAGCAGGTCGTCGAGCCGATCGAGGACAGCCTCGAGGCCGTCGACGGGATCTCGGGCGTCACCTCCACCGCCAGCGAGGGCAACGCCGTCATCATGGCGTCCTTCGACTACGGCCCGGACACCCAGCAGCTCGTCGCCGACGTCCAGCAGGCCGTGAACCGGGCCCGCGCCCAGCTCCCGGACGACGTGGACCCGCAGGTCGTCTCCGGCTCGACGGACGACATCCCGACCGTCGTCCTCGCCGTCACCTCGGACAAGGACCAGCAGGCGCTGGCCGACCAGCTCGACAAGACGGTCGTCTCCGAGCTGAAGGACATCGACGGCGTCGCCCAGGTCGTGGTCGACGGTGTGCGCGACGTCCAGGTCACCGTCACGCCGGACCAGACCAGGACGGCCGCGGCGGGGGTGAGCCCGCAGGCGCTCGCCCAGTCCCTCCAGGCCGGCGGCGCGACCGTGCCGGCCGGTTCCTTCGACGAGGCGGGCGCCAACCGCACCGTCCAGGTCGGCGGCGGCTTCACCTCGATCGAGCAGATCCGGAACCTCATGGTCACCGGTGAGGGCGTCGAAAAGCCGGTCCGCCTCGGCGACGTCGCCACCGTCGAGGAGGAGGCCAAGGCCGACTCCCTCACCCGCACCAACGGCAAGCCCTCCCTCGCGGTCGCCGTGACGATGGACCACGACGGCAGCGCGGTCTCCATCTCGAACGCCGTCGAGGACAAGCTCCCCGGCCTGCGCGAACAGCTCGGCTCCGACGCCACCCTCACCGTGGTCAGCGACCAGGGTCCCGCGGTCTCCAAGGCCATCTCGGGGCTGACCACGGAGGGCGGGCTCGGCCTGCTCTTCGCCGTCCTGGTCATCCTGGTCTTCCTGGCCTCCATCCGCTCCACCCTGGTCACCGCGGTCTCCATCCCGCTGTCGGTGGTGCTGGCCCTGATCGTCCTGTGGACGCGCGACCTGTCGCTCAACATGCTGACGCTGGGCGCGCTGACCATCGCCATCGGCCGGGTCGTCGACGACTCGATCGTGGTCCTGGAGAACATCAAGCGGCACCTCGGCTACGGCGAGGAGCGCCGGGCGGCCATCCTCGACGCCGTCCGCGAGGTCGCCGGAGCGGTCACCTCGTCCACGCTCACCACGGTCGCCGTGTTCCTGCCGATCGGTCTGGTCGGCGGCATGGTCGGCCAGCTGTTCGGCTCCTTCAGCCTCACCGTCACCGCGGCGCTGCTGGCGTCCCTGCTGGTGTCGCTGACGGTCGTGCCGGTCCTGTCGTACTGGTTCCTGCGGCCCCCGAAGGGCGCCCCCGAGGACGCGGCCGAGGCCCGCAGGCTGGCCGAGGAGAAGGAGGCCAGGAGCCGCCTCCAGCGCTTCTACGTCCCCGTCCTGCGCTTCGCCACCCGCCGCCGTCTGACCAGCGTCGCCATCGCCGTCGTCGTGCTGGTCGGCACCTTCGGCATGGCGCCGCTGCTGAAGACCAACTTCTTCGACCAGGGCGACCAGAAGGTCCTCAGCATCAAGCAGGAGCTGAAGCCCGGCGCCAGTCTCGGCGCGACCGACGCCCAGGCCAGGAAGGTCGAGAAGCTGCTCGGCGGCACCGACGGCATCAAGGACTACCAGGTCACCATCGGCTCGTCCGGCTTCATGGCCGCCTTCGGCGGCGGCACGGACACCAACCAGGCCTCGTACCAGATCATGCTGGAGGACTCGGCGTCCTACGAGGACGTCCAGGACCACGTCGAGGACGGGCTGGCGAAGCTCGACGGCATCGGCACCACCACGGTCGCCGCCGGTGACGGCTTCGGCAGCCAGGACCTGAGCGTCGTCGTCAAGGCGGCCGACGCCCAGGTGCTCCGCGAGGCCGCGGAGAAGGTCCGCGAGGCGGTCGCCGGGCTCGACGACGTCACCGACGTCACCAGTGACCTGGCGCAGAGCGTGCCGCGCGTCTCGGTCAGGGCCAACGCGAAGGCCGCCGGGGCCGGGTTCACCGACCAGACGCTCGGCGCGGCAGTCGCCCAGGCCGTGCGCGGCACCCCGGCGGCCAAGGCGACCCTGGACGGCACCGAGCGCGACGTGGTCATCCGCTCGGCGCAGCCCGCCGAGACGATGGCCCAGCTCAAGGCCCTGAACCTGGGCCCGGTCAAGCTCGGTGACATCGCCGCCGTGCGCCTGGTGGACGGCCCCGTCTCCATGACCCGCATCGACGGCCGGCGCGCGGCGACCGTCACGGCCAAGCCGACCGGCGACAACACGGGTGCGGTGGGCGCGGACCTCCAGTCGAGGATCGACGGTCTTGACCTGCCGGCCGGCGCCACGGCCGAGATCGGCGGCGTCACCGCCGACCAGGACGAGGCCTTCGTCAACCTGGGCCTCGCCATGCTCGCGGCGATCGCCCTCGTGTTCATGCTGCTGGTCGGCACCTTCCGGTCGCTGGCCCAGCCGCTGATCCTGCTGGTGTCGATCCCGTTCGCGGCGACCGGAGCGATCGGCCTGCTGATCGCCACGGGTACCCCGATGGGCGTCCCGGCGATGATCGGCATGCTGATGCTGATCGGCATCGTGGTCACCAACGCCATCGTGCTGATCGACCTGATCAACCAGTACCGCAAACAGGGGAACGGCGTCGTGGAGGCCGTGATCGAGGGCGGCCGCCACCGTCTGCGGCCGATCCTGATGACGGCCCTGGCGACGATCTTCGCCCTGCTGCCGATGGCGCTGGGCGTCACCGGCGAGGGCGGCTTCATCGCCCAGCCGCTCGCGGTGGTCGTCATCGGCGGCCTGATCACCTCGACCCTGCTGACGCTGCTGCTGGTCCCGACGCTCTACGCGATGGTGGAGCTGCGCAAGGAGCGGCGCGCGGAGAAGCGGGCGGCGAAGAAGGGCCAGGTCCCGCCCCGGGCGGCGGCCCCGGACGAGCCGGAGCCCGCGAAGGTCTGAGACCGCGGAAAACGGCGCGGGTCCCGCCCGGCCTGAAGGTCGGGCGGGACCCGCGCCGTTCGCGCCACTCCGCACGGACGGGCGGGTGGAGAACACCCCTCTACGGCAGGGCGAGCATCCGCTCCAGCGCCAGCTTCGCGAACGCCTCCGTCTCCTTGTCCACCTCGATGCGGTTGACGAGGGTGCCCTCGGCCAGCGACTCCAGCGTCCAGACCAGGTGCGGGAGGTCGATGCGGTTCATGGTCGAGCAGAAGCAGACGGTCTTGTCGAGGAAGACGATCTCCTTGTCCTCGGCGGCGAAACGGTTCGCCAGCCGCCGGACCAGGTTCAGCTCCGTCCCGATGGCCCACTTGGAACCGGCCGGGGCGGCCTCCAGGGCCTTGATGATGTACTCGGTCGAGCCGACGTAGTCCGCCGCGGCCACGACCTCGTGCCGGCACTCCGGGTGCACCAGGACGTTCACGCCCGGTATGCGCTCACGCACGTCGTCGACCGAGTCGAGGCTGAAGCGGCCGTGCACCGAGCAGTGACCCCGCCACAGGATCATCTTCGCGGCGCGCAGCTCCCCGGCGGTCAGCCCGCCGTTCGGCCGGTGCGGGTTGTAGACGACGCAGTCCTCCAGGGACATCCCCATGTCCCGCACCGCCGTGTTGCGGCCCAGGTGCTGATCGGGCAGGAAGAGCACCTTCTCGCCCTGCTCGAAGGCCCAGTTCAGGGCGCGCTCGGCGTTGGAGGAGGTGCAGATGGTGCCGCCGTGCTTGCCGGTGAACGCCTTGATGTCCGCGGACGAGTTCATGTACGAGACGGGCACGACCTGCTCGGCGACCCCGGCCTCGGCCAGCACGTCCCAGCACTCGGCGACCTGCTCGGCGGTGGCCATGTCCGCCATGGAGCAGCCGGCGGCCAGGTCGGGCAGGACCACCTTCTGGTCGTCCGAAGTCAGGATGTCGGCCGACTCGGCCATGAAGTGCACACCGCAGAAGACGATGTACTCGGCCTCCGGGCGCGCGGCCGCGTCCCGGGCCAGCTTGAAGGAGTCGCCCGTGACGTCGGCGAACTGGATGACCTCGTCGCGCTGGTAGTGGTGACCGAGCACGAAGACCTTGTCGCCGAGCTTCTCCTTGGCCGCACGGGCGCGCTCGACCAGGTCGGGGTCGGAGGGCGAGGGCAGGTCGCCGGGGCACTCCACACCACGCTCGCTCCTCGGGTCGGCCTCACGGCCGAGCAGCAGCAGGGCGAGGGGCGTCGGCTGTACGTCGAGCCCCTGGGTTTGGGCGGTGGTCACGACACGCACCCTTTCTAGTTTTCGTCGAACTGACGCTATCTATCATAACCGGTTCACGTCACTTTGACGACGCCCATAGTGTCGGTGTGACGTGAATCCCGGTGCCCGAGCCGCCGTCCACAGGCCCCGTCCACGGCCGCTGTCCGCTGTCCGGGGCGTGTGCGAGCATGAAGGGAAGGCCGAGGGACAAGACACGGGGTCCGTCCCGGAATGATTCCGCGGCCCCGCCGGTTGGAACCGTCGGCAAGCAGTCTCCGTACAACCTTGGAGAGATGTAGATGTCCGTATCGGACGAGACCACCACCGTCACCGACGGCATCGTCCTGACCGACGCCGCCGCGGCCAAGGTCAAGGCCCTGCTCGACCAGGAGGGCCGCGAGGACCTCGCCCTGCGCGTCGCCGTCCAGCCCGGCGGCTGCTCCGGCCTGCGTTACCAGCTCTTCTTCGACGAGCGCTCGCTCGACGGTGACGTGGTGAAGGACTTCGGCGGCGTCAAGGTCACCACCGACCGCATGAGCGCCCCGTACCTGGGCGGCGCCACCATCGACTTCGTGGACACCATCGAGAAGCAGGGCTTCACGATCGACAACCCCAACGCGACGGGCTCCTGCGCCTGCGGCGACTCCTTCAGCTGAGCCGCGTGGCACCGAGGCGCGAGACACGAGAAGGGCGGTGGCCCGGGACGATCCCGGGCCACCG